>NZ_JBEGED010000017.1:0-121345 GCF_040202885.1 Xanthomonas sp. WHRI 1810A
CCCCATGTGAGAGTAGGTCATCGTCAAGATTAAATTCCGAAACCCCTCATCGCTTGCGCGGTGAGGGGTTTTGTTTTAGTGAAAGCTATAGAAATTCGCTGGCACGTTACCTGATGACGGATCAGCAACAGAATTTCTTGACGACCATAGAGCGCTGGAACCACCTGATCCCATCCCGAACTCAGCAGTGAAACGGTGCATCGCCGATGGTAGTGTGGGGTTTCCCCATGTGAGAGTAGGTCATCGTCAAGATTGAATTCCGAAACCCCTGTCTGCGCAAGCAGACAGGGGTTTTGTCTTTCTAGAACGCTGAAATGCTTAGTTGAAACACAGATATGCCACTGGCCCGCTAAGGCTGAGTAGGTGTGCGTTTGCGCCGAGTCGTAGTGGCGCTGGCAATCGCAGCAGGGCGGCTGTTCAGATAGGAGCTGATGGCTTTAACCCCACGGTTCAAGTGTTGCTCAAGCGCGCTGATGGTTTGTCCTACAGACTTGGCTTGGGCGAACTGCAGCAACTCCCAGTGATCGTGCTGAGATAGCTTGCCGAGGCCCATGGCCGACAGATTGAAACGCAGAAACCGTTCCTCTTCGTTGAGACCCTCCGCCACCAATTTGAGCAACCGCTTGTTGGGCGCCCGCGAGTAGAGGGCCATGTGGAACATGCGATTAAGTGTGCCCATGACGGCGTAGTCCGTCTCAACCTCCAGCTTCTCAATGCAGACCCGCGCAGTGGCGATGTCCTGTTCAGTCAGCAATGGAATGGATTGGCGCAGCGCCTCGGATTCCAACAAGATGCGAAGCGCATAAGCGTCGGTGGCGTCTTCGCTAATCAGAGGCGCGACAACAGCCCCTTTGTGCGTTTCGACTTGAACCAGTGACTGCGCTTCGAGCTGACGCAAGGCCTCACGCACCGGCATGCGACTCACGCCAAACAGCGTGGCGAGTTCCTGCTGACGCAATGCGATGCCTGCGGGCAGCCGACCATCCAGGATGGCGTTTCGCACCTTCTCTTCGATAACGGAACGGGCCAGGTGTGCGGGTGGCTGCTCGTCGCCCAGAATGCCCCGGAGGAACTGCTCTTTGTCGGTCCTGTGCATCGCCTACTTCTTCATGGCTGTGTTGGATCCACGCGAACACTAGAAGCCACCACGGACCTTGTCAAATGTACAGCAGCGCTGTGGAGAAGGGCAGTCAGGCGTCCAGGAGCATGCAGAGAGAAATGCCGCCCTGCACACACCAAGAGCCCACTGCTTCTTACAGGTACCGCCCCGTAACGAAATGCTGCACGTCATTGAAGCCAGGCGTCGACGCATGCCCTGGCGTGACCAGCGAATCGATAAAGGCCTCGTCCTCGGCGGTGATATTCACGCTTAACGCTTTCGTATAACTGTCCCACTGTTCTTCAGTGCGCGGTCCTACGATGGCAGACGTTACGGCCTTGTTGTTGAGCACCCAGGCAATGGCGAACTCCACGATGCCAACGCCTTTATCCTGCGTGTACTGCTGAATTTTCTGCGCAATCCGCAGCGACTCCACACGCCATTCCGTTTCCAGGATGCGCTTGTCCTGGCGCCCTGCGCGCGTACTGCTGTCTGGCGTCACGTCCGGCGCATACTTGCCGCTGAGAACGCCTCGGGCGAGCGGGCTGTAGGGCACGACCCCGAGGCCATGAAACCTGGCGGCGGTGATCTGCTCAAGCTCCGCCTGGCGGTTGACGATGTTGTACAGCGGCTGACTGATGATCGGTTTGTCCACGCCCAGCCTCAGCGCCACATTTACTACCTCTGCGATGCGCCAACCGCGAAAGTTGGACACGCCCCAGTAGCGGATCTTGCCCTGACGAATCAGGTCGCCGATGGCAGACACCGTGACCTCCAGTGGCGTGTTGTGGTCTTCCTTATGCAGGTAATAGATGTCGATGTAGTCGGTGTCGAGGCGACGCAGGCTGGACTCCACCTCATTGAAAATGTGCTTGCGATTCAGGCCGCTTGAATTGGGCGCCGCATTGCCGGAGCTGCTGCCAACCTTGGTGGCCAGGACCCACTCACTGCGACGCGAAGCGATGGCTTCTCCCACGATTTCTTCCGAGCGCCCGGCGTTGTACACGTTTGCGGTGTCGATGAAATTCACGCCCTCATCACAGGCCTTGTCGATGATGCGCAGCGACTCTTCAGTGCTGGTTTGAACACCGAACATCATGGAACCTAATGTGAGTGTCGACACTTTGAGGCCGGATTGGCCGAGAATGCGGTGAGTCATGCGATGTCCTTTTCGGGAAAGAAGTGGAAATCAGGACGGTCCGGGTCAGCGCACCAAGGCGTGCTGAAAAGCCGGCCAGACCGACCGCTCTAGGCCGAACATACTCACCTGTTTGAGGCGGATTTGAAAAGTGACAAATTTAACGCGGCGTGCCGGGTTGAGCCTGTCGGCCGCTCAGAAAACATAACGTCCCGCCCATCGCCGTCAGACCCGCGAGCACGTAAAACATCGTCTGCGCGGGAGTATTGATCAACAAATAGCCACAAATTACCGGACTCATGGCACCGCCGAACGCGGCCAGATTTTGCGCGCCCAGATAACTGCCACGCAGATGATCCGGGGCAATGGTGTCGATGAACAGATACTCGGCCGGGTAGATGATCATTTCGCCCAGCGTGAACACGAACATGGCCACGCACCACCCAACGGTGCTTTCGGCGAAACTGAAACCGATCAGCCCGATGACGAACATCCCGGTGCCCAGGCCAATCCAATGCGGCAGCTGCTCGCGTTTGAGGAAGCGACCAATCTGGTACTGCATCAGGATCACGGTGACAGCATTACAAGCCAACACGGCGGACAGGATTTTCAGTGCCTGCGCAGACGTATGGGTCACCAGCAGAAACTGCGAGAGGTACAGCGTATAACGCCCGTGCACGATGGTGCTCAACAGGCTGCCACCGGTGAAAAGGATCAGCGTGCGGTCGCTCTTCAGCGTGGCGAGTGTCTTGAGAAAGCTTAGCGGTGTGTTAGCGGGGCGATCACGGACCGTGGGCGGGATACCGATCATCAAGAAGACGCTGCCAAACGCGATGGCGCTGGCAATCAGGAACGGCGCGAGCGGCAGCTGGCCTGCAATCAAGACGCCAAGCATCGGTCCGGTTGCGTAGCCGATGTTGGTCAGGGTGTAGCGCAGGGAAAACACGGCAGCACGCTGGCCCACCGGCAGGTTCTCGCTGATGATCGCTTTTGAGCCCATCAGGAACAGCGCTGAGGCGGTTTCGGTGATCACCAGTGTCAGTGTCGTCAGATACACGTCGTGCGCCAGGGTGAGCAACGTGAAGCCGACAGCACTGGAGAGCATCGCCAGGATCAGCAGCTTGCGCTTCTCCAGGCGATCGATGATGTAGCCGCCATACAACCCCAGCAGCGTCGCAAGGAACACCGCGACGCCCATCAGCAAACCGACGTCTTGCTGATTCAGCCCGAGCCGGGTGCTCAGAAACAGTGTCAGCAAGGGGCTGGTCATCGCCCGACTCATGACGATGGTCAGTGAGCAGACCATCAGGCGACGGATCACGAGGGAGTAAGTATCCACTGATTTCCTTATGTCCTTATATTCCACACGAAGCTTAATGCAGGCGCTGACGGAGGCTGCGATGACGGGATGTCAGACCGACCGCAATCGCAGCCTCGCCCAGGCTCGTCAGTTCCTGCAGAAGAGAACGATCATTTACCCTGATTCGTCTCGACCTTAGTGACAGCACCCCGCTCCAGATTCCACTTCTTCAGGATCTTCCCGTAAGTGCCATCGTCGACCATGCTTTGCATCGCTTCAACTATGGCCGCGGCCAATTGCGGGTTGGCTTTGCTGACGCCCAGTCCCGTGAACTGCTTGGAAATCGCCTCGCCGATCGGCTTGTACGCGTCCTTTTCCTGGGACATCAGGTACGGAATCGTTTCGCTGCCCTGCATGGCGGCATCCAGGCGACCCTGACGCAGTTGAGCGCGGGCATCGGCCGAGCCTTCCGAGCCGATCACTTCGATGGCAGGTTTGCCGGCCGCTTCGCAGTTGGCCTTGCTCCACGCCGCGATCTCAGCGGGCCACGTGGTGCGCCGGCTGGTGCCCACTTTCTTGCCGCACAGGTCGGTCAGCTCATTGATCTGGGTGTTTTTTGTCAGCGTGTAAAGTTGCGGGCCGCTGGCGAAATAGTCGATGAACGTCACCGACTTCTGCCGCTCTGCTGTGTCTGTCATGCCCGACAGGATGATGTCGAAGCGCTTGGTCACGAGGCCGCTGACCATCTGTTCGAATGCGGTTTCCTGCCATTTGATCTTCACACCCAGCCGCTCAGCCAGCGCGTTGCCCAGATCCACATCCAGACCTGTCAGCGTGTTGGTGGCCGGGTCTTTGAAATCCATGGGCGGATAGTTCGGCACGATGGCTGCGGTGATTTCACCCTTGTCTTTCAGGCTGGCGGGGATCGCAGCGAAAACCGAGGCGGACGCCATCAGGCCGACAAGCATCGTTGGGATAATGAGTTTATTCATGGTCGTTCTCTTTGATTTTCGTTTAGGTGCGAACGGCAGAAATGAAGCTTTGAGTTCTTGGGTTTTGTGGACTTATTAGTATGTCTTCCGGGCTTCCCGCCTCTACGATCTGGCCTGCGTCCATGAACACCATGCGATTGGAGACTTCGCGAGCGAAGCCCAATTCGTGGGTCACCACGATCATCGTCATGCCGCTATGCGCCAGGTCGCGCATTACCGACAGCACTTCGCCCACCAGTTCTGGGTCCAGCGCGGAGGTGGGCTCATCGAACAGCATCAGCTTGGGCCGCATCGCCAAGGCACGGGCGATGGCTACCCGTTGCTGCTGGCCACCGGACAACTCGATGGGATAGGCATCGCGCTTGTCGGCCAGACCCACGCGCGCGAGCAATTCGATGGCGTCTTCCTGAGCCTCCTTCGGCGACCGCTTGAGCACCTGGCATGGGCCTTCGGTGATGTTTTGCAGCACGGTCATGTGCGGAAACAGGTTGAAGCGCTGAAACACCATGCCGGTGGACAGCCGCTGACGGGCGATCTGGGCTTCGTTGAGTTCGTGCAGTTTGTTGCCGACGACTCGGTATCCCACCAGTTCGCCATCCACCCACAGGCCGCCCTTGTCGATCTTTTCCAGCTGATTGACGCAGCGCAGCAGCGTGCTTTTACCCGAGCCGGACGGGCCGATGATGCACAGCACCTCGCCCTGTTCGACCTCGACGTTGACGTCCTTGAGGGCGTGGAAATTGTCGTAATACTTATTCAGGCCGACGGCTTTGACGATGCTTCTCATGGGTAAATCTCCTCGACCTGGATTACGAGCGCTTGCCGGCGCCGCGGGCGAAACGCAGCTCCAGACGGCTTTGGCCCAGTGAAAGCACTGTCACCACGGCCAGATACCAAATGCCTGCGACCATCAGCAACTCCATGACCCGTGCGTTGGCGTAGTAAATGTTCTGCGCGTTGTGCAGCAACTCGGAGTACTGAATCACACTGGCCAGACTGGTCATCTTCACCATGCTGATGAATTCGTTGCCAACGGGGGGAATGATCACCCGCATGGCCTGCGGCAGGATGATCCGGCGCAGCGCCTGCAAGCGCGGCATGCCGATGGACTTGGCGGCCTCGTACTGACCGGTGTCCACCGACAGCAATCCTGCGCGCACCACTTCGGCGGTGTAGGCGCCTTGGTTGATGCTTAGCCCCAGCAGTGCTGCCATGAACGGGGTCATCAGGCTGACGGTGTCGAGGGTGAACACACCCGGAATGCCAATGACCGGGAAGATCAGCGCCAGGTTGAACCACAGCAACAGCTGCAGAATCAGCGGCGTCCCCCGGAACAGCCAGGTGTATGTGATGGCGACGTAACGCAGGATAGGGTTAGCCGACATGCGCATGACCGCAATGATCACGCCGAAAATCACACCGAGAATCATCGCCAGAATCGACATGACGATCGTGTTCACCAACCCCCACATGATCGCTTGAGACGTCAGGAACTGCCCGATGTAAGACCATTCGATCTGCCCGTTGGCGAAGGCTCGCGCCAAACCCGCCAGGGCGATGACGATGACCGTGGCGAAAAAGATCCGTCCGTAATAGCGCCGGGGTACGTGCTCGTATTGAGTGATGTCGAACGCGTTTTCGATCTTCTTGCGTTCAGCCTGCAGACGTTCTGCCTGGGTCTGGTTCATGGTGTTTCTCCTGAAAGCCTGGCCTCAGTGGTCAGATACGAAACCCGCCATAGGTCTCAGCCCATTGCTGTTGTGCGGTCAGTGCAGTCTTCAAACGGCCGATCTGTTCGCGAACCCGTTCCGGCGCAGTGCCACCCCAACCGCTGCGTGCAGCAATCGCGGCTTCGAGGGTCAGGCACTCGCGCACCTCAGGCGTCAGACGTACGTCCACGTCGGCGAGCATTGCCGGCGTGGCCTCCCACAGCTCGATGTCGTGCTTCTCACACAGCTGGACCAACGCGCCGGTGATTTCGTGGGCTTCCTTGAAGGGCACGCCACGCACTGATAGCCAGTCGGCTACCTCGGTGGCCAAAGTGAAGCCCAACGGCGCCTGACGACGCAGCTCATCCACGTTGACGGTCATGGTGGCGACCATCCCGGCCATGGCTGGCAGCACCAACAGCAGGGTGTCGACGCTGTCGAGCACGCTGTTCTTGTCCTCGCTCAAGTCGCGGTTGTATGACAGCGGCAGTGATTTGAGGGTCGAGAGCAGACCGGTCAGGTTCCCGATCAGGCGCCCGGCCTTGCCCCGTGCCAGTTCTGCAATGTCCGGGTTCTTCTTCTGCGGCATGATCGAGCTGCCCGTGGCGTAGCCGTCGTCCAGGCTCACCCAACGAAACTGCCGCGATGACCACAGGCAAAACTCTTCGGCCAGGCGGGAGATGTTCACCCCGAGCATACTGGCCACGAACAGAAACTCAGCCACATGATCGCGACTGGCGACCGCATCGATCGAGTTTTCGCACGGGCCGCTGTAGCCCATTTCCCTGGCCGAGTGCTCCGGCTCACGGGCAATGGCGGAACCGGCCATCGCCGCTGCGCCCAGTGGCGACAGCGACGTGCGCACGTCCCAGTCAACCAGCCGCTGCACATCGCGCAGCATCGATTGCGCATGGGCGAGCAAATGGTGAGCGAAGACGATGGGTTGCGCCTGCTGAAGGTGCGTGAAGCCCGGGCAAATGCTTTCGATATGCTGGTCGGCCTGGGCCACCAGCGCCTGCTGCAGCCCGAGCACCTCGGTGGTGATCAACCGGGCGTGATCGCGCAGAAACAACCTTAAATCGTTGGCGGTCTGGTCATTGCGCGAGCGGCCGGCGCGCAGCTTGCCACCCAGCGCACCCAGGCGTTCAGTCAGCGCTCGCTCGATGAAGGTGTGCACGTCCTCATCGTCTGGCGTCGGCTGGAGGGTTCCTTCGCGAAAGTCATGGCCGATGGCGTCGAGCGCGTCGATCATGGTCTTGGTTTCGCTGTCATCCAGCAGCCCTGCGCGCTGCAACTCACGAGCGTGAGCACGGGAGCCGGCAAGGTCGTACGGTGTCAGGCGAAAGTAGCGTTCCGGCGCGCGGGACAGCGCCACCAGGGCTTCGGACGGACCGGTCTTGAAACGTGCGCCCCATAGGCGATCGGTTGGCTCAGACATGGTTCTTTTCCTCTGCAAGCGCGAATTCGATAGTCGCTAACGAACCGGAGAGCGCGTCATTCCCGCAGGAGTACGCGGACGTCATCCAGTTATTCGCTGACTTTGGAGGGCAGTTTCAAGCATCAAGTCCTGATCGAAGTGTCAGGTTTTAATCATCTTTAAATCAGCGACTTGTCACTGATCGGGGTATCGAATGGATGGTTGCCAGTCGCTATTATCTGTGCTCATTATTGCGGCCAAGGCATGTTTTTGTAGTAAGTCACAGCCTGTTGAATATGACGGGCGAGGTAAATAAGCATTATGGAAACCCCACTTTCCACTTCTGGAAACTTGCCGCCAAAACCGGGAGCCAGAGCGCCGCTAACGCTGAGCGGGCTGGACTTCAAGTTGTTGCGAGTATTTCAGGCGGTGGTCGAAGCAGGAGGCTTCAGTGCTGCGCAAAATGAGCTGAACGTGGGCCTGGCCGCCATCAGCAAGCAGATTTCCGACCTTGAAATCCGTATTGGTATGCGCCTGTGCACCCGCGGACGCGAAGGCTTTTGCCTCACCGAAGAAGGTAAACTTGTCTATCAGGCGTCCATCGATTTATTCTCTTCGGTGGACAGTTTCCGCGACAGGATTAGTTCGGCGCAGCACGAGTTAATCGGTGATTTAAGTATCGGTGTGATCGATAACACGATGTCGGATACGAACTCACCGCTCATTGCTGCGCTTAGAACGATGCATGATCAAGCGCCTAAAGTAAGGCTGCGACTTCATGCCGCGCAACTCGATGAAGTCGAACGTGCCGTGGTTGAAGGGCGGATGGTATTGGGCATTGTCCCGGTGTATCAGCAACGCGAGGAGTTCGATTATTTCCCGCTGTATGAGGAGGTGTCCCACGCCTATTGCGCCACCGGGCACCCGCTGTTCGATGTTGCGGAAACCGCCTTGGACGATTGCTGTCTTCGCCAGCATGAGGTCATCAATCACCGGTACGCCATTCACCGCGACAAGGCCAGTTTTGTGACGTACGACAGCCAGTCAGCTTCGGCCTCCCAGGTTGAAGCCGTGGCGATGTTGATCCTGACGGGGCGTTTCATTGGCTTTTTGCCCCGGCATTATGCCGAGCGTTTCGTGCGCGACGGCACGTTGCGCTCGCTGCGCGCCGACCTGATTCAGATCCAGACCCCCTTCAGCCTCATCCTGCGCCACAGCGCGCCCCGCAGTCCGCTGGTCAAAGCGTTTACGGCAGCGCTGGGCGTTAATCTGAAGCCCAGCGCTTAAGGCGCTGCTGACAGGTTATCGCTGCGCCTGGATCTTGCTGTAATCGACTTCCAGCGTGTGGCCAGCGCCCATGTCCATCAGTACATAGAAATCGCCAGCCGGGCGGTCGAAGGTAAACGTGGAGTCCTCGCCGAACTTGCCAGCCACCAGCGTCTTTTCGTCGTAGCCAATCACATCCACGGTCACGCCGCTGGCAGCGGCACCGTGGGCGAACCCGCCTTTGCATTGAACCTGATCGGCCCCTATGGCGTGACACTCACACAGCAGCGTGTGGGCCTGCACATTCAGACTGGTGGCGCTCAACAGCAGCAGGGCAGCACTCGCAAAAAAAGTACGTGTCATGGACGGTCTCCTTGGCTCTTCAGCCATTCGACGGTTTTGGGGGACGCCTTGGCCAGCGCCAGGGTGGTCTGGTGAACTGCGCCGTCCCAGCCTTCCAGAGTGATCCACAGCTCATCATTCGGACTGGCGGAGGGCGAAACCGACACTTCAGCGCCCATGCGGTAAGGGCTGCCCTCGAAGATCGCCCCGGCCGTTCTCAGGCTGCGCGGTTTGCCGATCCGCATGTAGCCGGCCTTGATCTGCGGGATGCAGGTGTCACACAGCGCAACGTTGAATTCTTTAACGTAAACCCCCGGGGCCTCTGACTCCGGGCCGTCGTCGTGGGTTTCCGCCAGCGTCAGGCTCCAGGGGCCGACCTGCACCGGGCCGATCATGCGTTCGCCCAGGCCGGTGTCGCCACGGAAAAACGCCATGTCCCGGAAGTACTGCGGCATGAAGCCCAGCGGGATCAGTAGCAACAGAATGCTCAGGTGAAAACGCCACTTCAGCCATAGCCGTCGGGCGCGCGAGGCCGGTAGCGGTTGCTTGTCGAGTTGTGTCGCAGCCTTGCTCATGAGTTGACCTCCGAGACGCTGGCTTCACGGGAGCGAGCGGGGCGACGCAAAGCCGCTGCGGTGGCGATGGCCGTGCGCTTGGTCCAGATCAACAGTCCGCTGAGGACCATCATGCTCAACAGCAGGCCGAAGAACATCCAGATCATTTTTATCCACAGGCCGCCGAAGTCGCCGGTATGCAGGGGCCGCATCGACTGCGTTACGAATTCCAGCTTCGAGTAATCCGAGAGCAAGCGCTGCTCGGCAATCTGCCCGTTATACGGGTTGATCGAGGCGCTTTGAAACATCAGCGGATACCAGCCGCGCCCAGACAATGCGATGTGGTTGTAGGCGGTGCCGGGGAAAGTGACGGTGCTGATTTCCAGTCCTGGAATATGGCTTTGCGCGGTATTGATCGCGTTATCCACAGGCACCAGGTTCGGACGCAGGCCGTCTGCGGTACGCGGTACTTCCTGGCGGGCGACCATGTCCGGCACGCCTTCGGTGGTGATATCAATGTGGTTGTCGAACAGGATGGCTTGAATCAAAAACCACAGCCCGGTGATGGCGATCACGGCGATAAACCAGATCGACCAGATGCCGGACAAGCGATGAAAATCACCCCAGAACACCCGCGCGCCTTGATTCAAACGCAGCGTCGGTTTGAGGAACGCGCGCCAGAATCGCTTGAACACCACAAGCCCGGTGACCAGGGATGCCAACAGTGGCAGGCTCAGCAGCGACACCAGATACCAGCCCCAACTGAAGCCGCTGGTAAACGGCACCAGCCACCAGCCATGCAGCGCCCGGGTGAACTGCTGGAAATCGAAGTCAGGGTTCTTGCCTTGAATCACGCCGGTGTACGGGTTAACGAACAGCGTCGCCGAGCTGCCATCCGGGTTGCTCACCAAGGCGGTCAGGGCAAAGTGCGATTCATCGGGGCGGCTGATTTCACGGATGACCAGTTCAGGCCGCGCAGTGCGGATAGCCTCCACGGCTTGACCGAACGTCAGCAGCGGGGCGTCTTCCGAAGGTTGGGTGGCGCGGATTTCCGGCAGTGCCAGCCAGACAATCTCCTGACTGACCACTGCCAGCGTACCGGTAACGCAGACGATCAGGACGAAAAACCAGATGGGCAGCGCCAGCCAGCTGTGGACGAGGAACCAGATGCGCGAACGCGACTTCTTGGACATTGATTGAGCGTCTTGTCTGCAATGAGGACACCGCTGAAAAAGCGCGCGCGGCGGGACCAAATGATTTGGCCCTCTATCATCTACGAATGAGACGCAAACCCGGCAGATCAAGATGCAAGCAAATGTTTCTGCGGCGTGTAGGCGCGCATTTTCCGTAGGAGCGACTTGTTCGCGAAGCGTTATGACTGGCACACCCTATCGACCGCTTCGCCAACACTCTGGCTCCTACAGAACCGCGTCAAAATGGATTCAACGCTTGTCGCTGTACCCCGGCAAACCCCAGTCCTGCGGCACAAACTCGGCCAGTGAGCCCAGCATCAGATCAGCGTGGGTGTACTGCTCAACCGGCATGTGCGAGTCCGGCACAGCAACGGCGTGCATGCCAGCCGTTTTCGCGGCGGTCACGCCAAACGGCGAGTCTTCGAACACCAGGCAATCCTTCGGATCCACGCCCAGGCGGCGCGCTGCTACCAGGAAGATGTCCGGTGCTGGCTTGGCGGCCGTGACGTCCGGGTCATCTGCAGTGACCACGTGGTGGAACAGCTCAAACCAGGCACGGTGCAGCGTCGTCTTCGCGTGGAAATAGTGGATCGAAGAGCTGGTACCGACAGCGATGGGAATATTGTGTTCGGCCAGATGACGCACCAGGGCTTCGGCGCCATGCATGGGTTGTGCGTTGGGGAAACGATCGTCGAGCATCGGCTGGCGGACGGTCAGGAACTCATCGGCGGTCATCGGCAGCTCAAGCGCGTTGATCACGTATTGAGCAAAATCCGTAGCACCGCGGCCGATGGTGTGCTGCTTGACGTCCCAGCCAAAGGTCTTGCCATGGCGTTTGGCAATGGTATCGGTGACTTCGGTGTAAATGCCCTCGGTGTCGAGCAGCAGGCCATCCATATCGAAAATCACTGCCTTGATCGGGCCCTTTGCGTTTTGCGCGTCGCTCATCTCTTCGATCCCGTGTGCAAATTGATGCCCAGCCTAACAACTGGTTGAAGACGATGGCTAGGGCGCAAAGCCGCAAATAGGCGTCTTCGGGCAAATTGAGCCGCAAGATACGCAGTTCAACACGCTGTATCCGCACTCGCGGCAACCCCTGACAGCGCAAACAGCCGGCTGTCGGGGATGTCGCCGCCCTACACGAGTGCTAATCTGCCCTCGGCTCTCGGCAGCGCAACAGGCTGCGTCGGCAGGTTCGTCCCAGCCGCTGGAATCTCAGGGGGCAGGGAAGCGATCAATCACCACCAGAACGGATATCTTCGAGTCGACACATGAATAAATCAGCAAAATTGGCCGTAGGCGTCGTTGTCGTGGCAGGCGCGTTGATCACCGCAGGCGCCTGGTACACCGGCGTACGACTCGAAGGCGTGCTGGGCGAGGCGATCGTCGAGGGCAACAAACAACTCAAGACCGCCATGGTCGGCCAGCAGGGTGACGCGAGCGTGGAGTTGCTCTCCCTTGATCGCCACGTGTTCACCAGCACCGCCCACTATCGCGTCACGGTGCAGAGTCCTGACATCAATCAGGGTCAGCCGGTCGAGTTGCTGCTGGTGGATAACATTGAACATGGCCCCTTTCCCTGGTCGCGCGTGAAGGCCATGAAGCTGGTACCGGTGATGGCGGCCAGCAACATGCAACTGGAAAAGAACGCGGTCTCCGAGCGCTGGTTCGCCATGACCGAGGGTAAGGCGCCGGTGCTGGGGCATTTCAGCATGGGTTATGACCGCGCAGGCGAAGGGCGGGTGGATTTCCTGCCGTTCCAGTTCGAAGACGAGAAGGGCACCTTCAAATTTTCCGGTCTGACCCTCAATGCCCAGGCCAGCGGTGACGGCCAGAAGCTCAACGCGACCGGTTACCTGCAAAACCTGGACATCAACGCCAAGTCCGAAGAAGGCCCGGTGCGCGTCGCGCTGGAAGGGTTCTCGTTCCAGACCGGCGGGACCAAAGGCAAATCGGGTTTCTATCTGGGCCACAGCGACGCCAAAGTGGCAACGGCCGTGTTGCAGGTGGTTGGCAGGCCGCCCATAGAACTCAAAGATTTCGTCAACACCAGCCTGCTGCAGGAAGTGGATGGCAATCTGAGCGCACAGGTCGGCTACGACATCGGCATGATCAGCTACAACGGCAAGCAGATCGGCTCATCGCAGATGGCATGGAAGTTCGCCAACTTCGACATCGCCGCGACCCAGACGCTGCTGCAGTTCTACAAGGACAAGATTCAGCCACAGGCCCAGGCCGCCGCGATGGCGGGCGAACGGTTCACGCCGCAATTGACGCCTGGCGATCAAGCGCTGATGCAGGCCGAAGTCGCCAAGCTGTTGTCTGGCAAACCGCACATCGAGCTGGAAAAGCTGGCGCTCAAGACCAAAAACGGTGAGAGCCATTTCAGCCTGGTTCTGGATCTGAACAACCCGACGTCGCTGGACCAGGCGGGGCCGGAGCTGCTCAAGCAGTTGCTGACTCAGCTGGATGCAAAGTTGCTGCTGTCCAAGCCGATGATCCAGGACCTGGCCACGTTGCAGGCGGCCAATGCCGGCGTAACCGACCCGATGACCGTTGCGCAACAGTCCAAGGACGCGGCGGACACGGCTGGCGCCATGGCGATCATGCTGGATGTGGGCAAGGTCGAGGGCGACAACATCACCTCACACTTGCATTACGCCAACGACGTCGTCGACTTCAACGGCGACAAAATGTCCGCTCAGCAGTTTGCCGAGCTCATCATGACCAAAGTGGGCATGTTGAACGGCGGGCACTAGCCCAAGGGCCGTCACCTCATCACGTCACCGGGAGTACTCACATGAATCGCCCTGAGCACATTGCGCCACAGGAATGGGAAACGCGCTGCGAGCTGGCTGCGCTCTACCGGATGATTGCGCACTTTCGCATGACTGATTTGATCGACACCCATATCAGCCTGCGCGTGCCGGGCCCCGAGCATCACTTCCTGATAAACCGCTATGGCGTGTTGTTCGACCACATGCGTGCCAGTGATCTGGTGAAGATCGATCACGCGGGCAAAATCGTTGATGCCTCAGGCAGCAAAGGAGAGGTCAACGAGGCAGGTTTCGTCATTCATTCGGCCATCCACATGGCGCGCGCTGACATGAACTGCGTGATCCACACTCACACCGCGGCGGGGATGGCCGTTTCGGCGCAAGAGCAAGGGCTGCTGCCCATCACGCAGCACGCGCTGAAGTTCTACGGCAAGCTGGCTTATCACACCTACGAGGGCGTTGCCTTGTGCTTGGAGGAGCGTGCACGGCTGGTGCACGATCTGGGCAGTCATCGCGCGATGATTCTGCGCAACCACGGTTTGCTCGCGGGCGGGCGAAACGTGGCCGAAGCGTTCCATGAAATCCACTTTCTGGAGCGCGCCTGCCAGGCTCAGATTCAGGCGCTGGCCGGCAACAGCAAACTGATTTACCCCTCCGAAGAAGTCTGCCGCCTGACCGCCAGCCAGTTCACTGACGACGAAGAAGGCATGCGCCTGATCGAACTGGCCTGGACCGCGGCGTTGCGACTGATCGAACACCAGCGTGAGGATTACGCGTCGTAAGGGGCATGGCGTATGGCATCGCAGCCTTCGGCAGCTCTTACAGGGGATTGATGTCGCCGCATTAACCGAGGGCCTGAGTAGCCAGCGCGTATTGCTGCACGCCTTGAGAAGCCTGCGGCACGGCGCCGAGGCTCATGTGCGTCACCGCGTCCACACGCTTGAGGCCGGCGTCTTCAAGCCATTGCGCGAGACCGCATTGGGTGGGGATGTCGATACGCACAAACGCCCCCGAAACTTTGCCAAGCAGCTGTTCGATCATGTGTTTGGCCTGATCCAGGTCCTGAGCGACCACGGGCCCCAGGCCCAGTCCGCGACCGAATGGCCGCAGCAGTGCAAAGCCCTGAAGCTGCCCGTCACGCTCTACGCCCACGCCGTACTCGGCGACCGCCAGCAGTTCATCAAGCAGGGCCGCCCGGTCCATGCCAGTGCCGGCGCTGGCAAGTGCCACCAGGCGAGCCCTGTCGGTATTTTCCAGCGCACGACAGGCATCGCCTGCTTTAAGCGGCGTGGAGCCAGCCAAGCTCGCACGTCCCTGCCGTTGCTCGATCTCGCCGAAATCCTTGAAGCCCATTTTGGCGTACAGCGGCGCGCCGGACAGCGTCGCATTGAGCACCGCGGTGCGAGGGGCGACCGTTTCCAGTGCCAGATTCATGAGCCTGCGACCAATGCCCTGACCCTGATAGTCGTCGCTGACGATTACCAGGCCGATGGTGGAGAAATCACCCTGGTGGCACGCAAATGAACTGCCGATCAGTTTGCCGTTGTCCTCGGCAATGAATCCTTGAGCGACCCGTTGCAACATGGCCCAGTCTTCGAACCGATGCGGCCATTTCAGCGCGACAGACAAGCCGTGGGCGTTGACGACATCGGCGGCGGTCATCGGGCGAAAGAGGTAAGCGGGAGGTTGTGAATCCGACATGGTGGATCTCCGTTCAGTAGATTCCCCATCGTGGGAGGGACCTTGCTTTATTGCGTCAGGCCGGTATTAAGGCGGGCGGCCTGGCACGCTTGTACGCAGCCAGTTTCACGCCCGCCGCAGGTGTAATCAGTCAGCGTAGCAAGGAGCTTTACTCTCGGTCTAAATGTTATAGTATAACCAAAAGAGGCTGTATTAACCGATCAATATCCTGAGTAACCGAGATGCCCCACACTTCTGAAATGACAGCGCGGGCGGATGCTGCTGCCCGCGTGCGGGCCTCTGCGTCCGTTGTCACCAACACCCGCATGCTGGCCATCGACGCCCTGCGCGGCTTCGTGATGGTGTGGATGCTGGTAGACCATGTGCGCGAGACCTTCCTGCTGCATCGGCAGGTCACCGACCCCATCGACGCCTTGAGCGTCACGCCTGATCTGTTCTTCACTCGCCTGCTCAGCGAAATCTGCGCGCCGGTGTTCATCTTTCTCACCGGTCTGTCGGCGTATCTCTACAGCCAGAAACACACGCTGAACGAAACCTCGGTGTTCCTGCTCAAGCGCGGCGTGTTTCTCGTGCTGCTGGAACTCACCTTCGTGTGCTTCGCCTGGACCGCCGAGTTCCCACCCAAAACCCTGTGGCTGCAAGTGATCTGGTGCATTGGTATCTGCATGATCGTGCTGGCGGGGCTGCTGCATTTCAAACGCGGCTGGCTGATCGTGCTGGGCGTTGCCATTGTTGCCGGGCATAACCTGCTGGACGGCGTGGTGCTCGGGCCTGATTCACCCTTCTTCGTGCCGTGGTCAATCCTGCACCAGCGGGTGTTCATCGACATCACCGAATTCACCCGGGCGCGCACGACCTATCCGGTGCTGCCGTGGATCGGCGTGATTCTGCTGGGCTGGGCGATCGGCCCCTGGTTTGGCAAAGACGTGGACCCGGCTGTCAGGATTTCCCGGCTGCTCAAGTTCGGTGTCGGCTTGCTGGTGGGGTTCGTGTTCATCCGTTACCTGAACGTCTACGGTGAAAAACCGTGGGTGCAGACCGGTGACGCGTTGCGCACGTTCATGAGTTTCATGAGCGCCAAAAAATACCCGCCGTCACTGATGTTCCTCATGCCGACCCTTGGCCTGGGCCTGTTGCTGCTGGCGCTGTTCGAGAAGATGCAGAACCGCTGGTCCACGGCGACGCTGGCCACCTATGGCAGCGCGCCGATGTTTTTCTACTTGCTGCATCTGTACGTGCTCAAAGTCATGTACCTGATTGCGCTGGCGATGTGGGGCGCCAATCAGGGCGCTTATTACGGCTTTGATGGCCTGCCCGGCGTCTGGCTGTTGAGTGCGGTGCTGGTCGTGATCCTGTTCTTCCCGACGCGCTGGTACGCCAACCTCAAGCAGCGTCGCCGCGACATCGTCTGGCTCAAATACCTCTGATCCTCCTCCATGAGCTTGCCTCGGCGGTGCCCCTTTTCGTTGGGCGCCGCTGAGCAGGACGCACGCATTTTCAGGAGCACTCCGTGAAGACCATTTCCATGCACGCCTTCCTGATGGCGCTGGGCGGGCAGTCCCTGCTCGCCTTCGCGTCGGAGCAGGAAAACGCCAAAGGCTTCGTCGAAGATAGTCAGTGGAACGTGCTGAACCGCAGCCTGTATGACCGACGCGACTATAAGCATGGTTCGCTGAGCAACGGCGCGCGTAATGCCTACAAACCCCGTTCCGAGCGCAGTGATCTGGCTGAGGAATGGGCCTATGGCCTGATGGGCGATTTCACCTCCGGCTACACCCAAGGGATGGTCGGCGTTGGTATCGATGCCCACGCCTATATCGGCCGTCAGCTGGACACCGGCGGCGGCCGAGCGGGCAAGGCACGTTTACTGGGCATCGATAACGACGGCCATCCTAAAGACGAGTTCAGCCGTGGAGGCGCGGCGGCGAAGCTGCGGGTTTCGTCCACCGAACTGCGCTACGGCGAACAGCGCGTCAAGACGCCAGTCTTCGGATCGTCCGACAGTCGCTTGCTGCCGGAAACTGCCACGGGCTGGCTGCTGAGCAGTCGGGAAATCCCGGCGACGACCTTGTATGGCGGCCATTTCAACGAGAGCACTGACCGCAACGCCAGCAGCCATGATCGGGGCTTCGTGGTCAATTATTCCAACGGCAAGCAGGGCGACAGTTTCGATCTGGCGGGCGTTCGCACCACGGCCTTCAAAGGGCTGACCGCCAGCCTGTTCAGCGCCGAGTACGAAGACACCTGGCGCCAGCACTACGTGGGCGCGGTTTACACCCAGGTGTTCAACGCGCAACAGGACCTGAGTGTTGATTTGAATCTGTATCGCACGCAGGACACCGGCAAGGCGTTGTCGGGCCAGATCGACAACACCAGCTGGAGTGTGCTGTCGACCTATCGTTACGACGCTCACAGTTTGGGCGTCGGCTATCAGAAGATCGATGGCGACACGCCCTATGACTACGTAACCCGGGGCGCGATCTTTTTGAGCAACGCCGTGGCGCTTTCAGATTTCAACGGACCACAGGAAGCGTCGTGGATGGCCCGCTATGACCTGAACATGGTCACCTACGGTGTGCCGGGGCTGACATTTTCGGCGCTGTACGTGCGCGGCAACGGGATAGACGGCACGCACATGGACCCGCGCGGTGGCTACAGCTGGCTGGGTTATGGCAAGAACGGCAGGCACTGGGAACGTGATCTGCAGGCCAAATACATTGTTCAGTCCGGGCCGGCTAAAAAGCTTGCGGTTACCCTGCGCCACGCCGTGCACCGGGGTAATACGGCGCAGGCCGAACTCGATGCCGATCAACTGCGCCTGGCCATCGAATACCCCTTGGGGGGCAGGCTTTAAAGGCGTTGCGGCGGCGAACCCGTTCGCCGCACGCTCTCAGACCGGGGGCTGGCGGGCGATCTCGGTCGGCGTTTCATGACCGTCGTTCTCGGGCTGAACAGTGCGCGATGACATCTCCGCGCGCAATATCGGCAAGCACTGCGGGAATTGCTTGGCGATGTAAATGATCAGCCGTTCGCGCATGTGGCAACGCGCATCCCAGCTTCGCGACGAGTCTGCCGAACTCAACAGCACCCGCAACTGCATGGCCTTATCGGTGGTGTCGGTGACTTGCAGCACGCACACGCGGCCGTCCCACAAGTGCGGGATGTCTTTGCAGATGCGCTCCGTTTCCTCGCGCAACTCCTCCAGGGGCAGTGCGTAGTCGACCCACAAAAATACTGAGCCAATCAAGCTCGACGTACTGCGGGTCCAGTTCTGGAACGGCTTCTCGATGAAGTATTGCAGCGGGATTACCATCCGCCGCTCATCCCAGATTTTCACCACCACGTACGTCCCGCTGATTTCTTCGATGCGGCCCCATTCACCCTCGACGATCACCACGTCGTCCAGGCGAATCGGCTGGGAAATCGCAATCTGCAAACCGGCGATCAAGTTGCCCAGCACGGGTTTGGCGGCAAAACCGGCTGCCAGTCCGGCCAGGCCCGCAGAGGCCAGCAGGCTGGTGCCGATCTGCCGAACCGGTGGAAAACTCATCAGGATCAAGCCTGTACCAAACAGCAGCACCAGCACATTCAAACAGCGCACCAACACCCGGACCTGGGTCTGGATGCGTCTGGCCTGCAGGTTATCTTCGATGTCCAGCGGGTTACGAATCGCCACCGCTTCGCCAATGGCCTTCACGCAGCGCAGTGCCAGCCAGGTGAAACAGCCCACCACCAACATGCCGTTCACATGCCTGACGGTCTTGATCAGCATCAAGTCGTCGGGCGCTGACGTCCACACAGTCTGTAGTGCCAGCAAGGGGATCAGCCACAGCGTCGGCGGCCCGGCGCGGAGGATCAGTTGCTGGGCAAAAATGAAGGACTTCGAGACGCGCCTGAGCAACGCCAGCGCGATCCAGCGAATCAGCAGCGATAAGCAGATCGCTACCCCGGCCACGATCAGGGTATTGAGCCAGGGCGAAGGTATGGCTTCCAGCCAGGAATCCGGAATTACGTGTTCCATAGGGGATGCTCGCGAGGACGATGGTTCAAAGACATGGGTTGTGAGCCTGCAAACGGCGCAATCGTTCCCGACAGAGCTGCAAACCCCCAGCGTAGACGTGTTTGACCTCAGCGGGCGGGCGATCTCGATGCGGTGAACGGTGGGTAAGCCCCGCCTACCGATCCGGCCTCCAGTTGCATCATCAGCAATTGGTCAATCAGCTCGCGGCTGTCTGCCGCGCAGGTGTCGATCACGAACTCCGGGGCAAGCGGTGCTTCGTAAGGGCTGTCGATCCCGGTGAAATTGCGTATCCGGCCTTCACGCACCGCGCGATACAGTCCTTTGGCGTCGCGGCGCATGCACTCCGACAGCGGCGTGCTTACGTGCACTTCAATGAATTCGCCCACCGCGAAATGCGCTCGGCAGGTGTCGCGATCCGCACGGAACGGCGAGATGGCCGAAACAATCACAATGAGCCCAGCGTCCACCATCAACCTGGCCACCTCGCCGATGCGCCGAACGTTTTCCTTGCGATCCAGATCGCTCATGCCCAGGTCCTGACACAAGCCATTGCGCACGCAGTCGCCGTCGAGCACATAGCTGTGCAGGCCGTGCGCTTGCAGCGTCTGATCCAACGCGTTGCCCAGCGTGGACTTGCCCGCGCCGGACAACCCGGTCAGCCAGATGCAACATGCTCGCTGCTGCTTCATCGCTGCGCGCCGGGCCTGATCGACACTCAAGACAGGCGCGATAATCCGCGGCCGGGGTTCTGGTCTGCGCTCACTCATAAGCGAACAACTCATAGTCGCGGGCATACACGTCACGAATCCGACTGCGCGAAGCGGGCGAACAGTGTGCAGCGGTGTGTTGCGCCGAGGCGGGGGAAGGATTGACGTGTTTAAGGGTTGCATCGATATCCAGACGCTCGCATAGCGCGGCAAAGTCTGTTTTTAAATGCTCCTGGCGGCCGACAAAGTCTAATGCGATCTGGCCCATCGAATTCTGTAGAAACTGGTGCTGGGGTGCAAAATGTATCTGCTTGCAAATATTATCGGCGTGCAACCAGCCATCAATGAACGCATCGAAGCTGGAATAGCCATTCACTAACTCATACGCCGCTCTGTCCCGGGGCTGTGGGTTCTGCAACAAGTACCGATAAGCCGAAAAGGCCCGATGTAACGGATCGCGTACAAACCCGAACTTGAAGTAGGCGTCATAACGCTCTTTGAACTGCTTTTCATACCAATACAACGGCAAGTGCCCCGTGGGCGTGTCACCGAAAATCGACATCGCCACACTGCTGCCCGCGCACTTGGGGACGTGGATGAAAATACACTCGAACTGATCGAAGGCTTCCGGGAAACGGGGCCTGCGGGACAGTGTCTTGTTCACGACCTGACGGTCTACAACAGACAGTCGCTCAATTAAGAGCTCGCGTTGTTGCCTCGGTAGTAACTTCCATAGCAATTGGTTCATCGTGAAGTGGCCTGTAGCGGTGTATGAATCGGGGCGTGAGGCTACAGCGGGAATAACGAAGGCGTGCGGAACTTTGCACATAATTTACCCTCGCTCATCGTTATACAATTTTGTCGTCTTATTGTGTTCGAGTTGTTACTTAGGCTGTAGGTCAATCCGTACAGATTTTGATGCGTTTTCAGTGCTCTCGACCGGACCACCCATGCATGTTCTGCGGTGCGCGGTAATTATCTACTTTGGTATTCAAGAATAATTAAATTATCACTATATTCAAGTTGCCCGCCCTCGTTGAGGCGAACCCAGAGCAAACAGAGGTCCAGCGATCTGATCACTCATGCGCCTTCCCATCAAAAAACGCCTCAACCTGCGCCTCAATCGTCGCTTTAACCCCTTTGCCCCTGGCATCCACTTCCCCCGCAATCTTCCCGTTGATGTTCAACCGATTGCGGGTATCGATTGTTCCGGTATCGCTGGCATACACCTTGAACGACGTCCCCGAAATATTGATCTCGCCGCTGGCGTTGAACTCAAGCACGCTCTTGCCGCACACCAGACGGATTTGTGAGCCGGCTTCGATCAGGTAATTCGCGCTGATGCTGTCGGTTTTGCTGCCGCCCACTTGCAACGTGTCATTGGCCCTGACGGCGCGCGTGCGGTGCCGCCCGACCGTCACCACTTCGTCATTGCCAACGCTGCGACGCCGGTCATGCCCTACGGTGTGAGTTTCGTCCACCTCGACCACAATGTCCTGGTTGCGCTCGGCATGGATGTACAGCTGCTCTTCACCCTTCTTGTCTTCCATGCGGATTTCGTTGAAGTTCGCCGGCGTGCCGCCTTTGCTGGAGCGGCTTTTGGTGCCGCTTTGCGTGGCGTTGGCGGGCAGCGCGTAGGGCACGGTCTGTTCGGCGTTGTAGACGCGACCGGTGATGATCGGCCGATCAGGATCGCCCTCCAGAAAGCTGACGATGACTTCTTGGCCAATACGCGGAATGTGCATCGAACCCCAGTTTTTCCCTGCCCACGCTTGCGACACCCGAATCCAGCACGAGCTGTTTTCGTTCGACTGGTCATGCCGATCCCAAAAGAAGTGCACCTTCACCCGGCCAAACTGATCGGTCCAGATTTCCTCGCCCTGGGGGCCCACCACCCGTGCGGTCTGCGGGCCCTGGACGATGGGGCGGCGGGTGTTGGCTAGCGGGCGAAAGCTTTGCTGCGCGCCGATACACGTCAGCACGCTTTTGAACTGCGCATCTGCCGGGCCGTTACCGCTCTCCAGACTTTCCTGCTGGATGAGGTAGCCCGCCTTGACGATCAGATACTCACGGTTCTGGTCGTCGCGCGGCATGCCCGTGGTGCTGAACACGTGGCCGGCCGCCAGCCCACGCGCATTGCCGCGCAACTCGATACGCTCGTGCAGACTCTGAATGGCCTCCAGACGCGTGCGTGCGTAGTGCTCGCCATCGTGGTTTTGTGTGTACGTGCCGGGGTAATCGAACAACGGATAGTCGCCCGCCATGTGCGCACGCGGGCTTGCCGACCGCACATCGATCCGCGCGCTGGGGCGCTCGAAATCGTAATCGTTGAGTTCCAGGGCGCCTGGCTGAATGACGTGGTCCAGCTGCCAGTCGTTGATGTGATCGCGCTCGCGATGCTGGCCGTCGGGCGGATAGAACGGCACTGACTCATAACCCGGCGCAGGTTGATGCGCGCTGTAGGCATCGGCCATTACCAACACGTGACGACCCGGCTCGTGGCGGAAAAAGTAGTAGATGCCTTCCTGCTCCATCAACCGGCTGACGAAATCGAAGCTGGTTTCACGGTACTGGACGCAATACTCCCATTCCCGATACGGGCGACTGAGCGCCTCTTCGAAGTCGGAAAAACCCAGGTCGCGGAACACCTGACTGATGATCTGCGGGATCGTCTGATGCTGGAAAATCCGGCAGTCGGAGGTCCGCGTCAGCAACCACAACCATGGCTTGAGCGTCACCTCATAACTGGCGAACTGGCCCACATCGACGTTCTGGCTGCACCGGGCAACGATCCCGTGGAAGTGGCGCTGACGGCCCGCCGCCAGCTGCATAGACAGGCTCATCGGCTTGCCCAGCAGTTGATTAAGATCAATCCCATGATCACGGGAGGTCAGCTGCAGCTGGTAATCGAACAGCCGCCCCAGCTCATCATCGCCGCTGAGTTGTTTGAGCAGCAGCACGTCCGCCCCGAGTGGGCTGTTGACCTGCGCCAGGCGATTGGTTTGCTTGAATGGCATGGGTTATTCCGTCAGGTCCTGATTAGGCTTTATCGCTGAAGTGATACGCAAAGGTGCCGTCGCAGCACGATATCCGTACGTCCGCCATGGGCCTGGATTCCAGCATTCGGGTCAGGAACTCGCGGCTCATCGTGGGCAACAAGGTATTGGTCAGCAACGCATCGATTATGCGTCCGCCGCTTTGGGTGTCGGTGCAGCGGGAAACGATCAGTTCAAGCACCTCGTCGTCGTAGTCGAACGTCACGTTGTGCGTGCTCTCGACGCGCTTTTTGATCCGCTCCAGCTGCAGCCCGGTGATGGTCTTGAGCATCGTATCGCTCAGCGGGTAATACGGGATCGTCACCAGCCGGCCAAGCAGCGCCGGCGGGAATACCTCCAGCAGCGGTTCACGCAACCTGCTGGCCAGGTGTTCGGGCGCGGGCATGTCTTGCGGGCTCTGGCAGAGTCGGGAAATCAGCTCGGTGCCAGCGTTGGTCGTCAACACGATAAGCGTGTTTTTAAAATCGATCACCCGACCTTCGCCGTCCTCCATCACGCCCTTGTCGAACACCTGAAAGAACATCTCGTGCACATCCGGGTGGGCCTTCTCGACTTCGTCCAGCAGCACCACACTGTAAGGTTTTCGGCGCACCGCTTCGGTCAGCACGCCGCCTTCGCCGTAGCCGATGTAGCCGGGTGGAGCGCCCTTGAGGGTCGAGACAGTGTGGGCTTCCTGAAACTCGCTCATGTTGATCGTGATGAGGTTCTGTTCGCCGCCATATAAAGCCTCGGCCAGCGCCAATGCCGTTTCAGTCTTGCCCACGCCCGAGGTGCCAGCCAGCAGGAAAACGCCAATGGGTTTGCCCGGATGATCCAGGCCTGCGCGCGAGGTCTGGAGGCGCTTGGCGATCATCTCCAGCGCGTGGTCCTGGCCGATGATGCGTTGCCTGAGTTGCTGATCCAGGTTGAGCACGGTCTGCAGTTCGTTGCGCGCCATGCGGCCCACCGGAATCCCGGTCCAGTCGGCGACCACTGACGCGACTGCCTGATAATCCACGGTAGGGAAGATCAGTGGCGTTTCGCCTTGCAGTGCGACGAGTCGGTTCTGCAGCTCAATCAGCTGCTCGCGCTGTGCCGTTTGCTCGAGTTTGTCCGAAGCATCAACAGGGTCGTTCAGGCGCTTTTCTTTCTGCAGCTCTGCGCGCAGGTGCAGCAGCTGATCGACCAGCGCCTTCTCGTTAGCCCAGCGAATTTCCAGGTGGTCGAGACGTTCGCGCTCGTCCAGCAACAACGGCTCGACCTCCGCTTGCCGACGGCCAACCGGCACGCCGACCGCCTGTTCCCGATTGATGATCTGCAACTCGGTCTCAAGCGCCTGAATACGTCTACGGCTGTCATCGACTTGCGCAGGGACGGCGTGCAGACTGACGGCGACGCGGGCACAGGCGGTGTCCAGCAGGCTGACCGACTTGTCCGGTAGTTGCCGCGCGGGAATGTAGCGGTGTGACAACCTGACCGAGGCTTGCAGGGCTTCGTCGAGGATCAGCACCTGATGGTGCGTTTCCATGGCCGACGCCACACCACGCATCATCAACAGGGCCTTGTCTTCCGACGGCTCGCTGACCTGCACCACCTGAAAGCGGCGAGTCAGGGCGGGGTCTTTTTCGATGTGCTTTTTATATTCCGCCCATGTCGTGGCCGCGACGGTGCGCAATGAGCCGCGTGCCAGCGCGGGCTTGAGCAGATTGGCCGCATCCCCGGTGCCCGCCGCACCACCCGCGCCGATGAGGGTATGGGCCTCGTCAATGAACAGGATGATGGGGGTAGGGGATGCCTGAACGTCTTCGATCACCTGGCGCAGGCGCTGCTCGAACTCGCCCTTCATGCTCGCGCCTGCTTGCAACAGGCCGATGTCCAGGCTGCGCAGTTCGACGTTCTGCAACGCAGGCGGCACGTCCCCGGCCACAATGCGCAGGGCAAAACCCTCGACCACCGCGGTTTTGCCGACACCCGCTTCACCGGTCAGGATCGGGTTGTTTTGCCGACGACGCATCAGGACGTCAATCATCTGCCGGATCTCATCATCGCGACCAAGAATCCGGTCGAACCTGCCGTTGCGCGCCTGCTCGGTCATGTCCACGGTGTAGCGATTGAGCGCTTCCTGTTTGCCCATCGCGCCAGACGCCATGGCTCCGCTGGCTTCGCCGGGTGCTGCGCGGCTGCCGCCCGGATCGCCGCCGCTCAATCCGGTTTCGGGGGAATCGCCCATATGATCGTTGAAGCGTTTGCTCAGGGCGTCGACGTCCACCTTGTCGAACTGCGCAGACAGGCCCAGCAGCGCGCGTCGCAAGGACGGGGTCTTAAGGATGCCGATCAGCAGATAACCGCTGCGTACCTGCGTTTCGCCAAACATCAGGCTGCCGTAGACCCAGCCACGCTCGACTGCTTCTTCAACCTGCGAAGACAGATCGGTGATCGAGATGGAGCCTCTGGGCAGGCGGTCCAGGGCCTCGGTCAGGTCGCGGGCAAGGCGAGACGGCTCCAGGTCGAACGTGCGGATGATCCGGTGCAGGTCCGAGTCCTGCAGTTGCAGCATCTGGTGCAGCCAATGGCACAGTTCCACATACGGATTGCCCTGCAATTTGCAGAACACGGTCGCCGCTTCCATCGCTTTGTAACCGACGCTGTTGAGTTTGCCGAACAGCGTTGCGCGACTGATATCAACCATGTGCTGTGCTCCTTGCTTGTGCTGTTGGAGGTGATGGAGGCGGATGCGCGTGTTGGCGGCTGAGGATCAAATCGTCAGCATCCCGCCTGGGATCACCCAGCCACGTGGTGAAACCCAGGCGCAGTTGGCCGTTGAGGGTGAATGCGGGGACCTCTTGTTGCTGCAGGATCAGGTTCAGGTCCCAGTCCAGTTCGAAGCCGATGTATTCGGCCACCCAGGCTGTCAGATGCTTGAACGATTCGCCGTCGGGCAACATGCCCCTGTATTCATTCAGCGTCAGCGGCCCTAGCCGAACACGAAACGCATGCTGGCGATCCCAGACTTGGCTGCCCAGGCAAAGGTCCACGCCCAATTGATGGGCGCTGACACCCACACGGCTGCGCTCGGGCAACTCAAGCCACTGGCCGATGTATTCCTCAACGGCGACGGGCGCCCCGAAGTAGTCCGACAGGATGGCCTTCAACCCGTCGGGGTAACGGGTCTGTGCTGACAGGTGGCCGCTGAAGTGCAGTTTGGCGACGTCGGGAATCAAGCCTTGATTGAGCAGGCTCGGCATCCCGCGACCGCTGAACGACGCAAGCCTCGCTGCCCAGTAGTCGTCGTCGGGTCGATCATGGCTGACGGTGGGGCGAGCTTCGGCCCATGCGCGGTAGAACAGGCTTAGCAAGCGGTGATGAAACACGTCGAGAAAGCGCTTGCCGGCGTCGTCGCCGTGGTTGCGCTGTCGGTCGCGCAGGAACTCGGTCAGGTGCAGTGGCAGCGGGCCGTTGGGGCCGCCGAGCCCGAAAAAGAACTGGTCCAGGCGTGGCGCTGAGTCGTTTTCCTGCGGGATCAGGGCGGCGAGTGTCGACGGCGCAAACGTGCATTCCAGCTGCTGACCGAGGCGCAATGGATCGTCGCCCAAACGCAGCGAATGACCGATACGGGGCCGGAGCGGCGCGCTGCATTCAATCCGGCGCAGGGCCTGGAAAAAATCGTACGCCCACGGCTGCTCATGCATCTGCTCAAAGGTATTCACAAGGTTGGCCTTCGCCCGGGACTGGCTTTCCAGCGCACGATTTCGCCGCGCTCAACCGTACGGATCACGGTCTCGGTAAAGCTGTTGATGGAGACATAACGCTGCAGGAATCGCTCGAAGACCGCGCCGAGCAGAAACACTCCGGTGCCGCGAAATGCGTTCTCGTCGAATTCCAGTGTGATTTCCAGACCGCGGCCGAACACGATGGGCCCGGGCATCGGTAGCCGGCGGGTGCAGGGCTTGCAGCTGACCTCGCGCAGCCCCTCTATTTGCAGCGCCAGTGCCGGGTCACTGTCGTCGCCGTACAGGCGCAACATTTCACGCAACGCGGCGGCGCCTTGACCCTCCTCACTTAGCGACAAGTAGTTCAGCGACAACTGGCTGATCAGGCGCCAGGCTGTGTGATCGTGGGCATGGCTGGCGCGCGGACGACTCGGCCCGGCTACGCAGCGGATGGCCTGAACAGGTGCGCTGTCGGCCAAGGTGAAATCCGTTGTGCCGCTGCCCGGCTTCATGAACAACGGCAAGTCGCGATTGGTGCACAGCGCATTGACCCCCAGTTGTCGCAGGCCCTGGAGGTAGGGCGCCTGGTGGCTGTCCACCAGGCTGATGAACGTTTCGCTGCCGACGTAGGTCGAGCGTTTACCGCTGCGTCGCTGCTCCGAAGAAAGCACCCGCGGCTGGCGGTGCAGCAGGTAAAACGCGTTTTGCCGGCCGTAGCATGCGGGGTCGCGCACAGCGTAGAACGGCAAAAACGTCTGCGTCGGCCCCGTGCTGTGCCCGGTTACGCCCGAAACGGAGTGAATTTCAAAATCCGTGGGCCGCGTGCGGTCGGCAATGACGTGGTGCTCGTTGACCGCGTCATTGAGATGAATCCGGTCCACGCGCATGGGAAACAGGTTAATGGCCGGGGTGCAGAACGGTAGGAATTGCGCCGCGCTGACACTGTTCTCCAAACTGGAATCAAGGCGATCAAACAGCACCAACAATTCCAGCTCATCGCCAGGGCTTTGTTGCACGGCGCGCGTCAGCCCGGTGAAGTCGATGAACAGGTAGCGTTGCGGCAGCGCGAAATATTCCTGTAGCAGCCGGTACCCCTGAAACGCCTGGGGCACCACGGGCAGCGCGGCCTCGCCATCGTCGAAACCGCAGGGTTTCAGGGCGTCATTCGGCAGGCGTTCGACCCAGTCGCCCGCCGGCTCGCGTGCAAAAACCGCGCAGACATTGCCCCGCAACTGCTCATACAGGCGGAAGGGTTGTTCGTCCGCGCCGTTGAGGTAAAGCGGCAGGTTGTTCAGGTTCAGGCTGTTGATTGACAGGCCCGCGCCCGTACGCAGGGTGATGCGTAATCCGGCCTTGGCGTTGGATTCGCTGGCGGCCAGTCGCCCCAACACGGCGTGAGGGTTGCCGAAGTATTCAGCCCGGCTGACGGTCAATGGCCACAGCGTCACCGCCTGGGTGCTGCGGTATTCGCAACGGGTCATCGAGTCATGACCCTGGCTTGCCCGAAGCGTGCTTGCGCGCGGTAGTGTAAAGCCGCTGCCGAGGGCGCCTTCGTTCAGGTCGGTGTGCAACTGCACCACGGCCATCGAGGGCGTCGGCGCGAGGTAGTGCGGGTAGGCGATTTCCAGCAGGTTGTGTGTGAATGTCGGGTACTCGGCATCCAGCTTGAGCTGCACCCGGGCTGTGAGATACGCGAAGCCCTCCAGCAAGCGCTCGACGTAAGGGTCGGCACAGTCGATGCCGGACAGGGTCAGGCGCCCGGCAATCTTCGGGAATTCCCTGGCAAACTCCGCCGCACTTTCGCGCACGTGTTGCAATTCCTGGTTATACAGCGCCAACAGACGGGGATTCATGCGCGCCTCCGCTGTCCGACGGGGACCACTCGCATATGCCCGGACTCAAGATCAAGCTCGGTGCGCAGCAACAGCGGCAGCGCCACGGGCTGTGCCCACAAGTCTCCCTGAATCTCAAAGCTCAGCGCGTTAACGTTCATGTGATCGGCACGCGCCAACGCTTGGACCCGCAAAGTACCCGGCACAATGCGCGGCTCGTAGGCCGTGATCGCCTGATGAATGAAGCTTTCCAGTGCAGGGACATCGATGTTCGAAATGCAGTGTCCCGCCAGCGCAGGAAGGCCGTAATTGATCACCGACTTGCCCGCCGCGGTATGCCGCGTCGCCTCTGCATCGAGCAAGGATGTGGCGTTGAGCAACCACGTCAGATCGCGGAGCACTGAGGCTTTCAGCTGATTCAGCGAAAGGCCGCGTTTGTCCGGGCCGTCGTGAGGATTGCCCGGATCTTCGTCGGTCAGGCGGTCGAGCAACGAGGGTTGCAGGCGCTCGCGGGAGGACAGGGCGTTCACCAGTCGAATACCCCCATAAACATCTTTTGATCCCAATGACTTGGGCCGCACATTGCAATGTGTTGAGCCTCGGCGGCCTCCAGCTTTTCCTTGTACCAGCGCACCGCCTGCACATCGGTCCGGCAATCACGGCTCGGCGGCGGCAGATGTTCACTGCGCTCGACCATGAGAATGGGGGTCTTCAAATAGGTTTCTACGCGTACGTCCTGACGCCGGTTGACGCTGAACTGGCACGGCCACCGCATATCCAAGACGATGGCGGATGTGTCGGCACGCGCCAGTTTGCACATACCTTGATGATTACTCAGGCTGACTGCACGGCCAGCAAGAATGGTATCGACTGGCGCGCTGAGTTCAGTCTTTTGCTGCGCGGCGCCGGTTGTCATGCTGAGTAGGATCGTCGCTAAAGGCGCCACCAGTACCGAGGCGCGCATCACAAAAGCTCCCAGAACCAAATGACCTTGGCTTGGAAATATTGGCCACTTTTATATTCCCCGCGCTTCCAGAGATCGATGTGATCGCCGGTGGGCCTGTCTTCTGCATCGCCAGGCTGCCGGTAGAAATCCTTAAAGAAAATAATCCCCGTCTTGTTCAGCAGCGTGGCTCGATCAGCTGCACGGTTGGTATAGATCCTTGGCGGTCCCAACTGAGTTTTCTTCCACAGCCAGTTGGCTAGCGATTCCGCCCCTCTGCCGTGACCGTGAGCACAGCGGGGCTCCGAATAAGTCGATGAGTTCACTGGCAGCGTGTGCTCACCGCAAAGAGCGATGCTCAGCCGGATGGCACATTGATTGATCCATGGGCCATCACAAGCGGGTACATCATGCGAATACTGCGGATAGCTATTCCATAGATTGATAAACGAAGGCTTGCGCATACTTCTGGCGTCCTGCATTAGAAGTCCAAATGAGGATGCGCCCGACTCACCACCGGGCGCGTTAGAGAAATCAGCGCTTGGTATTGGTGCGGATGTTCCAGCCGTATTTGATCGGGCCGCCTTCCTTCGTGCCGTCAGCTTTCTGCGGCTGATAGTCGACCATGATCTGGGCGAAGTTGAGGGAGACGTTTTCGGTGAGGCGATCCTGGCTCACCGATCCGCCCGTATCGACGGAGGTGATCAGCACCTCTTCAAGGGTGATGACCACGTATTCGACCTGGCTCTCGCCGCCGGCCTTGCGCACGGTCAGGACGACTTTGTCGATGTGCTTGCCGCTTGAGCAATGCATCATCAGGTTGGGGGTGGCCTTGTCGACATGCTTGGTGAACGACAGGTCACGGATATCGACCTTTCCGGCCCCGCCGCCACCGCCCGCGTGCATGTTCCCGGACTGGGTCATGCCCCAGCTCCAGTTCAATACGTCGATCTCGTCCTTGTGGGCGGTGTCCATGGACTCGCCCTTGATGTCGCCGATCTTGATGAAGATATCAACAGCCATGCTTGCTCCTTATGTGGCCTGCGCCACGAGGTTTTCCAGAACCGCACATCCGTGGGTGCGGTTTATTCCAGGCGCGATCACGCGCCTTTTGCCGACGGCAATTTCGAGACAAGCCGAAGCGACACGGTCAGTCCTTCCAGCTGATAGTGCGGTCGCAGGAAAAACTTCGACTGGTAGTAACCGGGGTTGCCTTCGATGTCCTCGACGATGACTTCAGCCGCGGCCAACGGGTGCTCGGCCTTGGTGATTTCGGTGGAATGTGCCGGGTCGCCGTCCACGTAATTGAGGATCCAGTTCTGCAGCCAGCGCTGCATCTCATCCTTCTCTTTGAACGAGCCGACCTTGTCGCGCACGATGCATTTGAGGTAGTGCGCGAAGCGGCAGGTGGCGAACAGATACGGCAGCCGCGCCGCCAGATTGGCGTTGGCGGTGGCATCCGGCTCGTCGTATTCGGCAGGCTTTTGCAGGGACTGAGCGCCTATGAAGGCGGCGAAGTCGGTGTTCTTCTTGTGCAGCAACGGCATGAAACCGTTCTTCGCCAGTTCGGCTTCGCGGCGGTCGGAGATGGCAATCTCGGTCGGACACTTCATGTCCACGCCGCCGTCATCGGTGGGGAAGGTGTGGGCGGGCAGGTTCTGTACTTCGCCGCCCGACTCGATCCCGCGAATCCGCGAGCACCAGCCGTAATGCTTGAACGAGCGGTTGATGTTCACGGCCATGGCGTAGGCCGCGTTCGCCCAAGTGTATTTGCTGCTGTCGGCGCCGCCGGTGTCCTCCTCGAAAGCGAACGCCTCCACCGGATCGGTTTTAGCGCCGTAAGGCAGCCTGGCCAGGAAACGGGGCATGGTCAGACCGATGTAGCGTGAGTCTTCGGAGTCGCGCAGCGAGCGCCAGCCAGCGTATTCCGGGGTGGAGAAAATCTTGGTCAGATCCCTCGGGTTGGACAGTTCCTGCCACGAGCCCATGCCCATCACCGTGGGCGACGCTGCCGCGATGAAGGGCGCGTGCATCGCGGCGCAGACCTTGGACAATTCGCCCAGCAGCTCGACGTCCGGCGGCGACTGATCGAAGTAGTAATCACCCACCAGGCAACCATAAGGCTCACCGCCGAACTGGCCGTACTCTTCCTCATACATTTTCTTGAACAGCGGGCTCTGATCCCAGGCCGTGCCTTTGAATTTCTTCAGCGTCTTGTGCAGCTCGGGCTTGGAAATGTTCAGCACCCGAATTTTCAGCTGTTCATCACTCTCCGTGTTGTTGACCAGATAATGCAGGCCCCGCCAGGCGCTCTCGAGTTGCTGGAAGTCCGGGTGATGAATGACCTGATTGACCTGCGCGGTGAGCCGGGCGTCGATGGCGGCAATGATGGATTCAATCGAGGTGATCGCATCGTTCGACACCAGGGCGGTTTGCGCCAGTGCCTGTTGCGCCAAGGTCCGGACTGCCGTCTCGACCGCCTCCCGCGCGCGCTCGGTCTTGGGCTTGAATTCTTTCAGCATCAAGGCTGCGAACGCGGTGGCATCCTCGGTGGTGCCGGACTGTGGCTGATTATCCTGGATCAATGGGTTCATGATGATTCGTCCTGTTAGTCAGTGGGTTCGGCGTCGTTTGGCTGGGGCGCGCTCGCCAACGCCTGCAACAGGGCGGGGTCCTTGATCGCTTTCATGATGATGTCTTCGGCACCGGTCTTACCGTCCATGTACGTCAGCAGGTTGGCCAGTTGCGTGCGTGCTTCAAGGAGTTGCTTCAGGGAGTCGACCTTGCGTGCCACGGCAGCAGGGCTGAAGTCGTCCATGCTCTCGAACGTCATGTCCAGGGTCAGGTTGCCTTCGCCAGTCAGCTCGTTGGGCACATGAAAGGCCACGCGAGGCTGCATGGCCTTGAGGCGCGAATCGAAGTTATCGATGTCGATCTCCAGGTATTTGCGCTCGGCGACGGCGGGCAGGGGCTCGGCAGGTTTGCCCGCCAGATCGGCCATGACCCCCATCACGAAGGGCAGCTGAATCTTTTTCTCGGCGCCATACAGCTCAACGTCGTACTCGATCTGAACCCTGGGCGCGCGGTTGCGCGCGATGAATTTCTGAGAACTGGTGTTCGCCACGTAGCTGCTCCTGGTCGCGGTTGCGACGGTATCGGTGTGATCGGGTCTTGCGAGTGCTGATAACTGGCCCTGGTTGCTGGCGGACGCGCTGGATATACGTCACTCGGCACCCGGTCCGCGCAGGTTTTCAAATTGGGAAACGCCATCAGGGATGAGGTTGCGCACGATGGCTGCAAAGTCGGCATGCACCAGTGTTTTCGCACGGTTCAACAGCACCGGCAGCGGGCTGGAAGGCTCGTGGCGGGCGTAGTAGTCCAGAACGCGTTCCAGGCAATGGAGGACGTCATCGCGCGTGGCGATTTCAGTGGACATCGAGGGCGTGGCAAGTGTCGGCAGGCGTTTCGGCGCCGCTGCGTTGAAGGGCTCATTGGCGGAATCGTCAGCGATGTCGGGGCCGAAATTCTTGAGGATGTTCAACGCATTTCTTAGGACTGTCTTCAGGGCCGAGAGATCAACCCCGTGCGCCGAGCCGATGTGCTCAGACACGCAGGACTCAATGGCCTCGGCCGCGTTTCCCGCCTGGCTGAGGGTGCTGTAAACACCGCGTAGGGATTCAGGATCGCTGCTGCGCAACGCCGCCGCCAACTCATCGGCGGTGAGGGTTTCATCACGCACCGTCTGCAGACCATTGGCGTTCATGGCCGCACGAAGGCTGATGGAGCCAAAGAGCGGGGAGCGCGTGAGGCAGCTTTCACCGAGCAGACGCAGTGGAATGTCCCCGGCGAGCGCGGACAGCGCATTGATGCGGGCGGTGGGGTCATCGTTGTCGTCGGCATCGAGCTGCGGATACAAGCCTGGCCAATATTGGCGCAGGAGTTCGTGGATCAGTGCCAGCCCCGCCGCCAGCCCTGCGATGCCGTCCAGCGCAATCCCGCTCTGCACATGATAGAGCGCAATCCGCAGGTCCTTGCTGCGCTGCAGCAGTGCATGGCTCGCCTGCCGGATCAATTGCCATTGCGGTGGTTCCGCCGGCTGCACGGCGTCGCCCATGGTCCGCTCCGGCTTGCCTTCTGCATCCCGCGCCAGTTGCAAAAAATCCGCGTCGTACTCCAGGTCCTCCCCGCAGGGGGAGCTGGAAGATACTGCCGAAAGCAATAAAACATCTAACAAAACATGTTTCCTTAATGGACCGGGAACTGGATGACTAATAATGATAGAAACTTCCTACATCAACTTAATCAGCATCCTACGGGTATGTGTTATGAGAACTTATAAATGCCGTTTGATGTTCAAGAATTCGCATATTTTTGTTGCAGTAGTTCCCTGATGTCAAGGTAAGCTACGCGCCTCTTGGGGCAGTTGTGATGACCGTAACAAGAGTGACTGATAACAAAGTCATGACCAAAATCGCGTTTGGCCTGTGTGTAGACTTTTCAACGAATGACCAGGGTCAGGGCCGATTTTAAGGTCGGATCGGCATCTGTCGCATGCACCCGTTTGCCGCTGCAAGCCAATGAATTAAAGGGATTTGGCCAATTTTTTTCAGGGAAGGAAGCGCGATGCCGCTCTGCTTGACCATCACCAGTTATCACAAAATAACGCCGGGTCAATGTTTCGAAACAACTTTGAAAAGTGGCGAGATGACAATTGGTCGCGGACTCGATAATGACTGGGTGTTAGCGGATCCTGCGCGTTTGATCTCTTCGAGACATTGCGTCATAAAATATATGAACGGCCGATATTTTGTTACAGATAACAGCACAAACGGTGTTGAACTCCAGGTCGCCGGTATTCACTTGCGTCGCGGAAACAGTGAGCCTCTGCACGAAGGTGAGATCATCAGGATCGGTGATTATGAAATCAGTGTGCATATCAATACTGATGTCGGCTTGTGTGAGCCGGCACTTTCCGAAGTCAGTGCCACGCAGAGTTTCGACGCCTTGCTTGCATCCAGCAAATACCTTTCATGTCTCGCCCCAGATCCAGCACACCCTGCACCGGTCCACAATACCGTGTCCGATCTGTTCAATTTCCTGACCCCAGCTAGCGTCCCGCCAAAGACCGTATCCGATCACGTGCCGGTCGAGCGCCATGACTTTTGTCCGCCTGCCGCGCCGATCCCCGTGAGTCCGCAACCGGCAGCGGCAACCAGCAGGATCCCGGCTGACTGGGACTTTCTCGGCGGGCGCTCGACGATTGCCGACGCAGATCCCGATCAAGTCATCAACGACCCTCAACCACCGCTGCCTTCAGACCCGATTGATACCCAACCTGCGCCCGTTGCAAAGGACTCGATACCCGGCCCCGCGCCTGATACCCGCACCGGCGATCCGCTCCAGGCGTTCCTGCGTGGGGCGGGCGTGGCGCACTTGAGGGTCGACGCTGCCCAATTGCCTGGGCACATGGAAATGATCGGCCGCAGCTATCGGCGGATGGTGGAAGGCTTGATCGATATCTTGCGTGCCCGCAGCAGCCTCAAGGGGGAATTCCGAATGCAGCAGACGCTGATTCGTCCTCTGGAAAACAACCCGCTGAAGTTCGCGCCGAATGCCGATGAAGCACTGCTGTTGCTGTTGCGCCAGGGCAATCCAGCGTTCATGGATCCGGAGCAGGCCATCGATGACAGTTTCGACGACTTGCGCGCCCACCAGCTTGCCGTCATGGCCGGCGTCGAGGCTTCAATTCAGGCACTGCTCAAGCGCTTCGAGCCCGCCCGCCTTGAAGCACGAATGGCAAGCCCCGGTCCGCTGATGCAGCTGTTCAGTTCGCATTCGGCCCAGTGCTGGCGGCGATTTACCGAACTCTACGAAGACATCTCCAAAGAAGCCGAAGACGATTTTTCTGAGCTGTTCGGGCGCGAGTTCGGCCGCGCCTACGAACAACACAGCGCCCGTACGCGCGAGGGCTGAACCGTGACCAAACAGACCTCCAGACACACGACCGAGCCATCTGAAGCAGGCAGCATGTACTACAAAATTCTGCTGGCAGCGGTCAGCGCCTTGTGGCTGACGGCGTGCGCAGAAAAGCCGCCAGTGATGCCGCCACCAGACACTGCCAGCCAGGCGACGCGCGTAGCGCTGCATCTGGTCGCCGATCCGGACCTCAACCCAAGCGTCACGGGCCATCCAGCGCCGGTACGGGTGCGCATTTATGAGCTCAAGAACGCCGCACACTTTCTGCGCGCTGATTATTTTTCGCTCGTCGACCGCGCGCAGGGCTCTCTGGGGGCAGACCTCATTGACCAGGATGAAGTGCTGATCACGCCCGGCGAACAGCGGCAGCTGGGCCGCGATCTCGCGATGGAAACCCGGCACGTCGGGCTGGTCGTGGGCTATCGCGACATCGATCAGGCGCAGTGGCGCACGTTGCTCACCGTTGCCCCCCAGCGCACCAACACGTTTCTGATCAACCTCGATGCTCGGCGCGTACGCAGTGACGCCACGCCGGGCGCTGCCCAGTAGGAAAAGGAGTCCCTATGTCCTGGAACAATCGTGTGGTCTGGTCGGAAGGCATGTTCGTCGCGACGCAGCACTTTCAACAGCACGACCGTTATCTGGAGAACCTCATTGACGCGCGTAGCCGGCCTCTGACGGCAAACGCGTGGGGCTTCAGCGAGCTGGTGCTGGATCAGGGGCTTCTGATGCAGGGCAAACTGGCAATCGTTTCTGCTCGCGGGCTCTTGCCTGACGGCACGCCGTTCAACATTCCCCACGACGATGCCGCGCCATGCCCATTGAGCATCGCCGACGACCTGCGCGACGGTCTGGTCTATCTGGCGTTGCCGCTCAAGCGCGTCGGGCTGCGGGACACGGTCGACGACGGTGAGCCGTCCGAGGGCGCGCGCTACATCAGTCGGGTGCGCGAGGTCCGCGACGACAACGCCCGCTACGAAAGCCGCAAACCGGTGGCGGTGGCTGGGCGAGCAATGCGGCTGATGACCGCCCAAGAGGGTTTGGGCGATTACGCCGCCATGGGCGTGGCGCGGATCAGCGAAAAAGCTTCCGAACAAGCGCTACGCCTGGATGGCCGTTACGTGGCGCCGGTGCTGGATGTCGCGGCGGCCGTTGCATTGGCGTCATTTCGCAGCGAATTGATCGGCCTGCTGCATCAGCGGGGCGAGGCATTGGCGGGCCGGGTGGTCGCGTCGAGCGCTGGCGGCGCTTCGGAAATCGCCGACTTCATGTTGTTGCAGTTGGTCAATCGCGCCGAGCCACTGCTCAATCACCTGGAGCAACTGAGCCCGCTGCACCCGGAGCGCTTCTACAGCGAACTGGTGAGTCTGGCGGGCGAATTCGCTACGTTCTCCACCTCGCAACGACGGCCCGATGCGTTTTCGCCTTACCGGCATGACGACCTCGCCGGTACCTTTGCGCCAGTGATGCAGGCACTGCGTGAAGCGCTGTCGATGCTGATCGACAGCAAGGCCACGGCGCTTGCCATCGTCGAAAAAGCGTACGGGATTCACGTAGCGATGCTGGCGGACAAAACCCTGATCGAACACGCCAGTTTCATCCTGGTGGTGCATGCCGACATGCCCAGGGACGCCCTGAATGCGCGCTTTGCGCAGCAGAGCAAGATTGGCTCGGTTGAGCACATCCGCGACCTGGTCAATCTGCAATTGCCGGGCATCGAGCTGTTGCCCTTGCCTGTCGCGCCACGGCAAATCCCCTTTCATGCGGGCGCCACGTACTTCGAACTGGATCGCGGGAGCGAGCACTGGAAACAATTGCAGCAGTCGGGCGGGTTTGCCTTCCACGTCGCCGGTGATTTCCCCGGTCTGGAGCTGGCATTTTGGGCGATTCGGGGATGAGTGACGTGCACACCACCGACGACCCACGCAATCCCACATCCGGCCACGATGACCGGACGCAATTCATGCCGCGCCCCGGTGGCCGCAGCCCGCAGACGGCCGACCCCGTGGAGCCACTGGCGCCCTTGTCCATGCCGGCACCGCCTCTGTCGCTCGGGCAGGCGCGGGGCCTGAATCCGTTGGAAGCTGCCGCCGGGCCACTGTTGGCCTTGCTCACCCGGCTGCGCAGCACCCTCGCCCACTCGGCGCCGGCCAGCCTGCGCGCGCAGTTGCTGGCCTACCTGCGGCAGTTCGAGGAGCGTGCGCAAGCGTCCGGCGTTGCCCAAAACGACGTGCAGCTGGCGCGTTACGTGTTGTGTTCGGCGCTGGATGAAGCCGTGCTGAGCACGCCCTGGGGCAGCGCCGGTGGCTGGAGCAAGCAGAGCCTGCTGATCACGGTGCATAACGAAGCCTGGGGCGGGGAAAAGATCTTTCAGCTGCTGGATCACTGCCTGCGAAGCCCGCGTGAGCGCTTGCATTTGCTGGAGCTTTTGTACCTCTGCCTGAGCCTCGGATTCGAAGGCCGTTACCGCGTGATGAACGACGGTCGAAGCCAGCTGGACGCCCTGCGTGAGCGCACGTGGGCGGCGATCCGCAGTGCGCGGGGTGACACTGAACGCGAGTTGTCCCCGCACTGGCGCGGAGTGACGGTGCTGCGCGATCGCCTGTCGCAATGCCTGCCGCCGTGGGTGGCTGCGGTGGTCGGGCTGGCGATGCTGATGCTGGTGCTTCTGGGGCTGCGGATACCCCTGGCCTCTGACGCCGAAGGGGTGTTCAACAACATTCATGCGCTGGGCGAAGTGAAGGTGCCCTTGCTGGAGCGTCCACTGCCGCCGCCGACAATCGTCGAGCGGCCAAGACTGGCGGTGCTGCTTGCGGACGACATCCAGGCCGGTCGCGTCGCCGTGCAAGAGTCGCGGGACCGTTCGATCGTGACGCTGCGTGGCGATGAGGTGTTCGCGTCCGGCAGCGCCACCGTCAACGTCGACTTACTGCCATTGATGGGGCGCATTGCCCAAGCGCTTCGCCAGGTGAACGGCCAGGTACGCATCACCGGGCACAGCGATAATCGGCCCATTGCCAGCCTGCGCTTTGCGTCGAACTGGGCGCTGTCCCAAGCCCGGGCGGCGCAGGTCATGCAGATCCTCTCCACGCAAACCGGCCAGCCGGAGCGCTTCACCGCCGAAGGACGTAGCGACACCGAACCGCTGGCGTCGAACGCCAGTGCAGCGGGGCGTGCGCGCAACAGAAGGGTGGAAATAACGGTCATGGCGGAGGGTGTCCAGTGACGGGCTTTTTTGGGTTTTTCATTCGCTGGGTTGTGCCAGCTGTCGGTCTGATCGGCTTGGGCCTGATTATCTGGCTGGTCGGGCCATTGTGGGCAGTACTGATGCCAGAAGGACGGCGCTGGGCGTTGATCTTTTTTCTGTGCGGGATGTGGATCGCGTACCGGGTTTTCCACCTTGTTCGCTCCCGTCGGCGCGCCGCAAAAGTGCTGGCCAGCCTGGCAGCTGAAACGGCTCTGGACCCTGTAGCCCTGGCCACCACCGAAGAGCTGGCGACCTTGCGCCACCGCATGACGGAGGCCTTGAACCTGCTGAAAAAAGCGCGGCTGGGAGGCACCGAGCGGCGCAATCTGTATGAGCTGCCCTGGTATGTCTTCATCGGTCCACCGGGGTCCGGCAAGACCACCGCACTGATCAATTCCGGGCTGCATTTCCCCTTGGCCGTGCAGTTGGGCGACAGCGCGATCCGAGGCGTGGGCGGCACGCGCAACTGCGACTGGTGGTTTACCGATCAAGCGGTATTGCTCGACACCGCAGGGCGCTACACCACTCAGGACAGCCATGCCCCGGTCGACAAGGCGGCGTGGCTGGGCTTTCTGGATCTGCTAAAGAGCCAGCGTCCCCGTCGGCCCATCGACGGGGTATTTCTTGCGATCAGCGTGTCGGATTTGCTCCTGGGCAGTGAGGCCGAGTGCGCAGCGCACGCCACGGCGATTCGGACACGGATCCAAGAGCTGTATACGCGGCTGGGGGTTCGCTTTCCGATCTACGTCACGCTGACCAAACTTGATCTGGTACCAGGCTTCATGGCGTTTTTCGATAGCTTGAACAAGGAGGAGCGCGCGCAAGTCTGGGGCATGACGTTCGCCCTCGACGACCCCAGTCACGCGAAGGGACCGCTGATGGCATTTGCCGATGAGTTCGCCGCACTGGAAGACCGGCTGAACGCGCGGCTGGTCGAGCGTCTGCAACAGGAGCGCGACCCGGCACGACGAGATTTGATCTACGGATTCGCGCAGCATTTCGCGGCGTTGAAGCCGACGCTGCAGCGCTTTCTCGACGCGGTCTTCATGCCCAATGCGTTTGAAGACCCGGCATTGTTGCGCGGTGTGTATTTCACCAGTGGCACGCAAGAGGGCAGCCCGATTGACCGGCTCATCGGGGCAATGGCGCAAAGCATGAACCTGGACCGGCAGCACCTCGCCCGCCAGACCGGTCGGGGTCGCAGCTACTTCATTGAAAAACTGTTCACTGCCGTGGCCTTCGCCGAGCGCGGCCTGGTGGAGCTTGATCCGAACGTGGAACTTCGGCGCAAATGGCTGGCCCGCGGTGTTCTCGCCGTCACGGCGGTGGTAGTCCTGACGGTTTGCGCAGCATGGCTGGTGAGTTATCGCGCCAATCAAGCATTCATCGCTCAGGTTGAGCACCGGCTGGCGCCGTTGCAGCAGATCGCGCAAACCCTCGATCCCGCGGATCACGACGTGCTCTCCGTGTTGCCGCTGCTTGATGGCGCTCGGCATCTGGCCGCTGACGCGCCGAAGTGGGCCAGAGGGCTTGGCATCTATCAGGGCGACATGCTCGAAACCGAGGCCGTGCGCGTGTACCGCAAATTACTGGTGGCGACGTTCGCTCCACGATTGTTGACGCGCATTGAAGAGCAGTTGCAGGGAGGCGGCAGTCCGGACTTCCTGTACGAGGGGCTCAAAGCGTATTTGATGTTTGCCGACAACGATCACTATGACCCTGACTTCATCACGGCATGGATCAAGCTGGATTGGGAGCACAGCCTGCCCCGCGACCTGGGTTTGGAACAGCGTCAGGCGTTGGGTCAGCATCTTCAATCGTTGTTCGAGCAGCGCCCGCCCGTTGCGCGGGTCGATCAGCAACGGGTGGAGGAAGTGCGGCGTCAGCTTCAGCACGTACCGTTTGCCCAACGGGTATATGACCGACTCAAGCGTCAGCCGCTGCCCAACGGTGTGTCGGATTTCAGGCTTACCGACGTCGCTGGCCGGGAGGCTGCACGGGTGTTCACTCGCAAGAGCGGCAAGCCGTTGGGCGAGCCTTTGAGCGGATTCTTCACGGTCAAGGGTTACCGCGATGCTTTTCTGGCGGCCAGCCCGACCTTGGCCGCCACGCTGATTGACGAGCAGTGGGTGCAGGGCGTGGGGCGGGGCAATCCATTGGACGCGGTCAGCCTCGCCGCCGACGTGCGTCGTCTGTACGTTGAAGATTACCTGCGCCAGTGGGATGCGCTCTTGGCGGACATCGATTTTCTGCCGATCACCAGCGTTGCCCAGGCCGCCGACGTGCTGAGGATAATTTCCGGTCCGGCTTCGCCGCTCAAAAAACTGCTGCTGGCGGTCGCCATCGAGACTGACCTGCAACAGCAAGACCAGGTGTTGGCCGAGACAGCAACTCAGGTCGACGCCAATGTCGATCAAATCAAACAGCGGCTTGCTTCCCTGTTGGGTCAGCAGCGTGCAAGCAGTGAAAGGACCCCGTTGTCAGGCATTGATCCGGTCACTGCACACTTCGCCGAACTCAAGGCCGTGCTCAGCAGCGCCGGCACAGGGCCAACCGCCATGGACGGGCTGCTGGCGGATCTGGATGCGCTTTATGTGCAAGTGAGCGGCATGGTGGGTGCCAGTGGTGACGCCCTGCTGGGGGAAGCAAAACAGGCCGCGAGCGCGGCGGCGACGCGGGTCAGTTTGTCCGCCGACCGTCAGCCGCCTCTGGTTCAGGGGCTGATCAAGTCCGTCGTCAGTGCCACCAACAACACCCTGACGGGCGGCGTGCGCAACCAGTTGAACGCGGCCTGGGCCAGCGACGTGGTGCGGGTCTATCGCCAATCCCTGCAGGGCAGGTACCCGCTGTCGGCGGGTAGCGCACGGGATGCGACCCTGGATGATTTCGGTCAGTTTTTCGGCGCGGGCGGGGCGATGGACAGCTACTTTCGCAAGTACCTGCAACCCCATGTCGACACCTCGACGCCGACGTGGCGCTGGCAACCGGGCGCAGCGCAGAAGCTCGGTATCAACGCCAGCGCATTGCAGGCGTTTCAGCGAGCCGCCGCGATTCGTGATGCGTTTTTCCGCGCAGGTGGCACGCGGCCACACGTGCGTTTCGAGCTCAAACCGGTGGCGATGGATGCGTCGATCACTCAGTTCCAGCTGGACATTGATGGCCAGTCCATACGCTATGACCATGGCCCAAGTCGCCTGTTTGCCCTGGCATGGCCCAACCCGGGTAGCGTCAGTGCGGTGCGCCTGTCGGTCTCGCCATCGCGTGCCAGCGGGCGCTCCGCCACTACGCTGGACGGTCCGTGGTCATGGTTCCGCCTGCTGGATCAATCCAGGCTGCTACCGGGCCGTTCACCGGACCGGTTCAACCTGCAGCTCGACATGGATGGCGCACCCATTGCCCTGGAGTTGCGCGCCGCCAGTGCCTTCAATCCCTTCAACCGTACCGTACTCAGTGGCTTCAGCCTCCCGGAGCGGTTGTGAGCCTGCCCGGGTTTTACGGAAAGATCGCCAGCCGTGGCGACTTTGTCACCCGTGGACTGGCCGCCGGGTTTACTCAGCCCTGGGACAGCTGGCTTGCGTCGGGCATGCGGACCAGCCAGCAGCAGCTGGGTGAATGCTGGCTGGATGCGTATCTGGTCAGCCCCCTGTGGCGGTTTGCACTGGCGGCGGGGGTTTGCGGGCCGGACGCCACCGTCGGTGTGCTGATGCCAAGCATTGATCGGGTCGGCCGCTATTTCCCACTAACCGTCGCCCAGACCCTTGAGCCGGAGCAATCGGTTGCCGGGCTGGAGGGCGCTGCCGATGACTGGTTCAGCTCGGTGGAAACGTTGATGTTATCGACCCTGAATCAACACGTCGGATTCGATACGTTCGTGGCCGGCCTGACGAAACTGCGTCAACTCATAGTGAAAACCTGTGAGCCGGTCGTGTTCGAGGGCGCCAGTCTGTGGTGGGGCAAGGACGAGGAGGGCAATGCCCAGGCAGTGAAGCGCTGCCAGGGTCTTCCGGACCCCCGGCATTTTGGCAGCTACTTGCTGGGGCATGGAGCAGAGGTATAGATGCTCGATATCGCTTACCGCTCTGCCAGTTGTAGTCATGTCGGCCTGGTGCGACGGATCAACGAAGACGCATTTCTTGAACAACCCGACACCTGCCTGTGGGCCGTGGCCGATGGCATGGGTGGGCACGCTGCCGGCGACTATGCCGCCAGCCTGATTGTCGACAGCCTGCGGCGGTTTTCGTCGGTGGATTCGCTGGAAAGCGCCACCCAGGCAATTAATGCCATTGTGCTGCAGGCTCACATGACACTGCGCGAAGAGACCCTGCGTCGACGGCTGACAATGATGGGCAGCACGGTCGTGGTGTTCGCGGCATGTGGGGATCAAGGCGTTTGCCTGTGGGCCGGGGACAGTCGTCTTTATCGCCTGCGCGAGGGCGTGCTGCTGGCCATTTCCCACGATCACAGTTATGTGCAGGCGCTGCAGGACAGTGGCCTGATCAATGAGGCCGAAGCCCGCGCGCACCCGCAGGCCCACCTCATCACGCGGGCAGTGGGCGTAGAGCCGACGCTTGAGCTGGCGCTCGCTCATCTGCATATCCAGCCCGGCGACACCTACCTGTTGTGCAGCGATGGCCTCAACAAAACCGCCGAAGACCACGAAATCCGCGACATCCTGAATCATGTCGACCCCGAACACGTGGCGCGCAGCCTGGTGCACCTTGGGCTGACACGGGGTGCGCCCGACAACATCACGGCCATCGTCGTCAAAGCCTGCAAGGCCTGCCCATGAATCTCATCATTCCCGAGTTCGATATCGAAGCGGCCATCGGTCATGGGGCCATGGCAACCGTGTACCTGGCGACCCAGTGCTCGCTGGAACGCAAGGTCGCGCTCAAAGTCATGGCTGCCACGCTGGCCGCTGATCCGGCCTTTTGTGAACGGTTTTTGCGTGAAGGGAAGATGTTGGCGCGGCTGTCCCATTCGCACATCGTCACCATCCACGACATCGGCCATGCCGACGAGCTGTATTACATGGCGATGGAATACCTGCCCCACGGGACGCTCAAGGAGCGAATCGATGCCGGCATCAGTATCGACACAGGCCTGGCTTACATTCGGCAGATCGCTTCGGCGCTGGGATATGCGCACAGCCAGGGGCTGGTGCACCGCGACGTCAAGCCTGCCAACATCCTCTTTCGCGCCAACGGCACCGCCGTGCTCTCGGACTTCGGCATCGCCAAATCACTGGATGAACGCACCCAGTTCACCCAGGCCGGTTTCGCCGTGGGCACGCCGAGTTACATGAGTCCCGAACAGGCCCGTGGCCACGCGATCGATGGCCGGGCCGACCTGTATGCGCTGGGCGTCATTCTTTATCAGATGCTGGTGGGCAAGTTGCCGTACAGCGGCACCGATGCGCTCTCGACCGCCTTGGCGCACCTGACTGAACCGATGCCCGCACTGCCCCTTCATCAAGGGTGCTATCAATACGTACTTGGCAAGTTGCTGGCGAAAGACCCGGCTGACCGATTTGCCGATGCCGAAGCGTTGTTGGCCGCCCTGGATGATTTGCAGGGCGACGATAGGGACCTGACGTTGCTGGCGCCACGATCGTCCGCTTCTGCGGGCCGGACGTCCGACGTCGTGTCGCTGTTGATGGCGACGCAGGCGGGTGCGCTGGAATCCGATGTCCAGTCCTCTGCTCAGCCGCCGTCTGCGAGTGCGGTCACGCAGCGAAGCAACCGCCTGCGACTGACCTTGCTCGCAGTCTCGATCGCCACCGCATTAGGGCTGGCCGTCGCCGGGTATGGCGGGTGGCGCGGCAGCCGGACGTCGCCGTCCTCGACACCGGCGTCCGTACCCATCAAACCCACCCAGGGCAATCGTCCGCCTGCGCTGACCGTTCCCGTTGTTCAGCCCACGCAGGCTTTGCCGGAATCCGCATCAAACAGTGAGAGCAGTCGTCGCCCGCTGTTGATGCCCGGCAAGCAGACGTTATACCAGCGGGTCCTGAGCAAGCCCGGCGCTCTTTATTCCAGTGCCGGTGCGGCGGCCGAGCGCAAGGCCTTGCCCGCGCTTTCGGTGCTGTATGTGTACGAGCGCAGAGATGTCTATGGCAGTGAGTGGTTGCGTGTCGGGCCTGCCAGCGACGGCCGCAGTGAGGGCTGGCTGCCAGCCAGTGAGGTCACCGAATGGAAGCAAAGCCTGGTGCTCAAGCTGACCGAGCGATCCGGGCGGGCACCGGTGATGTTCATGCGCCAGTCCAGTGACCTGGAAAAACTGTTGAACGACCCCTCGGCCGCCAAGACGCTGCTGCACGACGCGCAGCAAAGCAGGGATGAGCACCCTCAGGTGTTGGCGCTGGAACCAGAGAACGCCGCCATCCCGCAGGCGCAGTTTCACCTGCTGCCGATCCTGGATTCCAAGGAAAGCTTTGACGACAGCGGGCAGCCGGTCCAGCTGCTCAATGTCGCCTCCATCGACCCCGGTCATCCCACGCCGGACGCCGGGGCAACCCAGCCGGGGGCGGTAGGCGACGACGCCTTTCGCACCGCCGTGGTCTTGGTGGTGGACACATCAAAATCCATGCAGCCTTACATCGACCAGGTGCGCAACGTCGTGCGCGAGTTGCAGGATCAGATTGGCCGACGCGGCGAATTGAACAGTGTGAGTTTCGGGCTGGTGGGGTTTCGCAGCAGCGTCGCAAAAACCCCTGGTCTGGAGTACGTCGCCAAAACCCTGGTAACCCTCGATCAGGGCCGCGATCCGCAGCAGTTTCTCACCCTCGCCGAGCAGATCAAGGCCACCTCGGTCTCGAGCCACGCGTTCAACGAAGACGCGTTTGCCGGTGTGATGCAGGCGGTCAACGGCATGGATTGGTCAGGCTACGGCGGCCGATTGATTCTATTGGTCAGCGATGCCGGATCGTTACGCAAAAGTGACCCGTACAGCAGCACTCAGATGAACGAGGCCGAAATCCGTCAGGCCGCGCTGAGCAAGGACATCAAGCTGTACGCGCTTCACCTGCGTACCGGCGCTGGCAAGCAGAACCACGCCTTCGCCGAGCAGCAATACCGCACGCTGACCGCCGACGCCAACCCGCAGATCGGCGATCTATACGTGCCCATACCGGACGGCGACGTACACACGTTCGCCAAGCGTCTGACCGAGGTAGGCTCCGTGTTCGCCGATCTGGTGCATCAGGTGCGCACAAAGCCGACTCAGCCAGTGCCGCTATTGGCACCGGGCGCCACCCTCGCCGCCAGGTCGGCAGCGGTAGGGTATGCGATGCACATGGATTTTCTGGGGCGCAGGGCCCGCAGCGACACGCCCAGTCTGGTCAGCGCCTGGGCGGCCGACCGCGACCTGACCAACCCTGCGCTGCCTGCCTTTCAGGTGTGCGTGATGCTCACCAAATTGCAGCTTAACGACCTGCAACAGTCGCTGAAGCTGATCGTTCAGGCGGCCCGCAAGACGCAAACCTCACCCAAGGATTTTTTTCAGGAAATCGCCAGCGCCAGCGCCTTCATGAGCCGCGACCCGGCCGCACTGCGCAAGGGCGGCAACCTGGCAGACGGCGGCCTGCTGGGCGAATACCTCGAAGGCCTGCCCTATCGCAGCAAGTCACTGAGCATGAGCCAGGATTTGTGGCTGTCCCTGAGCGTGGCCGAGCAGGAGGACTTCATCGACGAACTCGAATCCAAGATTCGGTTGTACGAAACCTTCCACAACGACCTCTCCAACTGGGTCCGTTTCGGCGATGCCGAGCCGGGCGACGCGTTGTACCGGGTTCCGCTGTCGACGCTGCCGTGATGCTGCATCTGCGAGCGGTACACAAAACCCACGGGCAGGGCAGTCAGCGTTTCAGCCTTGAGATTCCGCATCTGGCGCTGGACGCGGGCCAGCAGATCGCGCTGGTGGGCCCTAGCGGGTGTGGCAAAAGCACGGTGCTGGATCTGCTGGCGATGGTGTTGTCGCCGGATCAATGCCAGCAGTTCGAGTTTTCCACGACACAGCTGGTGGTGGACATTGCGCAGCTGTGGCGCAAGGACCGGCAAAACCGGCTCGCCGAGATACGGGCCCGGGAAATGGGGTATGTGGTGCAGGCGGGCGGTCTGCTGGGGTACCTCGATGTGCGCAGCAACATTGCGCTGTCCCGACGGCTGTTGGGTTTGAGCGATGACGGCAGTGTCGAGCGGCTGGCCCAGCATCTGGGCATTGCCGACCAGATGGACAAGCGCCCGCACCAGCTTTCCATCGGCCAGCGTCAGCGCGTGAGTTGCGCGCGGGCGTTGGCGCACACTCCGCGTCTGTTGCTGGCTGATGAGCCGACCGCCGCCCTTGATCCGCCCAATGCCCGGCGGGTCATGGGGCTGCTGCTGAGCCGCGCCCGAGAGCAAGGTGTCTGCTGCGTGGTTGCCACCCACGATGAACGTCTGATCGAGGATTCGGGGCTCAGCATGTTGCGTATTGCCAGCCAGCGGGACGCTGACGGCGGCGTGACTGCGACACTGCAGGCGACGCAATGACGCGCGCAGCCCTGGTGATGTCCCTCGCCTGGCAGGATTACCGCGCCGATGCGCGTCTATCGGCGTGCACGGTGTTGGCCTTGGTCGCCGTGATCGCGCCGCTGTTGGTGCTGTTCGGGCTGAAGTTTGGCCTCGTGAGCAGCCTGATCGAAGACCTGGAACGCGACCCGACGGTGCGCGAGCTGATTCTGCTAGGCGGCAGCCGTATCGACCGCGCTTTTGTAGACGCCCTGCGCGCAAGGCCCGATGTCGCGTTCGCGATGCCCCGCACGCGCCAGATCGCAGCCACTGTGGATCTGTCCGTGCCTGCACAGGCCACGGTACTGAATGCGGAGATGATTCCAACCGGCGACGGCGATCCGCTGCTTGACCTATTACCGATACCAGCCCGGCTAGACACCGTCGTGTTGAGCCACACCGCCGCCGAGAAACTGGGCGTCACGGCAGGCACATGGCTCGACGCTGCGTTCACCCGTCAACGTGCCGGCCGGTTGCAGGTCCAGCGAACACGGCTGAACGTCATCGCCATCCTGCCGCTGGCAGCCTTCGCGCGGGACGCGGTATTTGCCCCGCTTTCACTGTTGGAAGCCGCCGAGGATTATCGCGATGGACGTGCGGTTGCCGCGTTGGGTTTGGGCGGCGAGGCACCGTCAGGTGTGCCGCGCGTATATCCAGCCCTGCGCCTGTATGCCCGCGACTTGGCCGATGTCGAGCCGCTGCGTCGCTATCTGGTCGCGCGCAATCTCCAGGTTTCCACCCAGGCTGATGCCATCGCTCAAGTGATGTCGTTGAGCCGCAACTTGTCCATGGTCTTCTGGATCATTGCGGCCCTGGCCATGATCGGCGCCTGCGCCGCAGTTGTCGCCAGCGCACTGAGCGCCGTCGAGCGCAAATACCGCGAGCTGTCGGTGCTGCGACTTCTGGGTTTCAGCGCCGGCGCGTTGTTGCTCTTCGTCGTGCTGCAAGCCTTTTACAGCGCGTTGCTGGCGGCGGCTCTCAGCGCAGCCCTCTACCTCGCTGCCGAGCACATGATCAACGCCCTGTTAGTAAACCTGCCGGGTGAATATGCGTGTCGCTTGTTGCTGCAGCACCACGGCGTGGTGTTGCTGCAGCACCACGGCGTGGTGTTGCTCGTCAGTCTTTGTGTCAGTGCTTCGGCAGCGGCACTGGGTGGATGGCGTGTCACCCGGATTGAAGCCTCACGGGGGATCCGGCATGTTTAGTACCCGCCGGCTGATCATCACCCTGTTTGCCGTGGCCGCGTGGATTGCCGCGTCGGCAAGCGCCTCAGACACCCTCGATAACCCCCGGCCGCTGGGGGATGACGTGACACTGCCATTGCCCTGCGACGGCGAAATGGTGCTGCGCTACGTCTACGTGCTGGCGCAAGGCACGCTGGATGATCGTGAAATCAGTCTTGGCTACCCGTTCAGCGAGGACGAACCGGGCTACAAGCAGTCATTCATCTCCGGTTACCGACGCGACTTCATCAACGGCCAGTTCACGGTGAGCGATCTGCCAGCTGGCTGGCGCAAAACCATCGGTCCGTCGCTGCCCAGGGTGGATTCGAAAACGCCGCTCAAGCCCATGCTGTATTTCATCGGAAAATACGAAGTCACCGCCCGCCAGTACGCACGGGTCATGGCTCAGGCGCCGTCGCTTGCAAGCGGTGAGCCTGCGCCGGCGTGCAACGCGCTTGAAGACATGGCAGGGCGTTTGCCCAAGGTGAGTGTGTCCCGTTACGAGGCCGAGCGCTTTGCGGCGGTCTACAGCGCGTGGCTGATCAAACATCACCCCGCGTTGTTGCCCATGAGTGGACGGGGAGAAGGTGGGGAAGAGGGCGGCCTCGGGTTTGTTCGGCTGCCCACTGAAGTTGAGTGGGAATACGCCGCGCGGGGTGGGCACGCGGTCAGTCGTCAGGCGCTGGAGGGGCGATTGTTTCCCCGTCGAGGGGATAACAGCGAAAGCGACGGTCCGTTGGCCGGCTGGGCGGTCTTCAATCAGGTGGCGGGCGGCACCGGCCAGGCGCCGCGACTGATGCCCGTTGGCAGCAAACTCCCTAACCCCCTCGGTCTGTTCGATGTGATCGGTAACGCCGCCGAGATGGTCCAGGAGTCCTTTCAGCTGGTGCGCGCGGGGCGTCGCCACGGCGCCTACGGCGGCTTCATCGCCAAGGGCGGCAATTACCTGGAAGGCGAGGGGGCGCTGTTCACCGGCATGCGACGTGAATATCCACTGTTCGCAGCCGACGGCACCGAGCAACGCAACGAGGCGACGGGGTTCCGCATCGCGCTTGGGGCGTTGTCCGCGCCGCGCTCGCGCTACAAGGCACTGTTCGAGCAGTGGCAGCGCGAAGGGCGTCTGGCTTCGTTGACCGATGGCCTCGACGACGCGGACGACCCGACTCAGCAACTCGATCACATCATCGCTTCAAGCGGTGACGCCCGCCTGCAGAACACCCTTGGAAAGGTCAACGAAGCGCTCAAGCGCGACCTTTCGCTCATCGCCCGGCAGCGCGAAGAGGCGGCCGGCAACCTGATCCAGTCTTCAGCGCTGGTGGCCGAAACCATCAACAACTACAACATCCGCCTGACCAATCTCAAGAACAGCCAGCAGCAGGCCGCGCGGGACAAGGATCAGGCCAGCGCTCAGCTATTCGCCACCGCCATCGAAAACGGCCGCCGTGCGCTGGACGCAGCGGTTGAAATCTACATCGACAACCTCGCCACCGGCACGCGTTACACCGATGCGGTGATTCAGGCGCAGTTGCAGCGGGTCAACGAAGCCCTCACTCGCAAACCGGTGCTGGGCCGCAGCCTCATGGCGCGCGCGACATTGTTCGTCCGTCATGTCGGGGAGTATCGCCGCAAACAGCGCGCAGACCCTGCCACCACATTGAAGCAAGTGCTTGCGGCGGCCAGTCGGCCCTGACCGGCGTCTGCGCGAGCGTAAAGAAAAGCCGACTCACGTTCTGTGTGCCGGTTCTGTAAACCAGAGAAGAGAGCATCAACATGCAGTCAGTTTGTAAATCCATGGCCCGCCGTCCCAACCGCCGCGTTCTGTCGCTGGTCGCCGCAGGGTTCAGCGCGGTGCTGATCAGCGGATGCGCCACCTCCCCGGTCGCGAAAGTGGGCGCCAGCACCCCGATTGAGTTTTACCCGACGTGTTATGAGCCGGTGCAGCACCTGCGCGATTCCGATGCCGATGTGACCAAGTCCGTTGCCGGCGGTGCGGCGATCGGTGCGGTAGGCGGGGCGTTGGTCGGCGCACTCACCGGCGACGGCGAGAACCGCATCCGTAACGCCGCCATAGGCGCAGCAGGCGGTGCACTGGCTGGCGGCGCTGTCGGTTACTACACCGAAAAGCAGAAGCAGATCGCCGACGACAAGCAGCGTATCGGTTCTTATGCCACCGACATCAACAGCAGCGCCGCCGGCATCGACCGCAGCACGGCATACGCCAAAGCGTCGCAAGCCTGCTACCAGAGCCAATTCGCCAACCTGATCTCGGCGCGCAAGGCCAAGACGGTCGATGATAAAGAAGGCCGTAAGCGGCTGGCCGAAATCGTGGCGGGGTTGAAGGAGTCCAATGACCTGATCAGCGCCGTCAACGGACGAGCGGGCGAAGACCTCAACAGCTACGCCCAGGCCTACGAAAAGGACCTGCAAACGGTGGGCGTCCAGCGTGCCGACGTGATAACCATTGCTGCGGCCAGCCCGGCACCGGAGGTCAAGAAGAATGCGCGCAAAAAAGCGCCCGCCAAAAAGAAACGCCCGAACGTGCCCAAAGAGGCAGTCGCCACCGAAAAGACCCTGCAGGATGCCACCGCCAAACACACGGCGAGCCAGCAGGTGGCGGCGGCTGGTCATGCTCAGATCAACAGCATGTGCGCCAATCCGGACCTGGGTGATTGGGCGCCGGTGCCTTGCCCGAACGTGTGATTGAGGCGCGGTTGCTGCTGAATCGGCAGGGTACCGGCGTAAACCGGTATCCTTCGCGGCTCATACCGATTGTTCTCGGCCCAGTGGCCGGACGATCCGATCAGTGACAGCGGAGAACACCCATGCGCGTCTGGATTGATGCCGATGCTTGCCCCAAAGCGGCGAAAGATCAAGTCATCAAGTTCGCTTTGAAGCGGCAATTCGAAGTGGTGCTGGTGGCGGGGCAGAGTCAGATCAAGCCGACTTATGCGATTGTGAAACTGATCGTGGTGCCCAGCGGCCCGGATGCGGCGGACGATTACCTGGTGGAATACGCGGTGCCCGGCGAGCTGGTCATTTGCAGCGATGTACCGCTGGCCGACCGGCTGGTGAAAAAAGGCGTCGCTGCGCTGGACCCACGCGGCAAGGAGTTTGATGCGCACAACATGGGTGACCGGCTGGCCGTGCGCAATCTGTTCACCGACCTGCGCGAACAGGGGCAGGTGGGTGGAGGGCAGGGCACTTACGGGGATCGCGAGAAGCAGGCCTTCGCCAACTCGCTGGACCGGATACTGACGCGGCTTGCTCGGGAGTTTCCTGGTTGATTGCCTATGGCTGATGCGTGCAGTACGGCGCAAGGCTGGCCAGGCGCGAGAAATCAGATCGCCATCATGTGGTCACGGAACTAGACGCCGCTTCTACGTATCAAACCGTTTCAGAACATCCAAAGTCGGAGTAACCGTCATGCGTCTTAAACTTGCTGTGGCCACGTTGGCTTTGCTCTCCCTCCCGGTCGGTTCAGCCATGGCTGACGGCTTCTTGCGCGACGTGCTGTCGTCCGGCGCAACCACCGGTTCGACCTACCTGACCTTCAGACACCACAAGTTGATTGTTGCCGCGCAGGATGATGCCGGCAGCTACGTCGCCAGCAATGGCGCGATCCGTGGCCCGTTTCTGGAAGCCGCGATGAATCAGGTTCGTAACGACAACCCAACACTGAAAGCTTCAGACATGGAGTTGGCGAACGCGATCCTGGCCAAGAACCTGGTGGCTGAGCAGTAAGGCCCCGATTTATCCGGGCAATAAAAAATGCCGCTCATTGAGCGGCATTTTTTTGTGTTCCGTTTGGACGGATTACTCGCCAATCGCAGCCTTGTAGGCGGCATCGTCCAGCAATTTGGCCAGGTCAGCCTCGGCGTTGCTTGGCTTGACCTTGAAGATCCACGAGTCGTACGGCGTGTTGTTCAGCTCTTCTGGCGCAGTACCCAGCGCTTCATTGACTTCGACCACTTCGCCGCTGACCGGTGAGTAGATGTCGGAAGCCGCCTTTACTGATTCGACCACGCCTGCGGCGTCCCCGGCGGTGAACACCTTGCCGATTTCCGGCAGCTCGACGAATACCACGTCACCCAATGCTTCCTGAGCGTGATCGGAAATGCCGACCACGATCAGCTCACCCTCTTTCTTCGCCCATTCATGGCTTTCGGCGAAACGCAGTTCGGCGGGAATATTGCTCATTTAGTCATCCTCTACATCAGGTCAGCGGAAAAACCCGCCAGAGAGTTTAAATTTGGGCCTTGCCGTGTCGCACGAACATGGGCTGAACCACCCGGACCGGGTACCACTTGCCGCGAATCTCTACCTCGGCTCGGTCGGCGGTCGCCATTGGAACACGGGCCAAGGCAATCGACTTGCTTAGCGTAGGAGAGAAACTACCACTGGTGATCTCTCCTTCGCCAACTTCCGCTATTCGGACCACCTGATGGGCACGTAAAACGCCGCGCTCTTCGAGCACCAGTCCCACCAGTTTCGACGTCGCACCGTTGGCTTTCTCGGCCTCCAGCGCCTTGCGGCCGATGAAGTTGCGGTCAGCCGGTTGCCAGGCGACCGTCCACCCCATATTGGAGACCAGAGGAGAGACCTGCTCGTCGATGTCCTGACCGTAGAGGTTCAGGCCCGCCTCCAGACGCAAGGTATCACGTGCGCCCAGGCCAATTGGAGAGATGCCCGCGCCAACCATGTCATTGAAAAAACCGGGCGCCTGCTCGGCGGGCAGAATGATCTCAAGGCCGTCCTCACCGGTGTAGCCGGTGCGCGCAATGAACCAGTCGCCCTGCGCGCGGCCCTCGAATGGCTTGAGTTGATGAATGAGGTCGGCTCGCGGCCGGGTGACCAGCTCGGCGATTTTCTGTCGTGCATGCGGGCCTTGAATCGCCAGCATGGCAAGCTCTGATCGCTGATGGAGCTGCACGTCGAAGTCGTCCAGATGCGCCTGCATCCAGGCAAGGTCCTTGGCGCCGGTAGCCGCGTTGACCACCAGCCGATAGCCACTGTCGGTGGGGTAGACGATCATGTCGTCGATAATCCCGCCGTTGGTATCGAGCATCGCGCTGTACAACGCACGACCCGAGGGCTTGATCCGCTCGACGTCATTGGCCAGCAGGCGTTGCAGCCACGGCATTGCCTGATTGCCATCGACATCGATGACGCGCATGTGTGACACGTCGAAGATCCCACAATCCTTGCGCACCTGATGGTGTTCTTCGACTTGTGAGCCGTAGTGCAAGGGCATATCCCAACCACCAAAATCGACCAGTTTCGCGCCGAGGGCCAGGTGCAGGTCAAAGAGCGGTGTACGCTGTCCCATGGGTTTCTCCTTCCGGGCGTGGCGAGGGTGCGGACAGCAAACACAGGCACGCCCCCCGTAAAATGGGGTCTACCGCTGTTGTTAGCATGCCGGAAACGTCTGACAGCCCGCACCGATTGCGGCGCATTGTAGCCGCATGGTTGTGACCCCGCACCTAGCCGATCGGTCTGGCCGAACGTCTGATTAAACCGACTACCGGCAACAAACCCACGAGCACCAATGTCAGCGCGGGCAAGGCGGCTCGGGCCCATTCACCCTCGCTTGTCATTTCGAAAATTCGCACTGCCAGCGTGTCCCATCCAAACGGACGCATCAGCAAAGTGGCAGGCATCTCTTTGAGTACATCGACGAAAACAAGCAGTGCCGCGCTCAGTGCGCCGGGCATCAGCAGCGGCAGATAAATCGTGAAGAACAGACGCGGCCCACTGACCCCAAGACTGCGCGCGGCCTCGGGCAAGGAGGGGCGAATACGGCCCAGGCTGCTTTCCAGCGGCCCGTAAGCCACGGCGATAAAGCGCACCAGATAGGCCATCACCAACGCCGCCAGACTGCCCAGCAACAGCGGCTTGCCCGCGCCGCCCAGCCAGCCTGAAAGCGGGACCACCAGTTCGCGATCCAAGTAACTGAACGCCAGCATGATGGACACTGCCAGCACCGAACCGGGCAGCGCATAACCGATGTTCGCCAGACTCACGCCAGCGCGGATGCCTTGGGTGGGCGCCAGTCGACGGGCGAACACCAGAACCAAAGCCACGCTCACGGTGATCAGCGCTGCCATCGCGCCCAGGTACAGCGTGTGCAGGATCAGTCCGGTGTAACGCTCATCCAGATCGAAGCGGCCACGCTGCCAGACCCACACGACCAGTTGCAGCATCGGCACGGCAAAGGCGCAGGCGAAGACCAGTCCACACCAGCACGTCGCGGCCAGGGCCTTCAGGCCGCGCAGGTGATAAAGAACAGTGACACGCGGCCGCTCGTTGGTCGGGCGGCTGGCCCCGCGTGCGCGTTGCTCGCCGTACAGAACGAGCATCACCGCCAGCAGCAGCAGGCTTGCCAGTTGAGCGGCGGTCGACAGGCTGAAAAAGCCGTACCAGGTCTTGTAAATGGCGGTGGTGAAGGTATCGAAGTTGAACACCGAGACAGCGCCGAAATCGGCCAGGGTTTCCATCAGCGCCAGTGCCACGCCCGCCCCGATCGCCGGGCGCGCCATGGGCAGCGCCACCCGCCAGAAGGCTTGCCACGGTGTCTGCCCGAGCATGCGCGCCGCTTCCATCAGGCCTTTGCCCTGGGCCAGAAACGCTGTGCGCGCCAGTAAATACACATACGGGTAGAACACCAGCACCAGCACGACGATCACGCCCCCCGTGGAGCGCACCCGTGGCAGCCGCAGCCCGGTGCCGAACCATTCGCGCATCAACGTTTGCACGGGGCCTGCGAAATCCAGCAGACCCACGAACACGAAGGCCAGCACATAGGCCGGGATCGCGAACGGCAGCATCAGCGCCCAGTCCAGCCAGCGTCGGCCGGGGAACTCGCACAGACTGGTCAGCCAGGCAAGGCTGACGCCCAGCAACGTAACGCCCGCGCCGACGCCCACGACCAACGTCAGCGTGTTGCCCAGCAGCCGCGGCATCTGGGTGGCCCACAGGTGCGACCAGATGTCGTGGTCGATGGTCTGCCACGAAAACAGCAAGACGCTGAGGGGCAGCAACACCAGAGCGGCGATGGTGAACACCAACGGGTACCAGCGGCGCTGGGCGGGATGGGCCAAGGGAGGTTCTCGGTTTTACGTGGGATACAAACTGTAGGAGCGCGCTTGCCCGCGATTGAGGTGTGTCAGGCGATGCATTCGTTGCTGACATAACGCTTTCGCGGGCAAGCGCGCTCCTACAGGCGTCGGCGGCGTTTAGTTAATTCCAACCCACCCGATCCATCATCCGGATCGCCTCGGCCTGGCGCTTGCCGGCGACTTCCACGGGGATGGTGTCGGCCTTGAACGGGCCCCAGCTGCCGACTTCTTCCGAAGGCGGCACTTTCGGGTTGGCCGGGAATTCCTGGTTGGTGCCAGCGAAGATTGTTTGCGCCTCCGGCCCGGTCATCCACTCCACCAACGCCTTGGCGGCCTCGGGATGTGGCGCGTGTTTAGTCAGGCCGATGCCGGACAGGTTGACGTGCACGCCACGGTCCGACTGATTGGGCCAGAACAAACGCACGGCCAGCTCCGGGTTCTGCTTATGCAGCCGACCGAAGTAGTAGGTGTTGACGATACCGACGTCGCATTGCCCGGCGTTGATCGCTTCCAGCACGGCGATGTCATCCGAGAACACGTCCGTGGACAGGTTATTGACCCAGCCCTTGAGGATCTTCTCGGACGCCTCGGCGCCATGGGTTTCGATCAGGGTGGCGGTCAGTGACTGGTTGTAGACTTTCTTCGCCGTGCGCAGGCACAGGCGGCCTTCCCACTGCTTGTCTGCCAACGCTTCATAGGTCGTCAGTTCGGCGGGCTTCACCCGGTCGGTGGAATAGGCGATGGTCCGCGCTCGCAGGCTTAAGCCCGTCCAGGCGTGGGTGGAGGAGCGGTATTGAGACGGGATGTTCTCGTCGATGACGGGCGAGGTGAAGGGCTGAAGGATGCCCATTTGCTCGGCTTGCCACAGGTTGCCGGCGTCGACAGTCAGCAGCAGGTCGGCGGTGGCGTTCTCGCCCTCGGCCTTGATGCGCTGCATCAGCGGGGCTTCTTTGTCGGTGATGAATTTGATCGGGACGCCGGTTTTGGCAGTGTAGGCGTCGAACACCGGTTTGATCAGCTCATCAATGCGTGATGAATAGACCACCACTTCGTCAGCGGCTTGGGCGGTGCCGCCGAGCACAGTCAGTGCCAAGGCAGCCAAAAAACGCTTGCTCGCCTGCATGGTGAAGTCTCGTGGTTGCGAATTGAGGCGAAATGGTAGTGGTTCACATTTGGCATCTCAACCGGCGTCGGTGTTTAGCCGTTACGAGATGTTGCGGGCGCGCAGACATCGCCCATTGTAGGAGCGCGCTTGCCCGCGATTGCGGTGTGTCAGGCAATGGAATTGATTCTGACACGATGCCATCGCGGGCAAGCGCGCTCCTACAAGGATGAATCGATCGTTTCGACGCGGAGCGCTGGAACGATCAGATGACGCTACAACCGCGCCAGCTTCGGCAAGTCGCCGGTCAGCCCCATCGCCTGCCGCACGAAAATTGCCTTTGCTTCGGACGACTGATCCACCAGCTTCAGACCGGTGTTACGCAGCCAGCGCAACGGCAACGGATCAGCCTGGAACAACCGCTCAAACCCTTCCATTGCGGCCATCAGCGCCAGGTTGTGCGGCATGCGCCGACGTTCGTAACGGCTCAGCACGCGCTCATCGGCCAGCCGCTCGCCACGTTCAGCGGCGTGATGCAGGACTTCGGCAAGCACGGCCGCGTCGAGAAACCCGAGATTGACGCCTTGCCCCGCCAGCGGATGAATCGTGTGCGCGGCGTCACCGATCAACGCCAGCCCTTCGGCCACATAACGCTTGGCGTGCCGCTGACGCAACGGCACACACAGCCGGGCGTCCGCAGCCACTACCGGGCCCAGTCGTCCTTCAAAGGCGCTTTCCAGTTCACGGCAGAATCCCTCATCCGGCAACGCCATCAACCGCTCACCTTCTTTGGGCGTGACCGACCAGACGATGGAGCACCAATGCTCCCCGTCACGTTCCAGCGGCAAAAAGGCCAGCGGGCCGTCGTCGGTGAAGCGCTGCCAGGCGGTTTTTTTGTGGGAGTGTGTCGTGCGCACGCTGGTCACGATGGCGTGGTGCAGGTAGTCCCATTCCCGGGTCTCGGTACCGGTCAATCGCCTGACCGCCGAGTTGGCACCATCCGCCGCCACGACAACCGGCGTACGCAGCGTTCGCCCGTCCGCCAGCGTCAGCAGCCAGTCATCGCCGGAGCGACGCATTTGTTCCAGGCGCGCGTTGGCCATCAGGGTGACGTCGCACGCGTGAAGCCGTTCGACCAGCGCATCCTGAATCACCCGGTTCTCAACGATGTGCCCCAACACCTCGGCATGCACGCTGGCTGCTGAAAAATGCACCTGCCCGGTGCCGCTGCCGTCCCAGACCTCCATGTCGCCGTAGGGGCTGGCGCGGCGCGAAACAATGCCGTCCCAGGCATTCAAGCGCTGCAGGATCCGCTGGCTGGCGGCAGACAGGGCGCTGACGCGCGGTTCGAAGGGGGCGTTGTGGTCAAAGGGCTCGACAGTCAACGGGCTGCCGTCGATCAGCACGACATCCAGCCCACTGTTCTGCAACGCCAGCGCCAGGGCGCTACCGACCATTCCAGCCCCGACAATCAGCAGATCTGCGCGCGTTTCCATGCTTTAAACCGTTCTCGCTTGTGGCCGGGGCCAGGAAAAATTAGACATCGACGCGAGTCCCCAGGCCCATGGCCTGACGGGCGAACCAGCGCTTGGCCGAAGGCAGCAGGTCCAGGCCCAGCAAGCCGATATTGCGCCCGGCAGTGATCAGTGGCTGATCGCTGCCAAACAGGCGCGTGACCTGATCGGAGAAGCCGACGGTGAGGCTCTGATCCAGACGCTGACGCTGCGCATAGGCCTGCAACGTCGCCAGATCACCCGGCAGTTCATCGCTGGTCAACAGCGTTTCCGCCAGCGACGCTGCGTCGCGCAATGACAGGTTGAAACCCTGCCCGGCGATGGGGTGCAGGCTGTGCGCCGCGTTGCCCAGCACCGCCAGATGCGAGCGGACTTGTTCCTCCGCTTCGATGAGGTTCAGCGGGTAGACGTGCCGTACGCCGACTTGCTTCAGAGCGCCCAGACGATAGCCGAACACGCTTTGCAGTTCTGCCAGAAACGCGCGGTCGTCCAGCTCCAGCAGCCGCTGGGTGTCATTGCCTTTTCGGGTCCAGACCAGCGCGCAGCGGTTTTCCGGCAGCGGCAGCAGCGCCATGGGGCCCTGTTCGGTAAACCGTTCAAACGCCTGGCCGCCATGAGCGTCGCCCGGTGTGATGTTGGCGATCAGCGCGGTCTGGTCATAGGGCTGCGTACGAATGCCGATGCCCAATTGTTCACGCAGGTTCGAACGACCGCCATCGGCCAGCACGGCCAGGTCGCAATCAATCTGGGTTTCATCGTTCAGCGTCAGGCGATAGCCATCCGGCAGTGCCTGCATTTGCGTGACCTCCGCCGGCACTCGCCAGCTGATCACCTCTTTGTCGAGCCCCCGCCAGAGACACTGTCCCAGCCAGGCGTTTTCAACCACGTAACCCAAGGCCGGCACGCCTTCCTGGATTGCCGACAGGTTCGCCGAACCGATACGGCCTTTGTCCGAGACTTGAATCTGCGAGATGGGCTGCGCACGACGGCTTATTTCCTGCCACAAGCCCAGGCGTTCGTAAATCTGCCGGGCGCCGAATGACAGCGCCGAAGACCGTGCGTCGTAGCTCGGCTGGTAGGTATCGCCGGGCGCGAAGGGCTCGATCATGACGATTTTCCAGCCGCGTGCTTTCGCCCCGGCCTGCAACGCGAGCGCCAGGCTGGCGCCGACCAGACCGCCGCCGATAATCGCCAGATTGAACCGGCTCATGCGGCTTGCGTACGGGCAGCGGCCATCAAGGCCTCGATGTCAGCGACCGACTTGGGGACGCCGCTGGTCAGGATGTCACAGCCGGTTTTAGTCACCACCACATCGTCCTCGATTCGAACGCCAATGCCGCGCCATTTCTTCGCGACCTGTTGATTGTCCGGCGATATATAGATGCCGGGTTCCACGGTCAGCGCCATCCCCGGTTCCAGCACGCGCCATTCCCCGCCCACCCGGTAATCGCCGACGTCATGCACGTCCATGCCCAGCCAATGGCCGGCGCGGTGCATGTAAAAGGCTTTGTACGCTTCACTGGCGATCAGTTCACTGACATCGCCCTGCAGCAGGCCCAGCTCGACCAGGCCTTGAGTGATCACTTGAACGGTGGCTTCGTGGGCCTGATTCCAGTGCTTGCCCGGCCCGATGGCCCGGAAGGCCGCTTCCTGGGATTTGAGCACCAACTCATAAATCGCTTTCTGCTCAGCCGAAAATTTGCCGCTGACCGGGAACGTGCGGGTGATGTCGCTGGCGTAGCAGTCGATCTCGCACCCGGCGTCGATGAGCACCAGATCGCCGTCCTTGAGCACCGCGTCGTTCTCCTGATAATGCAGGATGCACGCGTTGCGACCCGAGGCGACGATGGAACCGTAGGCCGGCATCTTCGCGCCGCCTTTGCGGAACTCGTAATCGAGCTCGGCTTCCAGGCTGAACTCATACAAACCGGCACGGCTGGCCTGCATGGCGCGGACATGAGCGCGGGCGGAAATGTCGGCAGCATTGCGCATCACCTTTACTTCAGCGGCCGATTTGTACAGACGCATGTCGTGCAGCAGATGATCCAGCGCTACAAACTCTTTGGGCGGCTGCGCGCCAAGGTGGGCCTTGGAACGGATCACGTTGATCCACTCCATCACGTGCCGGTCGAATTCGGGGTTGCTGCCCATGGATGAGTACACCCGGTCGCGGCCTTCGATCAGGCCCGGCAAAATGTCGTCGATGTCGGCAATCGGAAACGCATCGTCGGCACCGAAGTCCCGAATGGCCCCGTCCTGCCCGGCACGCAGGCCATCCCACAGTTCGCGCTCCGGGTTGCGCTCGCGGCAGAACAACACGTATTCGCCGTATTCGCGGCCCGGGATCAGTACGATCACCGCTTCAGGCTCAGGGAAACCACTCAGGTACTGGAAGTCACTGTCCTGACGGTAGACGTGTTCGACATCCCGGTTACGAATCGCGACCGCAGCCGCCGGCAGAATGGCGATGCTGTTGGGCTCCATCTGAGCCATCAGGGCTTTGCGGCGACGGGTGTATTCGGCTTTGGGGATGTGAATCATGGACAAGAGCGGTCCCTTAGGATGGCCGCTTCGCTTCTCGGCGCGCGAACGCATCGAGAAGCGAATGGGCGACGATGGGCAATCAATGCAGAGACGGTTTGGCTTCGTCCGCCGTTTTCTTGTTGAATTCGGTGAACAGCAGCAGCGGAGCGACGCGCAGGTATTCCATGACTTCCATGTAGTCGCTTTCGCCGTCTTCGGATTCTTCCAGGGCGTCCTGCACCTGCGCGATGGCGGCCAGGTCCTGCAGCACTTCGGAAGCTTCCGGGCTCAGGGAGTTGTTGCCGCCCGCCAGACCGAAGCCTGCGAGGAAACCCTGACACCACTGGCCCAGCGCGGCGGCACGCTCAGGCAATGGCTCATCGTCACCGGGCAACAGCAACACGACGGTCATGTCGTCGCTGGTCAATTCGCCTTTGACCATTTCTTGAAGGCCGATCAGGGCCTGGCGCACGTTATCTTCAGGCTCCTTTTCCAGCAGCATGGAAGCGTCGGCAAACCAGCCCTCGGCTTCAAAGCCCGAGCCGGCACAACTGCGACCGAGTAACAGGCCATGCAGTTCGGCGGGAGACACAGGATGACCGCTGCCATTGAGCAGGGTCGCGAACGCGTTATACGGGGAATTCTGTTTAGGCATGGGCAACTAGGCGCCAAGCGGCGCAATGACTAGAATGGAGGCCTTGTATCCTAGCACCGGCAGACACGCCCTAGCTATCCGGGTGCGTTTTGCCCACCCGCGTCGAGGCGAGCTTCGATCCAGCTTTTGCGCCGCTCATCTGAAAGTATTCAGTGGAAAACAATGGAAGACACCGACCTGCAAGCGCTGATGGCTCGACTGGAGTTATTGATCAATCGTGTCGAGCAACTAAAAAGCCAGAACGGACTCCTATTAGCTCAGGAAAAGTCCTGGCGCGAGGAACGCGCTCACCTCATTGAAAAAAACGAAATCGCCCGGCAAAAGGTCGAGTCAATGATTTCGCGCCTCAAGGCCCTGGAGCAAGACACATGAGCAATGGCAACAGCATCACCGTTCAGATCCTCGACAAAGAATATTCGATCATTTGCCCCCAGGAAGAGCGTACCAATCTGGTCAGCGCAGCGCGTTACCTGGACGGCAAAATGCGTGAGATCCGTAGCAGCGGAAAAGTCATCGGTGCTGATCGCATCGCGGTGATGGCGGCCTTGAACATCACTCACGATTTGCTGCATAAACAGGATGTCCCTCAATTGCAGACCAACGGTTCCACGCGAGAGCAGGTCAAGGATCTGCTGGATCGGGTAGACCTGGTCCTTGCCACGGATCCGGAAAAACCGCAAGGCTGATACTTGCCAGATGTTTGGGTATACTGGCGACCGCTCCCTGGAGTGCTTGCCAGTCGGTCATGTCCCTGAGCCGATACGCACAACCACGGGGGTTGCAAGTTGGGGTTGGTGTGCATGTCCGCTCGACGGAAAGCCTTAAAACCTCCTGCAATCTCCACCTTGAACTTTCGGGTTCAAGGGCTACACCGACAGCGGTTCGTCGGGGAGTCTTCGAATATCTGCCCATGGCCAGACACCCCGTCTGGCGGTGGGATTCGCGAGCGTGTCACGCCTCGCACCAGCCCTTCCATTCGCTCATCTCATTCCACATGGACCGGCCAGCATGACCTCTTCCGGCTCTGCGCTCCCGACTGATCCCGCGTTACTCTCTGATCCTCCCTCACGACCACAGCTGCGTCGCCAGTTGCGAAAGGCCCGTCGTGCGCTCTCTCGCGCCGAACAGCGTGCAGCCGCCCTGGGTTTGTATCGCCAGCTGGCGCAACATCCGTTGTTTCGTCGAGCGCGGCATGTCTCGCTGTACCTGCCGATGGACGGGGAGATCGATCCGCGCCTGTTATTGCGTGAGGCACAGCGTCGCGGCAAGGCGACGTATCTGCCGGTGCTGAGCGCGTGGCCAGGGACCAAGATGGTGTTTCAGCGTGTGCGACCGGGCGAGAAGTTTCGGCCCAATCGCTTTCGTATCCCTGAGCCGCGTATCAATGCAGGCCGGCAACGCAAGATCTGGGCGCTGGATCTGATTCTGATGCCGCTGGTGGGGTTCGATGATGAAGGCGGAAGGCTGGGAATGGGCGGCGGGTTTTATGACCGCAGCCTGGCGTACATTGCGCGCAGAAAGTCGTGGCAAAAGCCGGTGCTGCTCGGGATGGCGCATGAGTGTCAGAAGGTCGTGCGACTGGCTCAAGCCAGTTGGGATGTGCCTCTGCAGGGAACAGTGTCAGACAAGCGATGGTATCTGGCGCAGAAGGGGTGAGTTCTGCGTGCGGGCATTAAATCAACGATGGCCTTGCTTGGGTTGCTGCTGGGTGATCTCGACCGGGGCGTCCGGCTTGGCGGCCCACAAACTCTGCGCGTAGCCTGTCGTCACGATGCCCAAACCGAACAAAATAACCAATATCCACAGTAAATCCGGCTTGCGTTTCAATGACTGACTCCCTTTTGGCGCATAAAGACTTAACGTTCCCGGCTTTATTCCTTAGGCCGAGCAACCGTATACCCTTAAAATCCGCGCATTCTGCGACAACGTGACCGCACACGCAAATGCTGGCGCCAACCGACCGTCGCTTATTCACAAAAGCGTAGGACAAACTGCCCAATCACTCTTCAGGAGAAGAAAATGGCCTACTGGTTGATGAAATCCGAGCCTGACGAGTTCTCGATTGCCGACCTCAAAAAGCTCGGCGAGGCTCGCTGGGATGGCGTTCGCAACTATCAGGCGCGTAACTTCCTGCGGACCATGGCGGTCGGCGATGCGTTCTTTTTCTATCATTCAAGCTGCCCTGAGCCTGGCATTGCCGGCATCGGCAAGATCGTGGAAGCGGCCTATCCCGACCCCACCGCGCTGGACAACAAGAGCCACTACTTCGACGTCAAAGCCACCAAAGACAAAAACCCCTGGAGCGCCATTAACGTGGCCTTCGTCGAGATATTCCCGACAGTGCTGAGCCTGGGCTTTCTCAAAGAGCAAACCGCGCTCGAGGAGATGCCGTTGGTTAAGAAGGGCAGCCGGCTGTCCGTCATGCCCGTGACTGACGAGCAATGGGCCGCGGTGCTGGCGCTCAAGTAACGGGTTTTATCGATCCCGCGACGCCATCACTGCGCGATAAAGTTATTGAACAGTAAGTCCTCAACCACCGGCTTGCCCTCTTCGTCATTCATCACCTGCTGAACCTGTTTCAGGGCTTCCTGACGCAACTTCTCCTTGGCGTCGACGTTGCTCATGCTGTCCACGGTCTGCTGCGTGAACAGCGCGACCAGCTGATTGCGTATCAACGGCTCGTTCTTTTTCACCGCCTTCTGCGCTTCCGCACCGGTCACGCGCAGCGCGACGTCCGCTTTATAGACGTGCAGCTTCGGACCACCGTCCAGCGAGTAATTGCCCACGAACGGGGGTGTCAGGGCGACATATGCCACTTTGTTCGCGTCTTCTTCCTTGCCGCCTTCTTCAGCCAGTACTACGACCGGCATCGACAGGGCCAACACCATCAGGATCCACGCTTTCACAATTCACTCCTCAATGCGGTTTGCGCCACAGCTTACGTCAGCTTATGCACGCTTATCAGGCCCGGCCATGCTCATTGACCACGCAACCCCTCTACCTACACTTATCGGCCATGCCTTGAAAAGGAATAGCCCCGATGAAAGCCGTGCTGTGCAAAGCCTTCGGGCCCGCCGCAAACCTGGTGCTGGAAGACATCGCAAGCCCGGTCGCGAAGAAGAATGAAATCCTGCTGGACGTGCATGCGGCCGGGGTCAACTTTCCGGACACGCTGATCATTGAAGGTAAATACCAGTTCAAACCGCCGTTTCCTTTTTCACCGGGTGGAGAAGCGGCGGGCGTCATCGCCGCCGTGGGCGAAAAGATCACGCATTTAAACGTGGGTGACCGGGTCATGGCGCTGACGGGCTGGGGCAGCTTCGCCGAACACGTCGCGGTGCCAGGCTACAACGTGCTGCCAATCCCGGACGGCATGGACTTCACCACCGCCGCCGCCTTCAGCATGACCTACGGCACCTCGATGCACGCCCTCAAACAACGCGCCCAGCTGCAACCGGGCGAAACCCTGCTCGTGCTCGGCGCCTCGGGCGGCGTTGGCCTGGCCGCTGTAGAAATCGGCAAAGCCATGGGCGCCCGCGTCATCGCCGCCGCCAGCAGCGCCGAAAAACTCGACGTCGCCAAAAATGCCGGCGCCGACGTACTGATCAACTACACCGAGACCAACCTCAAGGACGAACTCAAGCGCCTCACCGACGGCAACGGCGTCGACGTCATCTACGACCCGGTCGGTGGCGACCTCTTCGACCTCGCCGTACGCTCCATCGCCTGGAACGGCCGCTTGCTGGTGGTCGGCTTCGCGAGCGGTCGCATCCCCGAACTCCCCGTGAACCTCGCCCTGCTCAAAGGCGCCTCCGTGGTGGGCGTGTTCTGGGGCGCCTTCGCCCAGCGGCAACCACAGGACAACGCGGCGAACTTCGCACAGCTGTTCAAGTGGTTCGCGGAAGGAAAGCTGCAGCCGCTGGTGTCCAGGGTTTACCCGTTGGAAGAGGCGGGGGAGGCGATTGATGCATTGGGGCAGAGGAGGGCGGTGGGGAAGGTGGTGGTTGGGGTCAGGGGATAGGTCACCCCTCCAGTGTAAGAGGGGAGTTATGCCTGCCTTAGCTTGAAGGGATCCGACGGTTAGTCCGTTACAAGCCCACCAACACATCCCGAACCTCTTGAGGCAAGTAATTCGCAAATGGATGATCAGGATTGCGCTCGCAGCGTTTAACCATCTCCGGAATGGCATTTTCCATTTGGACGATAAGCGCGCTGCGGTTCCCTGGGTCTGGGATGTGCTGGGCTACATAGGTACCGCTCAGAAACTCCCGCGTGTACCAAAACACATCCACCTTGTTGAGCGGCTCGTCGGCGAAGTTGCGCAGGCTGGTTTTCACTTCGTAGCTGAGGTACGCGCACAGGGTGTTGCGCAGGCCGACGGTGATCTCGGGTGAGAAGGGTTCGATGCCGCGTGCGCCGAAGAGGATGGGGACGGTGATCATCAGGCTGGAAGGGGCGCCGTTCGCGACTTCCCATGGCTGGAAGCGCCACTGAGTCACCGCCCGCTGGGTGGCTTCGGCAAACTGCGGGTGACTGCTTTCGACAATCCGTGCCGCCTGAATGCCGCCGTGTGCGGCGACGGTGAGCTGGACGCGGACTTTGCCAGTGTGACGGGCGTCGATCAGTGGCCTGGGGAATTCCGGCTTGCCGGTCTGTACCGGAATCAACAACGGTTCAGCAGCCAGTGCTTTAACCGAACAGAGCATTAGTCCCATAAACGCACCCAACCTCATCCCGGTTTCTCCTTCTGACGTGCTCTCGAATTGAGGGGCCGGATGGTAGGGCGTCGAGTAAGCAGGAATAAGGTTGTCGGTTCCCGTTCTCGTGTAGGACGAATCCCAAGTGCGTCGTGTTCAGTTACACATCCGCACCATGTTCGTATTCCAACACAGCAATGGCCCCGCTCCCGTTGCACATTATCCGATGAGAAGCCTTCCTATTTTCTGTAATGAAAATGTAATATTCGGATTCGCATAACTACAAAAAATGGAGAATCACGATGTTCGCCTTCTTCCGTCCTGCCGCACACCAGGCGCCCTTGCCAGAGGAGCGCGTCGACAGTACCTATCGACGACTGCGCTGGCAGATCTTCGCTGGCATCTTTTTTGGTTACGCCGGTTATTACCTGCTACGCAAAAACTTCTCGCTGGCGATGCCCTATTTGATCGACGAGGGCTACACGCGTGGCCAGTTGGGTGTGGCGATCTCCGCCATCGCCATTGCCTACGGGCTGTCGAAATTCCTGATGGGCATTGTGTCGGACCGCTCCAACCCCCGTTACTTCTTGCCCTTCGGATTGCTGGTGTCGGCGGCCGTGATGTTCGTGTTCGGGTTTTCGTCCTGGGCGACGTCCAGCGTGACGATCATGTTCATTCTGCTGTTCATCAACGGTTGGGCGCAGGGCATGGGCTGGCCGCCGAGCGGGCGGACGATGGTGCACTGGTGGTCGCAGAAAGAACGCGGCGGCGTGGTGTCGGTGTGGAACGTGGCGCACAACGTGGGCGGTGGTTTGATCGGACCGTTGTTTTTGCTGGGTCTGGGCTGGACCAATGACTGGCACGCGGCGTTCTACGTCCCTGCTGCCGTGGCATTGCTGGTGGCGGTGTTTGCGTTCGTGGCCATGCGCGACACCCCGCAGTCGGTGGGTTTGCCGCCGATTGAAGACTATAAAAACGATTACCCGGAAGGCTACGACGCGAGCCACGAGGAGGAATTCAGCGCCAAGGAAATCTTCGTCAAATACGTGCTGCGCAACAAGATGCTGTGGTACATCGCCATGGCCAACGTGTTCGTCTACCTGCTGCGTTACGGCGTGTTGGACTGGGCGCCGACCTACCTGAAAGAAGCCAAGCACTTCACCGTCGACACCACGTCGTGGGCGTACTTCTTTTATGAGTGGGCGGGCATTCCGGGGACGCTGCTGTGCGGCTGGATGTCAGACAAGATTTTCCGTGGCAACCGCGGCCTGACAGGCATGGTCTTCATGTTCCTGGTGACCATCGCAACCCTGGTCTATTGGCTCAACCCGCCGGGGAACCCAACGATTGACCTGATCGCACTGGTGTCCATCGGCTTTCTGATCTATGGCCCGGTGATGTTGATCGGCCTGCAAGCGCTGGAATTGGCGCCGAAGAAAGCAGCGGGTACGGCGGCAGGCTTTACGGGGCTGTTCGGTTATCTGGGCGGTTCGGTCGCAGCCAGTGCGCTGATGGGCTACACCGTGGACCACTTCGGTTGGGATGGCGGCTTTATTCTGCTGATCATCGCCTGCGTGCTGGCCATGGTCTTCCTGGCCCCGACGCTGTGGCATACCCGCGTTGCAAGCACCACGCGCGAAGCCACGGCGTAACTTGTAGGAGCGAATTCATTTGCGAAGTGGTGTGTCAGGCGTCGGAGCTCTATTGCCTGAAACACTGCTTCGCGAACAAGTTCGCTGCTACAGGATGTGGTCGGTCACCGCGCACCGTTTCAATCTGGCCTCTAGGTTCAGATCCGGCATGGCGTGGGTGCGCAGTGCGTGGGCGGTTTGTTCGACGTAGTCGCGGGTGGTGCCGTAGCGGCCGCTGGCGCTGGCGAGTACTTGCGTAAGGACGCTGTCGGGCAGGTTGCCGGCGTAGCTGGGCAGGTGCCGTTCGAGGACAAAGCCCAGGGCCTGGACTTTCGTGCCGTCGGCCAGGCGGCAGTTGAGCCAGTGCGGGCGATAGGAGGGGAAGGGCATTTCCCGTTGCCACAGCGCGAGCAGTGATTGCTCGAGGTTTTCTTCCGGCAGACGGTAGGCGAAACCGCTGCAAGAGCCACCGCGATCGAGGCCGAATACCAGTCCTGGCTGTTCCGGCGTACCGCGGTGTTCGTGGGACCAGAGGTACAAGCCGCGGTGGTAGCCATGCACGCGACCGCGTTGCCGCTCGATTGCAGTGCATTCCGGTCGCCAGATCAGCGAACCGTAAGCGAACAGCCAGACCGGGCCGCCACGGTGGCGGGTCATGGTGGCGTGCATGGATGCCATCAGTTGTTCGCGGGTCAGTTGCGGGCCCAGGTCGATCACCGGCGGGTAAGCGAGCCCGAGACCGTCATGGACGGCTGCGACCAACCCCTTGATTTGATTCCCCATCTATTCCCCCTGACAGCCAGGCTGTCAGTTGCGGCGGCCCGGTATCGCATTGGGCCGCCTCAGGCGATTGCCACCGGAGAAGCGCTCCGGCGATGCAAAAAGCTCAACGGTAATCTGTCACCGCAAAGTCGACGACTGTAAACGATGCAATTTGTAATCCGTCAGCCACACCGACAGTCGGGTTCAACCGCGCGGCGCGTAGGCGAAGACGTCGGCGCGCATTTGATGGGCATCCATTCCCGCGTCGACCAAGGCGTCGAGCGTGGCATACACCATGTTCGGAGAACCGCTGGCGTAGACGTAAATGGACTTCAGGTCATTGATGTCTTCGCACACGGCTTCGTGCAGCAGGCCGCAGCGTCCTTCCCAGCCACACAGGTCGCTGACGACCTTATGCAACTGCAGGTTTGCCAGCTGCTGCCACTCATCCCAATGCTTGATCTCGTAGAAATCTTCGGGACGACGCACGCCCCAATACAGATGCACCGGGTGCGCAAAACCCCTGGCTCGGCAGTGCTCGATCAGGCTGTGCATCTGCGCCATGCCGGTGCCGGCGGCGATCAGGACCAGCGGCCCGTCAGGAAGCTCGGCCAGGTGGGTATCGCCAAACGGCAATTCCACACGCGCCATGCCGTCACGTTGTAGCTGGGCCACAAGGTTTTGCGCACTGCTTTCGCGGGCCAGGACATGCATTTCCAGCTCGCGGCCCGCTTCCGGTGCTGACGCCATGGAGAACGCGGACTTCTCGCCGTCGTCGCGCTCAATCATCAAATACTGACCGGCGTGGTAGCGCGGTGGCTTGCCGGCCGGCGCGCGCAGTGTCACGCGAAACACATCGCCGCCGACGTCCGCGCATTCGACGACCTGACACGCGAGTTTACGCACCGGAAGTTCTCCAAGGGCGAGCACGCCATCCCACATCACCACACAATCTTCGACCGGCACCGCAAGACAGGCGTAAATTTCGCCGTGGTCATGCACCACGCCGTCCTGCGTGACGCTGCCTTCGACCAGTAACGCCGAACAGATATGACAATTGCCGTTGCGGCAGCTGTTCGGGCACTCATGGCCCAGGCGCTGCGCGGCGTCGAGGATTCGCTCACCGGGCAACGTCTCAAGCACTGCACCCGACGGCTGCAAGGTTACACGCATCAATCTATTCCCAACTGATTCCAGATGTCATCGATCCGGCGAGTGACGGCCTCATCCTTGACGATGGCACGCCCCCACTCCCGCGTAGTTTCGCCCGGCCATTTGTGCGTTGCATCCAGCCCCATCTTCGAACCCAGCCCGCTGACCGGCGAGGCGAAGTCCAGATAGTCGATCGGCGTGTTGTCGATCATCACCGTATCGCGCTTGGGGTCCATGCGCGTGGTGATCGCCCAGATCACGTCGTTCCAGTCCCGGGCGTTGATGTCGTCATCGGTGACTATCACGAACTTGGTGTACATGAACTGCCGCAGGAACGACCAGACGCCCAACATGACGCGCTTGGCGTGGCCCGGGTACTGCTTTTTGATGGTCACGATCGCCATGCGATACGAGCAACCTTCCGGCGGCAGGTAGAAATCAGTGATCTCCGGGAACTGCTTTTGGAGGATCGGCACGAACACTTCGTTCAATGCCACACCCAGAATCGCCGGCTCATCCGGCGGACGGCCGGTGTAGGTGCTGTGGTAGATCGGCTTGATGCGATGGGTGATGCGCTCGACGGTGAACACCGGGAAGCTGTCGACCTCGTTGTAATAACCGGTGTGATCGCCGTACGGGCCTTCATCAGCCATTTCGCCGGGATGGATCACGCCCTCAAGCACGATCTCCGCGCTGGCCGGGACTTGCAGATTATTGCCACGGCACTTGATCAGCTCCGTGCGATTGCCACGCAACAGGCCGGCGAAAGCGTATTCGGAAAGGCTGTCCGGGACCGGCGTCACGGCGCCCAGAATGGTCGCAGGGTCCGCACCGAGGGCGACGGACACCGGGAAGGGCTCGCCCGGGTGCTTGTCGCACCAGTCTTTGAAATCCAGCGCGCCGCCGCGATGGCTGAGCCAGCGCATGATCACTTTGTTGCGGCCAATCACCTGCTGGCGATAGATGCCCAGGTTCTGGCGTTCTTTATTGGGGCCGCGCGTCACGGTCAGGCCCCAGGTGATCAGCGGACCAACGTCGCCAGGCCAGCAGGTCTGTACGGGAAGCATGCCAAGGTCGACGTCGTCGCCCTCGATCACGATCTCCTGGCAGGGCGCGTCCTTGACCACCTTCGGCGCCATGGCGATGACTTTGCGGAAGATAGGCAGTTTCGACCAGGCGTCCTTCAGGCCCTTCGGCGGCTCGGGCTCTTTAAGAAAGGCCAGCAGCTTGCCGATTTCCCGCAGCTCGCTCACAGACTCCGCGCCCATGCCCATCGCCACGCGCTCGGGTGTGCCGAACAGGTTGCCCAGCACCGGAATGTCATAGCCGGTGGGTTTTTCGAACAACAGGGCAGGGCCTTTGGCGCGCAGGGTGCGATCGCAGATTTCGGTCATTTCCAGGACAGGGGAAATCGGTACCTGGATGCGTTTCAACTCTCCGCGCTGCTCAAGCTGCTGCACGAAATCCCGTAGATCCTTGAATTTCATTAACCCGGCCACTTAACAAATAGACGCACATCCTACCTGCTCTGGCGTGTAACAGCAGCTTTCGAACGCTCGATTGCTCGCCTTATCTGGCGTTTTCGCTGAGGAAAATCGGTGCCAGCAGCGGCTTCATGCGTTCCCCACCCTGGTCGGAGAGGTGGTTTTCATCCATGTATTGGGAAAAGCCGTCGAACTCGGCGTGACAAATTCCCCCGCTGCACATCAGCGACGCAGGATCGACCACGCGGACCTGCGGATCGCTGCCGCTCAAACGCTCAAACAGGCCATCGAGAAACCGCTGGCGCGCTCGATGGTCGGCGATCGGACGCCCGACGTCCGCGGCGTTGCGACCAATCATCGCCAGGCTGCTCAGTCGCGCGACAGTGCCTTGGCGTTGCAACGGGACCTCCTTGAAAATCCACACCCGCGCGCCTGCAGCCCGCAGGCTGGCGATCATGTCAGTCAATTCTTTCGCCACTTTCTGCTCCGCGACGGCCCGTGAGTCGTTGCGATAAAGCACGTGCTGCATGTCGCCGTCTTCTTCGCCGTACAGGTACAGGCTCCAACGAACGGCCAGCACCACATCGCGGATGTGCTGCTGTCGCACGGTTTCCAGCGTCAGTGCATTGAAGTCCTGGCACTGCTGACGCACTTCGTGGCCGAGAATCGGCAGGCAGCCCGACAGGCTCGCCAGCCATACAGGGATTGCGAAGCGTTGAGCGTCGGCTTTGATGGCTGGCAGCAAGGCGGCAGCATGGCTGTCGCCCCACACCAGTTGAACCGGGGGCGTGTTCTCGTCTGTGCCGAAACGGCAGACTTTGCTCAAGTCCGGGCTTCCACGTTGCAGCAGGCAATCCATCTGGCCCATTTTCCAGTCCCGCGCCTGAGCGTATTGCATGGCCTGCCCGGACAGCCGGCCAGGCACTCCGTCGGCCTCGCGAATCACCTGCCCCGCGCCTGCGACCATCAGCATGGCAACCAGGCCGCCCACCAGCACCGGTTTGCGACCGGCCAGCCAGCGTTTTTCCCGAAACGGCCGTTCAACGAAACGCCAGCTCAGCCACCCGAGCGCCACGCTGAGGGCGACCCACATCAACGCCTCCCTGGGCTGCATGCCGTCAATCGATGCTGCGTTGGCGTAGACGAAGACCGGCCAGTGCCACAGGTACAGCGAGTAGGAAATCAGGCCGACGCCCACCAGCAAGCGGGCGCTCAACAGCCGGCCCACCCACGTGGGTGTCTGACCGTTGGCCCAGATCATGGCCGTCGCGCCCAGCACCGGCAACAACGCGGGCCAGCCCGGGAACGGCGTAGACGGGGTGAACGCAAAGATCGCGACCAGCACCGCAGCCAGGCCCGCGAGACTGACGGCTTGATACACCGCAGGCGCCAATTTGCGCTCGGTCACGGGCAGCACGGCGAGCATCGCGCCGCACAGCAATTCCCACGCACGCATCGGCAGCAGGAAGAATGCCGCGTCCGGCTCACGCTTGATCATCCACACGTTCAGACCGAATGACACCAGCAGCAGAGCAAGCAGCATCAGCCGCCAGTGGCGCAAATAGCGAGTCAGCAACACCATCAGCATCGGAAAGAAGATGTAGTACTGCTCTTCGACCGAGAGCGACCAGGTGTGCAGCAGGGGTTTGAAATCAGACGCCGGGTTGAAGTACCCGTCCTGACGCATGAACAGGATGTTGGACATGAACGTCGCCTGGTAACGCACCGCCCGGCCCAGTTGCGAGTAGTCGCTGGGCGGCATGAGGATCCAGCCCACCGCCAGCGCGGCCAGCAGGACAACACTCAAGGCGGGAATGATGCGTCGGGCCCGACGGGCCCAGAAGTCGACGAAGCTGAAACGGCCCGCGCTGATTTCGCGGAAGATGATCGAGGTGATCAGAAAGCCGGAAATCACGAAAAAGACGTCGACACCGACAAAGCCGCCGCTGACGCCACCCAGGCCGAAGTGAAAAAGAACGACCGGGATCACGGCCAGTGCGCGAAGGCCGTCGATGTCGCGGCGGTTTCCGAACGTGTGCATGACGCTCCTTGTCGCGCTTGTCTCTTAAAGCGCAGATCAAAAAAATGGTGTCCAGAAGGACACCATTCATTTTTAGCAGTTCAGCCGGTTTATTCGCGCGTGTTACTTGCGCTTCATCGACAGGAAGAACTCATCGTTGGTCTTGGTCTGTTTCAGCTTGTCGATCAAGAACTCGATGGCAGCGACTTCATCCATGGGATGCAGCAGCTTGCGCAGAATCCACATGCGTTGCAGCTCGTCGTCGGCTGTCAGCAACTCTTCGCGGCGTGTGCCGGAGCGGTTGATGTTGATGGCCGGGAAGACCCGCTTTTCAGCGATCTTGCGATCCAGAGGCAGTTCCATGTTGCCGGTGCCTTTGAATTCTTCGTAGATCACTTCGTCCATCTTCGAGCCGGTTTCAACCAGCGCGGTGGCGATGATGGTCAGCGAGCCGCCTTCTTCGATGTTCCGCGCGGCGCCGAAGAAACGTTTCGGTTTCTCCAGGGCGTGTGCATCGACACCACCGGTCAGTACCTTGCCGGAGCTCGGGATGACGGTGTTGTAGGCACGGGCCAGACGGGTGATGGAGTCGAGCAGGATGACCACGTCTTTCTTGTGCTCGACCAGGCGCTTGGCCTTCTCGATCACCATTTCGGCGACTTGCACGTGACGGGTTGGCGGCTCATCGAACGTCGAGGCAACCACTTCGCCGCGCACGGTGCGCTGCATTTCGGTCACTTCTTCCGGACGCTCATCGATCAGCAGAACGATCAGGTGCACTTCCGGGTTGTTACGCGTGATGTTCGACGCGATGTTCTGCAGCATGATGGTCTTGCCCGCTTTCGGCGGAGCAACGATCAGACCGCGCTGACCTTTACCGATCGGCGCACACAGGTCGATGACACGGCCGGTGAGGTCTTCGGTGGAACCGTTACCGGCTTCCATCTTCATGCGGATGGTCGGGAACAACGGCGTCAGGTTTTCGAAAAGAATCTTGTTCTTCGCGTTTTCCGGACGGTCGTAGTTGATCGTGTCGACCTTGAGTAGTGCGAAATAACGTTCGCCTTCCTTCGGAGGGCGAATCTTGCCGACGATGGTGTCGCCGGTACGCAGGTTGAAGCGGCGGATCTGGCTGGGCGAGACATAGATGTCATCGGGGCCTGCAAGATACGAGGCATCAGCCGAACGCAGGAATCCGAAGCCGTCCTGGAGAATCTCCAGCACGCCGTCACCAGAGATTTCCTCGCCGCTTTTAGCGTGCTTTTTCAGCAGGGAGAAGATCACATCCTGCTTGCGCGAACGGGCCATATTTTCTATGCCCATCTGTTCGGCCATTTCGAGCAGATCGGTAATAGGCTTTTGCTTGAGTTCAGTCAGGTTCATATAGGAATGACGTAATCATGTATGGAGGGGGAAATTAAGCTTTTGGCTTAATGAGGCCGCGCCGCAGAGAAGGCGACAGGATCGCGTAGTAAATCGAAAGGAGAGCGTCGGCGACGGCTAGCAGGGGGCAACGGAGAAGCCGTTGCGGGGCCGAATGTACCACCTGATTTTCCAAGCGTCTAGTGCGTCGCCCAAAAAAAACCCCGCTGTTTGCGGGGCTTTTACGCCATCAGATGTTGGCGTCGAGGAATGCTTGCAACTGGGACTTGGAGAGTGCGCCGACCTTGGTCGCTGCGACTTCGCCGTCCTTGAACAGCATCAGGGTTGGAATCCCGCGAACGCCGTGCTTGGCAGGTGTTGCCTGGTTTTCATCGATGTTCAGCTTGGCGATGGTCAGCTTGCCTTCGTAGGTGGTGGCGATATCGTCCAGAACCGGTGCAATCATCTTGCAGGGACCACACCACTCAGCCCAGTAATCCACCAACACGGGACCGCTAGCCTTCAGGACATCGGCTTCGAAGCTTGCGTCACTGACGTGTTTGATTAGGTCGTTACTCATGAGAGCTTCTCCGAGGTCGTAGGCAAAAAAACGTGGTCCATCATAGCGGCACCACGGCGCGACAGGAAGTCGGCGTTGATTGTCTCTTGCTATGACCGCGCATCAGTCAGGTAATTGAAGAAACTTCAGTTGGGATGCGACGAACACAATCCACGGGTCTGAAACCGGGAAAATCTACCTGTGCGCCGTTGTGGTTCATAAACCACAACCGCGTGCACCGGGGGCTTTGCCGTGCGCCAAATCAGGGCGTCTCGGCCGCTCACTGTCGGACACGCGCGACTGAATGCTCCATGCCGCCCGGCATCCCTCGTGCACTGCGTTCAATGGCATGGGCTGTGCACTGCTGGTTCAGCACTACCTTTCGATCGACTCGGAGACGTCCCATGACCCAGCGTTACAGCGCTCTGTTTGCCGCCCTGTTTGCCAGCCTGGTACTGATTCAGGCCCCCGCCCACGCCAACGGCCTGGAGGACGTGACCACGCGCGGCACCTTGAAAGTCGCAGTACCGCAGGACTTCCCGCCATTTGGTTCGGTGGGCCCGGACATGAAGCCACGCGGGCTGGACATTGATACCGCGCAGCTCATCGCCGACCGGCTGAAGGTCAAGCTTGAACTCACACCCGTCAACAGCACGAACCGCATTCCGTTTCTGACCACCGGCAAGGTGGACCTGGTGATTTCCAGCCTGGGTAAAAACCCGGATCGGGAAAAAGTCATCGATTTCTCGAATGCCTACGCGCCGTTCTATCTGGCGGTGTTCGGTCCACCTGACGCGGCGATCACCAGCCTGGACGACCTCAAAGGCAAGACCGTCAGCGTCACCCGTGGCGCCATCGAAGACATCGAGCTGACCAAGGTCGCGCCGCCAGAAGTGACCATCAAGCGCTTCGAAGACAACAACTCAACCATCGCGGCTTATCTGGCAGGTCAGACTGACCTGATCGCCAGCGGCAACGTGGTGATGGTCGCGATCAGCGAGAAAAACCCCAAGCGCATCCCGGCCCTGAAAGTGAAGCTCAAGGACTCGCCGGTGTATGTCGGCGTGAACAAAGGTGAGCCTGAGTTGCTGGCCAAAGTGAACGAGATCATCGAAGCGGGCAAGAAAGACGGCGCGCTGGAAAAGAACTCCCAGACCTGGCTCAAACAACCCCTGCCTGCCGATCTTTGATCGCTGCGCTTTAGTTACTGTCTGATCCGGGGCTTCTAAATGGCTTATCACTTCGACTTCATACCGGTGCTGCAGAACGCCGATCTGTTACTGCGCGGAGCCGTGTTCACGCTGGAACTGACGGCCATCGGCACGTTGCTGGGGGTCAGTCTGGGCATCGTCGGCGCCATCGTTCGCGCCTGGAAGATTCAGCCGTTCTCGGCGATTTTCGGGGTGTATGTCGAGCTGATCCGCAATACGCCGTTTCTGGTGCAGCTGTTTTTCATCTTCTTCGGCCTGCCCTCACTCGGCATTCAGATTTCCGAATGGCAGGCCGCGGTCTTGGCGATGGTGATCAACCTGGGGGCCTACTCCACGGAAATCATTCGCGCCGGGATCCAGGCCATTTCCCGTGGCCAGATGGAAGCCTCAGCCGCGCTGGCAATGACCCGTTTTGAAACCTTTCGCCATGTGGTGCTGGTCCCCGCGCTGGGCAAGGTGTGGCCGGCGCTGAGCAGCCAGATCATCATCGTCATGCTGGGCTCGGCGGTCTGTTCGCAGATCGCCACTGAGGAATTGAGCTTTGCCGCCAACTTCATTCAGTCGCGCAACTTCCGCGCCTTCGAGACGTACATCGTCACCACGCTGATCTACCTGTGCATGGCGTTGTTGATCCGTCAGTTGCTGGCCTGGTTTGGCCGTCGCTACATCGCAAGGAGCCGCTGATGTCGGATTTCACGCTGTGGGACATCGTGCGCAACCTGCTTACCGGGCTGCAATGGACGCTGGCGTTATCGCTGGTTGCTTTCATCGGCGGCGGCATCATCGGCATGGTGGTGATGACGATGCGGATCTCGGAGAAGTCCGCGTTTCGCACACTTGCCCGGTGTTACATCGAGCTGTTCCAGGGCACGCCGCTGTTGATGCAGCTTTTTCTGGTGTTTTTCGGTGTTGCGCTCATGGGCGCGGATATCTCGCCGTGGCTGGCGGCCGCGCTGGCATTGACGCTGTTCACCAGCGCATACCTTGCGGAAATCTGGCGCGGCTGCGTCCAGTCCATTTCCCACGGTCAGTGGGAGGCTTCGGCGAGTCTGGCGCTCACGCCCCTTGAGCAACTGCGCCATGTGATCCTGCCCCAGGCGCTGCGCATTGCCGTCGCGCCCACGGTGGGCTTTTCAGTCCAGGTGGTCAAAGGTACTGCGGTGACCTCGATCATCGGTTTTACCGAGCTGACCAAGACCGGGGGCATGCTCGCCAACGCCACCTTTCAGCCGTTCATGGTCTATGGCTTCGTTGCCCTGGGCTACTTCCTGCTTTGCTACCCCTTGTCGCTCAGTGCCCGCTACCTGGAAAGGAGACTGCATGCCTCTGCTTAGAATTTCCGCGCTGCATAAATATTACGGCGACCATCACGTTCTCAAAGGCATCGACCTGACCGTTGAAGAAGGCCAGGTTGTGGCCATCATCGGCCGCAGCGGTTCGGGCAAAAGTACGTTACTGCGCACGCTCAATGGTCTGGAGTCGATCAACGACGGCGTGATTGAAGTCGACGGCGAATACCTTGATGCAGCGCGGGCTGACCTGCGTTCGTTGCGGCAGAAAGTCGGCATGGTGTTCCAGCAGTTCAACCTGTTCCCGCACCTGACGGTTGGCGAAAACGTGATGCTCGCCCCGCAGGTGGTCAAGAAGGTGCCCAAGGCCGAAGCGGTCAGGCTGGCCAAGGCCATGCTGGAGCGCGTGGGGCTGGGCGAGAAGTTCGACGCCTTCCCGGATCGGCTGTCGGGCGGGCAGCAACAGCGCGTGGCCATTGCCCGCGCGTTGGCCATGTCACCGAAAGTACTGCTGTGCGACGAGATCACTTCAGCCCTGGACCCGGAGCTGGTCAATGAAGTGCTCAGCGTGGTGCGCCAACTGGCCAAGGACGGCATGACGCTGATCATGGTGACCCACGAAATGCGCTTTGCCCGCGAGGTGGGCGACAAGCTGGTGTTCATGCACGAAGGCAAGGTGCATGAGGTCGGTGATCCGAAGGAGTTGATGGCCAATCCTAGAACGCCTGAGCTGGCGAATTTCATTGGGTCGGTGGAGGTTTAGCAGTCAGCGCTTTTGATTCTGCCCGGAGGGCGTGGGAGCCTTGCTTGCAGGCGATCGACTGCGCAGCCGTCGTAAATGCGGCAAGTGCGGTGTGACAGTCGTATCACGGTGCCCGGATTTGCTGCCGCTTCGCGGCAAATCGTCGGCAAGCCGGACTCCCACGCCTTCGGCAGAAGCCGGCCCTGCAACAAGCGGTTTGGCGGCAGTGCTGGATCGTGGCACGATGTCGGGGTTATCGACCGAGGCCTTTTTTCCATGCCGCAACCTACAGCCAAAAACCTCTCGCTGATCGCTGCGATCGACTTGGGCTCCAACAGTTTTCACATGGTGGTGGCAAAAGCCAATCAGGGCGAAATCCGCATTCTTGAGCGGTCGGGGGAGAAAGTGCAGCTGGCCGCCGGGATCGACGACGAGCGCCAGCTCAGCGAAGAGTCCATGCAGCGCGGGCTTGATTGCCTCAAGCGCTTTGCCCAACTGATCAACGGCCTGCCACTGGGCGCCGTGCGGATCGTTGGCACCAACGCCCTGCGTGAAGCGCGCAACCGTGGCGAATTCATCCGCCGGGCCGAAGAAATCCTCGGCCACCCCGTTGAAGTCATTTCCGGTCGTGAAGAAGCGCGCCTGATCTACCTCGGCGTCTCCCACACCCTGGCCGACGCCCCTGGCAAGCGCCTGGTGGCCGACATCGGCGGCGGCAGCACTGAATTCATCATCGGCCAGCGCTTTGAGCCGCTGCTGCGCGAAAGCCTGCAGATGGGCTGCGTCAGTTTCACTCAGCGCTACTTCAAGGACGGCAAGATCACACCGGCGCGCTACGCCCAGGCCTACACCGCCGCGCGGCTGGAGATCATGAGCATTGAGCACGCGCTGCACCGGCTGACGTGGGATGAAGCCATCGGCTCGTCCGGCACCATCCGCGCCATTGGTCTGGCACTCAAGGCCAACGGCCACGGGGCCGGCGAGGTCAACGCCGAAGGCCTGGCCTGGCTCAAGCGCAAACTGTTCAAGCTGGGTGATGTGGACAAGATCGATTTCGATGGCCTGAAACCCGACCGTCGCGCCATCTTTCCCGCGGGCCTGGCGATCCTCGAAGCCATCTTCGATGCCCTCGAATTACAGCGCATGGATCACTGCGAAGGCGCGCTGCGTGAGGGTGTGCTGTACGACCTGCTGGGCCGTCATCATCACGAAGACGTCCGCGAGCGGACGTTGAGCTCGCTGATGGATCGCTACCACGTTGACCTGGAGCAAGCCGCTCGCGTTGAAACCAAAGCGTTGCATGCGCTGGAGCAGGTCGCCAAGGCCTGGGATCTGGAAGACGACAGCTACCGCGAGCTGCTGAGTTGGGCGGCGAAGGTTCACGAGGTCGGGCTGGACATCGCGCACTACCACTACCACAAGCACGGCGCGTACCTGATCGAGCACTCTGATCTGGCGGGTTTCTCTCGTGAAGACCAGCAAATGCTCGCGCTGCTGGTGCGCGGTCATCGTCGAAACATCCCCAAGGACAAGTTCGCAGAGTTCGGCGATGAAGGCGTGAAACTGATTCGACTGTGCGTACTGTTGCGCTTCGCGATCCTGTTCCATCACATCCGCGGCACCCAAGAGATGCCGCAGCCTGTGCTGACCGCCAATGGCAACAGCCTGGACGTGCTGTTCCCGGATGGCTGGCTGGAGAACAACCAGCTGACTCAAGCCGACTTCGGGCAGGAAGCCGATTGGCTGACCCGAGTCGGCATCACCCTTACTTTACGCTGAGGACCGGATTGCTCAGGCGCTCCAGCAGGGTGTCCTGGGCGCTTCGAGCGTTCTGGTTGCCGGTCGGCGTGCTGCGCACGTAGCGGCCGTCAGCCTGCAGCAACCAGCTGTGGGTGTTGTCCGTCAGATACACCTCCAGCTCCTTCTTGACCCGCAGAATCAATTTCTTGCCCTCGACCGGGAAGCAGGCCTCGACCCGCTTGTCCAGGTTGCGCTCCATCCAGTCGGCGCTGGACAGGAACATCTGTTCGTCGCCGCCGTTGAGGAAGTAGAACACCCGCGTGTGTTCCAGGAAGCGGCCGATGATCGAGCGCACATGGATGTTGTGGGAAACGCCCGCAATGCCGGGGCGCAGGCAGCACATGCCGCGCACGATCAGGTCGATCTTCACGCCGGACTGACTGGCCTTGTACAGCGCGCGGATGATCTTCGGATCGGTCAGCGAGTTGAATTTGGCGATGATGTGCGCCGGCTTGCCTTCCAGGGAAAACTGCGTCTCCCGGGCAATCATGTCGAGCATGCCCTTTTTCAGCGTGAACGGCGCGTGCAGCAGCTTCTTCATGCGCAATGTCTTGCCCATGCCGATCAGCTGGCTGAACAGTTTGCCGACGTCTTCGCACAGTGCGTCGTCAGAGGTCAGCAGGCTGTAGTCGGTGTACAGACGCGCGTTGCCGGCGTGGTAGTTGCCCGTGCCCAAGTGGGCGTAACGAACGATTTCGCCGGCCTCGCGCCGCAGGATCAGCATCATCTTGGCGTGCGTCTTGAACCCCACCACACCGTAAATTACCACGGCACCGGCCGCTTGCAGGCGGCTGGCCAGTTGCAGGTTGGACTCTTCGTCGAAGCGCGCACGCAGCTCGATGACCACCGTGACTTCTTTACCGTTGCGCGCGGCATCCACCAGCGCGTCGACGATTTCCGAGTTGGCACCGCTGCGATACAGCGTTTGACGGACGGCCAACACGTGCGGGTCTTTCGCCGCCTGGCGCAACAGATCCACCACAGGCGTGAACGATTCATACGGGTGCAGCAGCAGGATGTCCTGGCGGCTGATCACCGTGAAAATGTTTTCGCTGTTCTGCAGCAGCTTGGGAATAGCCGGCGTGAAGGGCAGGTATTGCAGCTCGGGGTGGCTGTCCAGACCGGTGATGCTGAACAGACGGGTCAGGTTCACCGGGCCATTGACCTGATACAGCTCGGTCTCGCTCAGGTTGAACTGCTTGAGCAGGTAGTCCGACAGCTGTTTGGGGCAGGTATCGGCCACTTCCAGGCGCACCGCATCGCCGTAACGACGGGAGAACAGTTCGCCACGCAGCGCGCGGGCCAGGTCTTCGACGTCTTCGGAGTCCAGCGCCAGGTCAGCGTTACGCGTCAGGCGGAACTGGTAGCAGCCCTTGACCTTCATGCCCTGGAACAGATCATCCGCGTGGGCGTGGATCATCGAGGACAGGAACACATAGTTGTCGCCAGGACCGCCCACGTCTTCGGGCACCTTGATGATTCGCGGCAGCAGGCGTGGCGCCGGAATGATCGCCAGGCCCGAATCGCGACCGAAGGCGTCGATGCCCTCGAGTTCAACGATGAAGTTCAGGCTCTTGTTCACCAGCAACGGGAAGGGGTGCGTCGGGTCCAGGCCGATCGGGGTGATGATCGGCGCGATCTCGTCCCTGAAATAACGGCGGACCCAGGCTTTGATCTTGGCGTTCCAGTTACGACGACGAATGAAGCGGACCTGATGTTTTTCCAGTTCCGGCAGCAGGATGTCGTTGAGGATGGCGTACTGCCGGTCGACGTGACCGTGCACCAATTCGCTGATGCGGGCCAAGGCCTGATGCGGTTGCAGGCCGTCGGCGCCTGCCTGTTCGCGGGCAAACGTGATCTGCTTCTTGAGACCGGCCACACGAATTTCGAAAAACTCATCCAGGTTACTGGAGAAGATCAGCAGGAACTTCAAGCGTTCCAGCAAGGGGTAGGATTCATCCAGCGCCTGCTCCAGCACCCGGATGTTGAACTGCAGCTGGGACAGCTCGCGGTGAATGTAAAGGCTGCTGTCATCCAGGTTGGGAATGATGATGGCCGGGACGACCGGATGATGGGGCTCCAGGGCCGGTACGATTTCAATCGTCGGTTCGACCACGGGCGCTATCTCCTGAGCGTCGATCTCGACGGTGACTTCGGTGAGTCCTTCGGTATTCATGAATGATCCTGTGAGGCAAGTGCTCTTTGACAGTTGGGCTGCGCGTGCGGCGATATAACTGAGACGCCGTCCGTGCCAGCGCGTTCGAAGTGGTGAGGACTTGATGAAAAGTGCCCTCACTGAGCCACCCATTCTGATTCGCGGCCCTGTACTTCGTTTGTGCACCGCTGATCGGTTCGCGACGATCGGTGTTTTGATCGGCCTTAACGATGAAGACGCCAGGGCAGGGGCGACAGTCACGCGGCACGTGCGGAGTCACGCGCCTGACCGGTTACCGACCCCGGCCGTGCGGTCGCGGACAGCAGCCGACGTACTGTAAACCTGTGCGGGCGGACAAGCGCGACAGTTATAGGCTGCCATTATGAACAACGTGTGACAGTTCGTGTTTTGCGGGGCGCGCCGACGGGCAGTGACGGCTTCTGGAGGAATTATCCATCGACCTTGTAGGAATCTTAACGCCGAGACACATTTCCACACTTTCCTGAATGTCTTGGGCGAGTTAGGCTGCGCGTTCATTTCGCCAGCACCCATATGATGCTCCAGCATTTTCTACAAGAATTTGGCTACTTCGCCCTCTTCCTCGGGACCTTCTTTGAAGGTGAGACCATTCTGGTGCTTGCCGGCTTCCTTGCGTTCCGCGGATACATGGACATCAACCTGGTGGTGGTCGTCGCCTTCTTCGGCAGCTACGCCGGCGATCAGCTGTGGTACTTCATGGGCCGCAAGCACGGCCGCAAGCTGCTGGCGCGCAAACCGCGATGGCAGTTGATGGGTGATCGGGCGCTGGAGCACATTCGTCGCCATCCGGATATCTGGGTGCTGAGCTTTCGGTTTGTCTACGGCTTGCGAACGGTGATGCCAGTCGCCATCGGGCTGTCGGGCTACCCGCCGGGACGCTATTTGTTGCTCAACGGTATTGGCGCGGCGGTCTGGGCGTCTGCGCTGGGCGCTGCCGCCTATCACTTCGGCGCCGTGCTTGAAGGTTTGCTGGGCAACGTCAAAAAATACGAACTGTGGGTGCTCGGCGCCTTGCTGGTGCTGGGTGTCGGCCTGTGGGTGCGCCGTCGCTTGAAGAATGCGCGTATCGCCCGACAAGCCCGGCTGGCCGCTCCGGCCCCCGTCGAAGTCAAACACCGTCCAGACGAGTAACAACCGTCCCGCGCCCTCGCGCACCGACTGCGCAGAACGCGCCATACTGACCCGGAGCGCCCGACCTGACGGTGGCGTATTAACGAAGGGAGTACGCAGCATGACCCAGAAAGTGGCTGTCATTCTTTCCGGCTGTGGTGTCTACGACGGCGCGGAAATCCAGGAAAGCGTGCTTACCCTGTTGCGACTCGATCAACGCGGCGCGCACGTAAAGTGCTTTGCGCCCAACATCCCCCAGCTTCACGTCATCAATCACCTCAATGGCCAAGAGATGCCCGAGACGCGAAACGTACTCACCGAGTCGGCGCGCATCGTGCGGGGCGCCATCGAAGACATTCGCGAAGCCGACATTACTGAATTTGATGCGTTGATCATCCCCGGCGGTTTTGGCGCGGCCAAGAACCTGTCCAACTTTGCTGTCGAGGGGGCGAGCTGCAAAGTCCAGGCAGAGGTGCTGGCCATGGCCGAAGCTTTCGCCGAAGCGGGCAAGCCGATCGGCCTGATTTGTGTGTCGCCGGCACTGGCCGCAAAGATCTACGGCCCCGGTGTTATCTGCACCATCGGCAACGATCCCGATACTGCCGCCAAGATCACTCGGATGGGCGGCCAGCATGAAGACTGCGAAGTCACCGACATCGTCGAAGACAAAGCCCGCAAACTGGTCAGCACCCCGGCTTACATGGTCGCTACCTCCATCAGCGAAGCAGCGTCCGGGATTAACAAGCTGGTGGATCGTGTGCTTGAGCTGGCGCAAGAGAACGACGCCTGAGCGACCGGCCTCACGTCGCGCTTAAACCGCTTCCACCTTCAGGATGGCGCCATCCTGACTCACCACCCGTACCTGACTGCCCACCGGTGCGTCCGGGCCGATCACCATCCATACCCCGTCATTGACCTTGATCTTGCCGCGCCCGGCGGTGATCGCATCTTGAACAGTAAAGGTGCGGCCGATCAGTTCCTGGCCGCGCATGTTCAAGCCCGGCTGGTCCGACTGGCGGATCACCACCCGTTGCCTGCGCCACCAATACACGGCGGTCATGACTGACAGCACCGCGAACAGCAGAAACTGCAGCTCCCACGGCATGCCCGGAACGATGTACGTGAGGATGCCGACGGCCGCCGCAGCGACGCCGATCCACAACAGATAACCGCCTGCGCCGAACACTTCGAGAATCAGCAGCACCGTGCCCAGCGCCAGCCAGTCCCAGAACGACAGGGTTTGCAAGTAATCGAGCATCGCCGTCCCCTCAGGTTTTCGAGGTCGGCGCGGGTGGCGCCGTGCCGAAGGTGGCTTTTACAATCTCGCCGATGCCGCCCACCGCGCCGATGACCTGACTGGCTTCCAGCGGCATGAGGATCACTTTGCTGTTGTTGGCCGAAGCCAGCTGGCCCAATGCATCGATGTATTTCTGTGCGACGAAATAATTGATGGCCTGGACGTTGCCTGTCGCGATAGCTTCGGACACCACCTGGGTCGCCCGGGCTTCTGCTTCGGCCTGGCGCTCGCGGGCTTCGGATTCAAGGAACGCGGCCTGACGACCCCCTTCCGCTTCCAGAATCTGCGCCTGTTTCTTGCCCTCAGCGGTGAGGATGGCCGATGCCCGCAGGCCCTCGGCTTCCAGAATTTGCGCGCGCTTTATCCGCTCGGCTTTCATCTGGCCGGACATGGCTGCCATCAAATCTGCGGGCGGGCTGATGTCCTTGATCTCGATCCGGGTGATCTTGATGCCCCATGGCGCGGTCGCTTCATCGACGGTGCGCAGCAGCTTTTCATTGATGTTGTCACGCTGGCTGAGCATGGCGTCCAGTTCCATGGAGCCGAGCACGGTCCGGATATTGGTCTGCAGCAGGTTGCGCAGCGCGTGTTCCAGGTTGTTAATCTCGTAGGCGGCCTGGGCGGTGTTCACCACCTGGAAGAAGCACACGGCGTCGATCTGCACGGTGGCGTTATCGGCGGTGATGACTTCCTGCGGCGGGATGTCGAGCACGCTCTCCATGACGTTGATCTTGCGCCCGATGCGGTCCATCACGGGCACGATGATGTTCAGGCCCGGCTTGAGGGTGTTGGTGTACCGACCAAATCGTTCGACCGTCCATTGATAACCCTGCGGCACCACCTTGAAGCCCATGAACACGATGGCGATCGCCAGCGCGACAAACAGTAAAACCACACTACCGATTTGCATAACCTTTCCCTGTGGGTTGTTGGGTGGTACGTCTCTGCGAGCGCTGTAATGATTTTCTGTAGGAGCGAATTCATTCGCGAAACGGCGCACGCCTGACGGAGCGCCATCATTGCAGGAGCGCGCTTGCCCGCGAAGGCGGTGTGTCAGTAGACATCTGTTTCGCGAGTAAAACCTTTCGCGGGCAAGCGCGCTCCTACAGGAATAATCGAAGCCTCACCGTTGCTCGCTCTGCGGCGTCACGCGCAGTACTTCTTCAAGCGTAGTCAACCCGGCCGCGACTTTTTGCGCGCCGGACAATCGCAGGCTGCGCATGCCTTCCTTGAAGGCCTGGCGCCGCAGACCGGTGAGGTCCAGGTCCGCCACGATCTGCGACTTTACCGCATCCGACAGCACCATGATCTCGTACACACCGGCGCGGCCCCGGTAGCCCGTGTCACGGCATTCCACGCAACCCACCGCCCGATGCGCGCCTGTCGGCACCGGCGCCTGCCACGGGCGTGTCAGGGTTTGCCAATCGACTTCGTCCAGCTCGATGGGCGCCTTGCAATGCGGACACAGCGTACGCACCAGCCGTTGCGCCATGACCCCCAGAATCGTCGCCTTGAGCAGGTAATGCGGCACACCCAGCTCCAGCAGTCGGCTGATCGCGCTGGGCGCGTCGTTGGTGTGCAGCGTCGACAGTACCAAGTGCCCGGTCAACGCTGCCTGGATCGCCATTTCGGCGGTCTCCAGGTCGCGGATCTCACCAATCATGATGATGTCCGGGTCTTGTCGCATCAGCGCGCGCACACCACTGGCAAAGGTCAGGTCAATGTTGTGCTGCACCTGCATCTGGTTGAAGGCCGGCTCGACCATCTCGATCGGGTCTTCGATGGTGCACAGGTTGACCTCGGACGTCGCCAGCTTCTTGAGGGTGGTGTACAGCGTGGTGGTTTTGCCGGAACCAGTGGGTCCGGTGACCAGAATGATGCCGTTGGGCTGGCCGGTCATGTCTTGCCAGCGGCGCAGGTCGTCGTTGGAAAAGCCCAACTGGTCGAAGTCCTTGAGCAGCACCTCCGGGTCGAAAATCCGCATCACCATCTTTTCGCCGAACGCCGTCGGCAGCGTGGACAGGCGCAGTTCAACCTCGCCGCCATCGGGTGTCGTGGTCTTGACCCGTCCGTCCTGGGGTTTGCGTTTTTCCGCCACGTTCATCCGGCCCAGGCTTTTCAGGCGACTGACGATGGCCATGTTCACTTGCGAGGGGAATTGATAAACGTTGTGCAGCACGCCGTCGATGCGAAAGCGCACCGTGCCCTGATCGCGACGCGGCTCGATGTGGATATCACTGGCCCGTTGCTGGAAGGCGTACTGAAACAGCCAATCGACAATGTTGACGATGTGCGCATCGTTGGCGTCCGGCTCCTGATCGCTGGCGCCGAGCTTGAGCAACTGCTCGAAGTTACCCAGGTTGCTCAGTTTCTGATCAGTTGTGTTGGCGCCGCTGACGGACTTGGCCAGCCGGTAGAACTCGACCGCCAGGCGCTGAATGTCCACAGGGCTGGAGACGACGCGCTTGATTGGCAGCTTGAGCACGTGGGCCAGGTCGGCTTCCCAGGCAGAAACAAAGGGCTGCGCGCTGGCGATGGTCACCGACTCGCGATCAACCCCGACGGCCAGGATCTTGTGACGCTGGGCAAAAGCGTAAGACATCAGGGGCGTGACGGCAGCGACGTTGATCTTCAGCGGATCGATGCGCAGGTAGGGCTGACCGGCCTGTTCCGCGATCCAGGCAGTCAGGGTTTCCAGGTCGAGCTTTTTGCCGGGCCGCTTGCCGTTATCGAACTGCTGGCCAGCCAGAAATTCCAGCGGATGGGTTTGCGCATTTTGTGCACTGCGCCGAGCGGTCAGCGCGTGTTCGGCGCTGTCCTGATCCAGAAATCCTTGCGCAACCAGATCGCGCAACAGGTCGTTCAGGTCCAGCCAGCGGTCCTGAGATGATGAGGCGAGGACGGACATGCGGGCTCCTTGGGACGAGACGGCTTACTTCGGAAAGCAAGAGTAGTCCCAAGCGTGCCAGTTGTTGCGTTTCTGCGCGCGAATAACCGTTGCCAATTTTTTTTCCGAATCCGTCTGGCCGCTTAACCCGCAGCAGACGACAAGGACGTCGGCAGCACATGCAGATCGGTGATCGACTGCAGATCGACCGAGCACACACTGATCAGGCTGCGCATTTTTTCACCAATGACCTGAGCGCGATGCCACGTCAGCTCGCCCACTTCGGCCTCGATCATCAACTGGCCGTCCTGCTGCAAAACGCTGACCTTTTGCGGGATTAGGTACTGCATGGCGAACAGGTTGAGGACGCGGCACAGCAAATCAGGTTCGGCATCGGCCAGCACCTGATAACGCGCACGGCAGTGAGCATTGCTGGCGGCCCAGGCATCCGGGCGCAGTGGCGTGTTATGGACGGCTTCGAGAGGGGGCATGTGGGGCGTTCCTTTTCGACGCGGCTGTTGACCGGGCATTGATCGAGTGAGAAGAAGTTTTACATGCCGCTACCGAAATTTCTGGTCCATAATCGACGAGTTCGCGCTGATTTAGACTTGTTAATGCGTGAAGCGAACCTATCGAGACTCAACTATGCAAATCGAGCTGGATGCTTATGACCGCAAGATCCTTGCCCTGCTGCAAGAGGACGCTTCGCTGTCCAGTGCGCAAATCGCTGAGGCCGTCGGACTGTCCCAGTCGCCCTGCTGGCGGCGCATTCAGCGTTTGAAGGACGAAGGCGTGATCCGGCGTCAGGTGACGCTGCTGGACCGCAAGAAAATCGGCCTGAACACGCAGATCTTCGCCGAGGTGAAACTCAACGCGCACGGGCGCTCGAACTTCACCGAATTCACCGAAGCGATTCGCGGGTTCCCGGAGGTGCTGGAGTGTTATGTGCTGATGGGGTCAGTGGATTTCTTGCTGAGAATCGTCACCCCGGATATTGAGGCGTACGAGCGGTTCTTTTTCGAAAAGCTGTCGCTGGTGCCGGGGATTCAGGAGGTGAATTCGACGGTGGCGCTGTCGGAAATCAAGTCGACGACCAGCTTGCCGATTGATCGGTAGGCGTAGCGCCCCATCGCTTCACTGACATCGCGAGCAAGCTCCCTCCCACAGGATTTATGGCTGGCGGAGAATTCCATCCGCCGACGTACTGTGGGAGGGAGCTTGCTCGCGATGCGTTCTAGGTACGCGCCGTAGTCTTGCGGAATTACATCTTCAACAGCACTTTCCACGAACGGCTTTGCAGCACGACGATGGTCTGTTGCATGCGGGCATCCAGCACTTCATCGGTGATGTCCAGGTGCGCCAGTTGCACCAGCTTGTTCAGCTCACCGTACAAGCGATCCAGCTCAGGCAGATCCAGGGCTGCGCGTGCGTAATGCAGCCAGACCTGAATGCGCTCGATGCGCGGCAGTTGCTCGGCCAGGTCTTCAGGCTGTTGTTGGTAGCGCGCAAGGTTCACGGCAACGGCTTCGTCAGCGAGGAAGCGCGCGACCCAGCTTTCAACCATGGCGGCGCCCTGACGGTTGCCGCGGTTGTTGCGCTCGACGGTCCAGCTGCGGGCCATCAACCAGCGCGAGGTGTTCAGCGAGAACTGCCCCCAGCGCGGGTCTTCCAGTTCTTCGATGAACTGCTCGTGGGCGGCCGCGCGGATATCGGCGTCTTCCTGGCCTGCGAGCACCAGCGTGCGCCAGTCTTCCAGCAACGCGTCCAGCGCAGCGCGCAGGTTGTGCGTGGTCGAACGCGGCGCCGCCTGGCCCAGGCTGCCCGCCAAGGCACGCAGTTCAGCCAGCATCTCGACCCAGTCCTGCAGCAAGCTCCAGTGACCATTGAAACGGTACTGCTCGGCCAGTCGCTGGCTGCTGCCCAGCAAATACCAGGCGATGGCGCTAAAGGCTTCGTCCAGCGACAGCTCGGCAGGGATTTGCGGCGTAGGCAGTTTCACTGCATAGCTGCTGGCGTCTGACAGGCGATAGCCGCGTTCGGCTTTGCTGATGTCGCACGGCATCAGGGCGAGCTTCTCAGCCAGTTCAGCCGCCAGTTCCAGCAATGCCGCCGGGTCGCCTTCGCGCAATTCGAGTTCCAGCTCGCAGATTTCTTCTTCCTGCTTGCCCACGATGACCTTGCCCAGGTCCAGCGCGGCTTCGATGACGACTTTGGTTTTGCCACGGCCCCAGGCGATTTCGGCCTTCTCCCGTACAAAGTCGGTCGTGAACACGGGCTTGATGGTTTTCTTGTCCAGGTCCGCCAGTTGCTCCGGCCAGCATTCGCCGTCGAGTTTCTTCAGGTCCAGCTTGGCCTTGGCCAGATCCCAGTTGTATTCGTTGCGCTCCGACAGGCCGGCAATGCTCTGGCCGCGGGTCTTCAACGTCTGGATCACTGCATCGCCGTCACGACGCAGGCGCAGCGCGACCTTGGCGTGGGCGAGCTCGCGCTCTGGAGTGTCGAAATACTGGTTGAACAGCTCAAGCCGCTCCCAGCCACTTTTGTTGCGTTTTTTGAGCAACGGGTGATCGCGCAAGGCGATGAGGGTTTCGCGGCTGACGCGGAGTTTGATTTCGGTTTCTTTCTGCATGGCCGGAGAATCCAAGCGCTGATCGCTGATAAACGGGGGGACGCAGCCGGGTTAGACACAGCTGCGAGGGTCGTGCAGTGTACAGGACATCACCCGTGACAGTTTATTCGCGCACGCCAATCACCCTATGATGGTCCGCGTGTTGCCACCCGCCCAGGAGCCACTTATGCCGTTGCCGTCCATGAAAGAGCAGTTCGCGGCCCTGATCGCCGCGCCGTCAGTAAGCTGCACTCAGCCCGCGCTGGATCAATCCAATGGCCCGGTCATCCATTTGCTCGCCGAGTGGCTGGGAGACATGGGGTTCGTCTGTGACATCCAGCAAGTGCTGCCAGGCAAGTTCAACCTGCTGGCCACCTATGGCACAGGCCCCGGCGGCCTGGTGTTGGCCGGACACAGCGATACCGTTCCGTATGACGACGCGCTGTGGAAGACCGATCCACTGAAATTGACCGAAGTCGACGGCAGTTGGGTAGGCCTGGGCAGCTGCGACATGAAGGGCTTTTTCGCACTCATTATTGAAGCCGTGCGCGAGCTGCTGGACCAGCCGTTCAAGCAGCCGCTGATCATCCTTGCGACCTGCGATGAAGAAAGCTCGATGTCGGGCGCCAAGGCCTTGGCCGAAGCCGGCAAGCCGTTGGGTCGGGCGGCGGTGATTGGCGAGCCTACGGGCTTGAAGCCGATCCGCCTGCACAAAGGCGTGATGATGGAGCGCATCGAGATTCTCGGGCGCAGCGGCCATTCCTCTGACCCAAGCCTGGGGCACAGCGCCCTTGAAGCGATGTACGACGCCATCGGCGAACTCAAGGGGTTGCGTACCCAGTGGCAAACGCAGTTTCGCAACCCGCAGTTCAGCGTGCCGCAGCCGACGATGAATTTCGGCTGCATCCATGGCGGCGACAACCCCAATCGAATCTGCGGGCAGTGCTCCCTGGAGTTCGACCTGCGGCCGTTGCCAGGCATGGATCCTGAGATGCTGCGCGCGGCCATCCGCCAGAAACTGCAGCCGCTGGCCGAACTGCATCAGGTGCAGATCAATTACGCGCCACTGTTTTCGGAAGTGTCGCCGTTCGAACAGAGCGCCGATGCGGAACTGGTGCGCGTTGCCGAGCGTCTGACCGGTCATACTGCCGAAGCGGTGGCATTTGGCACCGAAGCGCCTTATCTTCAGCGCCTCGGCTGCGAGACCATTGTCTTGGGCCCAGGCGACATTGCCTGCGCCCATCAACCCGGCGAGTACCTGGAAATGTCACGCTTGGCGCCTACAGTGCGTCTGTTACGCCAGTTGATCGAATATTACTGCCTGACACCGGCCCGATGAGTTGCGGTTGGATGAGTCGGGTACTGCCCAGAAGGAGATCGCGCGTGTCGCCAAGCCTGTTCCGACGATAAAGCTCATAGCGCTGTGAGTTTTCCCCACCCCCTCGTCCCTCTTTTTTACAGGCTCTTTCGGTTATGCCCGATTACGTAAACTGGCTTCGTCACGCATCGCCCTACATCAACGCACACCGTGATCGTACGTTCGTCGTCATGCTCCCTGGCGACGGCATTGATCATCCCAACTTCGGCAACATCGTTCACGACCTGGTGCTGTTGCACAGCCTCGGCGTGCGGCTGGTGCTGGTGCACGGTTCTCGCCCGCAGATCGAAAGCCGGATGCAGGCACGCGGGCTGACGCCGCATTTCCATCGCGACATGCGCATCACCGATGCTGCGACCCTGGAGTGTGTGATTGATGCCGTCGGCGCGTTGCGTCTGGCCATCGAAGCGCGCCTGTCCATGGACATGGCCGCCTCGCCAATGCAGGGCTCACGGTTACGTGTGACCAGCGGCAACCTGGTGACGGCGCGGCCCATTGGCGTGCTCGAAGGCGTCGACTATCAGCACACCGGCGAAGTGCGCCGGATCGACCGCAAGGGCATCAATCGCCTGCTGGATGAACGCTCCATCGTGCTGCTATCGCCTGTGGGGTATTCGCCCACCGGAGAGATCTTTAACCTGGCGTGTGAAGACGTCGCCACCCGCGCGGCCGTGGATCTGGCCGCCGACAAGCTGCTGCTGTTCGGCGCCGAACCCGGTTTGCTTGATGCACAAGGCAAGTTGGTGCGCGAGTTGCGGCCGCAGCAAGTGCCAGCTCACCTGCAGCGCCTGGGCAATAACTATCAGGCCGAATTGCTGGACGCCGCTGCCGAAGCCTGTCGCGGCGGCGTGGCGCGCAGCCACATCGTCAGTTACGCCGAAGACGGCGCGCTGCTGTCGGAACTGTTCACCCGGGCCGGTGGCGGCACGCTGGTGGCGCAGGAGCAATTCGAGTTCGTGCGCGAGGCGGGGATCGGTGATGTGGGCGGTTTGATGCAACTGATCACGCCGCTGGAGGAGCAGGGCATTCTGGTGCGTCGTTCCCGCGAAGTGCTGGAGCGCGAAGTCGAGCAGTTCAGCGTTGTGGAACGTGAGGGTTTGATCATTGCCTGCGCGGCGCTGTATCCGATTGCCGATTCTGAGGCGGGGGAGCTGGCGTGTCTGGCGGTCAACCCGGATTACCGCCACGGCGGGCGCGGGGATGAGTTGCTGGAGCGCATCGAAGAGCGCGCGCGGGAATTGGGGCTGAAGACCCTGTTCGTCCTCACCACGCGTACCGCCCACTGGTTCCGCGAACGCGGTTTCGAGCCTAGCAGCGTCGACCGTCTGCCCAGTGCCCGGGCTTCGCTCTACAACTACCAGCGTAATTCGAAGATTTTTGAGAAGGCGTTGTAAACAAGGCACCGCCCTATTGTAGGAGCGCGCTTGCCCGCGAATGCATCAGGTCAGTCGATTGATATGTCGCTGACACACCGCCATCGCGGGCAAGCGCGCTCCTACAGTTCTGATCGCGTTGTGTCAGCGCCCTTTGATCAATTACTGATCGCCAGAATGCTCGCCTGATACGCGCCAACGAAGGTGTCGAAATCGACCACTTCTTCGGTTTGCTCCAGTTCTGCCTGCTGCGCGATGGAGTTGCGGGCCAGGGTCTCGAAGTTCGACTGCTCCTCAACGCTCAACGGCTGGCTGCGGAAGTGCTCGGCATGCGCCTGGCTCTGACGGAACGAGAACGCGGTGAAGCCTTCCTTATGCTCAGCCATGCTCGCCAGCACCTGAGCCGACGGCGTCAGTGAAGCATCGGCCACCTTCGCGCGCTGCACGGCCAGCGACTTGGCGTGCTCATCCAGGTTCTGACTCTCGTCCAGCAACTTGATGATCGGCTCGATCTTGTCCAGCAACTCATCGGCCCAGACTTTCAGGTCAATGGTGGTGTCGTTGCGGCTCAGTTCCAAACCAGGACGACGGCCTTCCTTGACCACGGTCAGGAAGTTCGACGCAGCGTTATTGCATTCGTTTTCTGCCAGCTGCGGGCTTTCTTGCAAGGCACAAAACAGAATGAAGGCGTCAATGAAGCGCGACTGCTGCAGATCGATGCCCGTTGGCAGGAACGGGTTGATGTCCAGGCAACGGACCTCTACGTACTGCACGCCACGCGCCACCAGCGCCTGAATCGGACGCTCGCCGGAATATGTCACGCGTTTCGGGCGAATGGTGGAGTAGTACTCGTTTTCGATCTGCAGCACGTTGGTGTTGAGCTGAATCCACTCGCCATCCTTGTGCGTGCCGATCTCGACATACGGCGGATACGGCGTGGCAACGGCTTTGCGCAGGCTGTCGGTGTAGCTGATCAGATCGTGGTAGCACGGCGTCAAATCGGCTTGAGCGTTACTTTGATAACCCAGGTCGCTCATGCGCAGGCTGGTGGCGTACGGCAGGTACAGCGTGTCCGCGTCCAGTTGCTCGAGCTGATGCGACCGGCCTCGCAGGAAGCTGGCGTCCAGCGCCGGGGAGGCACCGAACAGGTACATCAACAGCCAGCTGTAACGGCGGAAGTTGCGGATCAACCCGATGTAGCTGTGGGATTGATAATCGCGGTCATCGCCTTTGAACTCCTCGGTTTGCTTGAGCAACGGCCAAATGGCCTCAGGCAAGGAGAAGTTGTAATGAATGCCCGCAATGCATTGCATCGTTTTGCCATACCGTAGGGCCAGACCCTTGCGGTAGACGTACTTGAGCTGGCCGATATTCGAGGTGCCGAAGTAGGCAATCGGAATATCTTCCTCTGCAGGCAGCGGGCAGGGCATCGACGGGCTCCAGAGGAACTCGCTGCCCAACTTGCTGTAAGCGAAGCGGTGTATCTGGTCCAGGCTCGCCAGGGTATCGACCGGGTTCTTCAGCGCAGGCGTGATGAACTCCAGCAACGACTCGGAATAGTCTGTGGTGATCTGTTCGTTGGTCAGCGCCGCGCCGAGCGCCTCGGGATGCGGCGTCTGGGCCAGACGGGCATCGGCCGTTACACGCAGGCATTCACGCTCGATGCCGTGCAAGCACTGCTCCAGCAAGGAGAGGTTAGTGCGCTCGCTAAGCAGAGCCAGGCGGCGGTTGAGAATTTCGCTCAAGTTGAATTCCTTCACGCATCAGTCGGCCCTATATGGGGATCGTTATGACGGTCTACAAGGGAGAGGAAAAAACTGGCGTTGACGCCTCGTTTGGGTCTGAACGCCCGGTTTCCAGTTACCGATCATGATCGAACATCGATTCAGGGTATTTCGCCACTGTTACACAGTGCCGAAATTACCCCATAACCATGTCCGACAGCTAGACGACAGCGAACGTGCCCTGCGCTTTTGCGACAAGTTTGTCGTCCTGGCGCACCTCGGCTTCGACCACCAACGTGCGCCTCCCGGTGTGCAGGACCGTGCTGATGCAGGTCACTTCACCGTCGGATACGCCGCGCACGTAGTTGATCTTGCATTCGATCGTCACGCTGCGCTGGTCAAAACCGTGGGAGCTGGAACACGCCAGCCCCATGGCGATGTCGACCAGGCTGAAAATCGCCCCGCCGTGCATCACGTTGCCGCGGTTGCGCAGGTGCGGCTCAAGCGCCAGCGCGACCTCTGCCACACCCTCGCCCAAGCGCACGACGCGGCAGCCGAGGGTTTTGAAGTACGCGCTTTGCGTCAGTTCGTCAGGGATATCCATCAGCGCTTCTTCAGTTGTTTGGCGTTGGCGAACAGCGAGGCCATGGGGTTGTTGGCCGGGGCTGCGGTGGCGGTTTCCTTGCGCGGTGAACCTTGTTGCTGCTGACGAGGCGCCGAGCCCGGACGTGCGCCGCGCGCGCCGTCGACTTTCTCGCCCGGCGTATCGCTCATGCGCATCGACAGGCCGACGCGTTTGCGCGGGATATCGACTTCCATGACTTTCACTTTCACCACGTCGCCAGCCTTGACCGCTTCGCGCGGGTCCTTGATGAACTTCTCGGACAGCGCGGAGATGTGCACCAGACCATCCTGATGCACGCCGATGTCGACGAAAGCACCGAAGTTGGTGACGTTGGTGACGACGCCTTCGAGGATCATGCCCAGTTCCAGATCCTTGAGATCCTCGACGCCGTCCTGGAATTCAGCGGTCTTGAACTCGGGGCGCGGGTCGCGGCCGGGTTTTTCAAGTTCCTGCAAAATGTCCGTCACCGTCGGCAGGCCGAAGGTTTCGTCGGTGAATTTCTTCGGGTCCAGGCGCTTGAGAAAGCTGGCGTCCCCGACCAGCGAGCGAATGTCGCGGTCGGTCTCGGCGGCGATACGCTGCACCAGCGGATAGGCTTCCGGGTGAACGGCTGAGGAATCCAGCGGGTTGTCGCCGTTCATGACGCGCAGGAAGCCTGCGGCTTGCTCAAACGTTTTCTCGCCCAGGCGCGCGACTTTCTTCAACGACGCGCGGGTCTTGAAGGCGCCGTTTTCGTCACGGTGCGCCACGATATTCTGCGCCAGCGTGGTATTGAGGCCGGAAATGCGAGCCAGCAAAGCCACCGATGCGGTGTTCACGTCCACGCCCACGGCGTTCACGCAATCCTCGACCACAGCGTCCAGGCCACGTGCCAGCTTGAGCTGGGACACGTCGTGCTGGTATTGGCCGACACCGATGGATTTCGGATCGATCTTCACCAACTCGGCCAGCGGATCCTGCAATCGGCGGGCGATGGAAACCGCGCCACGGATCGACACGTCCAGCTCCGGGAATTCCTTGGCAGCCAGTTCCGACGCCGAGTAAACCGATGCGCCGGCTTCGGACACCATGACTTTGGTCATTTTCAGACCTGGGTATTTTTTGATCAGGTCGGCGGCCAGCTTGTCGGTTTCGCGGCTGGCGGTGCCATTGCCGATGGCGATCAGGTCAACGGCATGCTTGGCGCAGAGGGCGGCCAGCACGGCGATGGTCTGGTCCCACTGGTTTTTCGGAACATGCGGGTAAACCGTGGCGTAGTCCAGCAGCTTGCCGGTGGAGTCGACCACGGCCACCTTGCAGCCGGTGCGCAAACCGGGGTCCAGCCCTAGCGTAGCCCGGGGACCGGCCGGTGCGGCCAGCAGCAAGTCATGCAGGTTGTGGGCAAATACGTTGATCGCCTCGGCTTCCGCGCCTTCGCGCAGTTCACCGAACAGATCGGTTTCCAGGTGCGAATAGAGTTTTACTTTCCAGGTCCAGCGCACCACTTCAGCCAGCCATTTGTCTGCCGCGCGGTTCTGGTTCTGCAGGCCGAAACGCTCGCTGATCATCATCTCGCACGGGTGCAAGGTGCCCGGCAGATCTTCGCCGACCTTGAGTGCGGCGCTGAGAATGCCCTCGTTGCGGCCACGGAAAATCGCCAGCGCACGGTGCGACGGCATGCTTTTCAGGGGTTCGTCGTGTTCGAAGTAGTCACGGAACTTAGCGCCTTCTTCTTCCTTGCCAGCCACCACGCGAGCGCTGATCACGGCTTCCTGCTTGAGGAAGCTGCGCAGTTTTTCCAGCAGTGTGGCGTCTTCGGCGAAGCGCTCCATGAGGATGTACTTGGCGCCTTCCAGCGCGGCCTTGACGTCGGACACGCCTTTTTCGGCGTTGACGAAGCGCGCGGCTTCGGTGTCTGGCGTCAGAGTGGGGTCGTTGAACAGACCGTCAGCCAGCTCGCCCAGACCTGCTTCCAGCGCGATCTGGCCTTTGGTGCGGCGTTTCTGTTTGTACGGGAGGTACAAGTCTTCCAGGCGGGTTTTGGTGTCGGCCAGCTTGATGTCGCGCGCCAGTTCCGGCGTCAGCTTGCCTTGCTCTTCGATGCTGGCAAGGATGCTGATGCGACGCTCATCCAGTTCACGCAGATAGCGCAGGCGCTCTTCCAGATGACGCAGCTGCGTGTCATCGAGGCTGCCAGTCACTTCTTTACGGTAGCGAGAAATGAAGGGTACGGTCGAGCCTTCATCCAGTAGCGCGACGGCCGCTTCGACCTGTTGCGGGCGGACGCCGAGTTCCTCGGCGATGCGGCTGTTGATGCTGTCCATAAAACCACCTGGCAAATGTAAATGCTAAAAATCCAGCTACTGGCGAACGGCCTTGATTACGCGTTGCCTCACCTTGAAGGCGGCGCATTATACCCACCCCACCCTGAATAGGGGACCCGCCGACGACCCGTCGAAAAAGCGCACCGGTGGAGCCTCGATCATCCTTCGCAAACCGCCATGCAAGACCGTCAGTGGCAGGTCAGGAAAAATCTGCTAACAATGCACACGGTGCGCATCACAGCAGCTACGCCATAATGCGCGCCGAGATCAAAGGAGCATTCTATGAGCAGCACCGCACAACCGGTTGAAGGCGAGAAAATCCTCATTGTTGATGATGACCCGGGCCTTAGCAGCCTGTTAGAGCGCTTTTTCACCAGCAAGGGCTATCGCGCCCGTGCGGTGGCCAACGTAGAGCAAATGGATCGCTTGTTGGCTCGCGAGGTTTTCCACCTTGTGGTGCTGGATCTGATGCTGCCGGGGGAAGACGGCCTTTCTGCCTGCCGTCGTCTGCGTGCAGCGAACAACCAGGTGCCGATCATCATGCTCACCGCCAAAGGCGATGAATTGAGCCGGATCAAGGGCCTTGAGCTTGGCGCTGACGATTACCTGGCCAAACCCTTCAACCCTGATGAACTCATGGCCCGCGTCAAAGCGGTCCTGCGTCGTCAGTCGGTTCCTGTCCCGGGCGCACCGGGCACGGAAGACGAGTCCGTTACGTTTGGCGAATACGAGCTTTCACTGGCCACGCGCGAGTTGAAGCGCGGCAACGAAGTCCACATGCTCACCACCGGCGAGTTTGCGGTACTCAAGGCGCTGGTCATGCATGCGCGGGAGCCGTTGACCCGTGACAAGCTGATGAACCTGGCCCGTGGCCGCGAGTGGGACGCGCTGGAACGCTCCATCGACGTGCAGATTTCCCGTCTGCGTCGCCTGATCGAGCCGGACGCCGCCAAGCCGCGGTACATCCAGACCGTCTGGGGCGTGGGTTACGTGTTCGTGCCGGACGGCAACAGCGATGCCAATGCTGGCAAATAACTACTGAACGGTCGCCTGTCGGGGTGATAAACACGCCCGACACATCCTCCAGTCGCACTGATTTCCTCTTGAACAGGGGGCTTTGGTGTGGCTGGTTTTGGCGTCCCGCTCGCCCCCTGTCCGCAAACATCCGAGCCTGACTCGCTCCTGCAAAGTGTGTAGCTGCTGTTATGAAGACACCCCTGTGGTTCCCGCAAAGCTTCTTCTCCCGCACCCTCTGGCTGGTGCTCATCGTCGTGCTGTTTTCCAAGGCGTTGACGCTGGTTTATCTGTTGATGAACGAAGATGTTCTGGTCGACAGGCAATACAGCCATGGCGTGGCGTTGACGCTGCGGGCGTACTGGGCGGCCGATGAAAGCGACCGCGAGAGCATCGCCGATGCCGCAGGTTTGATCCGGGTCGTGGGCGGCGGCGTCCCGGAAGGGGAACAGCATTGGCCCTATTCCGAAATCTATCAGCGTCAGATGCAGGCCGAACTGGGCGCGGACACCGAGGTGCGGCTGCGGGTGCATGCGCCGCCAGCGCTGTGGGTGCGCGCCCCGAGCCTGGGGGATGGCTGGCTCAAGGTGCCGCTCTACCCGCACCCGCTGAGGGGGCAGAAGATCTGGAGCGTGCTGGGCTGGTTCCTTGCCATCGGGTTGTTATCCACCGCGTCGGCATGGATTTTCGTCAGTCAACTCAACCAGCCGCTCAAGCGCCTGGTGTTTGCCGCACGGCAACTGGGTCAGGGGCGCAGCGTGCGCTTGCCGGTCAGTGATACGCCCAGCGAGATGACCGAGGTCTACCGCGCCTTCAACCAGATGGCCGAAGACGTCGAGCAGGCAGGACAGGAGCGGGAGTTGATGCTGGCGGGGGTGTCCCACGATTTGCGCACGCCGTTGACTCGGTTGCGGCTTTCCCTGGAGCTGATGCCGGGTGACAACGATCTGACCCTGGGCATGGTGCGCGACATCGAGGACATGGACGCCATTCTCGATCAGTTCCTGGCGTTCATTCGCGACGGGCGTGACGAGGAAATCGAAGAGGTCGATCTCGGCCAACTGGTGCGCGAGGTGGTGGCGCCCTACAACAGCCCTGAGGAACAGATTCGGTTGTGCCTGGAGCCCATTCCAGCGTTCCCGCTGCGACGTATTTCCTTGAAACGGTTGCTGGCCAATCTGATCGGCAACGCGATGCATCACGCCGGTAATGGGGTCGAAGTGGCGGCCTATGTGTCCGGCGACAGCGGCGCGCCCTACGTGGTGCTCAGCGTGCTGGACCGTGGCGCCGGTATTGATGAGTCCGAGCTTGAGGGCATTTTCAATCCGTTCATTCGTGGCGACCGCGCCCGTAGCGGGAAAGGCACGGGATTAGGGCTGGCGATCGTCAAACGGATTGCTGCGATGCACGGTGGTAACGTCGAATTGCGCAACCGGTCAGGGGGTGGGCTTGAAGCGCGGGTGAGATTACCGTTGGGGCTGATGCTGCCTCGGGATGCGGATTAGTTTGATCTTGTAGGAGCGCGCTTGCCCGGGATTGCGTGAGACAGTCGCCCAATTGGTCGCTGACATAGCCCTTTCGCGGGCAAGCGAGCTCCTACAATATGTGTTGCTTAGCCTTTCCCTTTGGTCCTGGTCATGTGCGGACCACCATTCTTTTCGATGTACTGAATGATCATCCCGGCCACGTCCTTGCCAGTGGTCGTCTCGATCCCTTCAAGGCCTGGGGATGAATTGACCTCCATCACCAGCGGTCCATGGTTGGAACGCAGGATATCCACACCCGCCACGCTCAAACCCATGACCTTGGCTGCGCGAATGGCGGTCATGCGCTCTTCGGGCGTGATCTTGATCAGGCTGGCAGTGCCGCCACGGTGCAGGTTCGAACGAAACTCGCCGGGCTTGGCCTGGCGCATCATCGACGCAATCACCTTGTCGCCCACCACGAAGCAACGGATATCCGCGCCGCCGGCTTCCTTGATGTACTCCTGCACCATGATGTCTTGCTTCAGACCCATGAATGCCTCGATCACCGACTCTGCGGCCGTCGCGGTTTCGCACAGCACCACGCCGATCCCTTGCGTACCTTCCAGCACCTTGATCACCAGCGGCGCGCCATTGACCATCTGGATCAGGTCAGGGATGTCGTCCGGTGAGTGAGCAAAGCCTGTGACCGGAAGGCCGATCCCGCGACGAGATAACAGTTGCAACGAGCGCAGTTTGTCCCGCGAGCGGGCAATGGCCACGGATTCGTTGAGCGGAAACACGCCCATCATTTCAAATTGACGCAGTACGGCGCAGCCGTAGAACGTGACGGAAGCACCAATGCGCGGGATAACCGCGTCAAAGCCTTCCAGTGGCTTTCCTCGATAATGAATCTGCGGCTTATGACTGGCGATATTCATATAGGCACGCAGGGTATCGATCACCACCACCTCGTGGCCGCGCGCAATGCCAGCCTCGACCAGACGACGGGTTGAATACAGACGCGGGTTTCGCGAAAGCACAGCGATCTTCATGCAGCACCTGTGGCAGAGGAATTAGAGGCCGGGAATGCCGGCTTGTCCTGAACGTATGTAATGCCCGGATTGACCACCAGTTGGCCGTCAATCAGGGCGTTGGAACCCAGTAGCAGCCGATAACGCATGGCTTTGCGACAGGCCAGCGTGAATTCCACCGGCCAGACCCGATCGCCCAGCGCAAGCGTGGTCCGAATCACGTAGCGCACCTGCGCATGGCCGTTGGAGCTTTTTATGGTCTTCATGGCCACCAGTTGCGCTTCACATCGGCGATGGCGCAGCTGTACGATCGTGCCGAGGTGAGCGTTGAAGCGCACCCATTTCTCTCCGTCGCGCTCGAAAGGTTCGATTTCGGTGGCGTGCAGGCTTGAAGTGCTCGCGCCGGTATCGATTTTCGCTCGCAGGCCAGCGACCCCCAAGTCAGGAAGCGCCACCCATTCGCGAAGGCCAATGACTGTCAGATGATCAAAAGTTTTCAATACAATTCCGTACGTTTTAAGCGGTCTGCCAGGCACCTGAATCAATCTGGGCCAAGGCTTTGAATGCGGGCTTGGCGAACCAGTAGCCCTGCATCAGATAAATCCCGCAGTCGGCGAGAAAGTCCCGCTCCTCGGCATGCTCGATGCCTTCGGCGATGACTGTAACGCCTAACTCGGTACACATTGTGACAACCCCGCGCACAATAGCCTGACGCGCGCGATCCCGGTGAATATCGCGTATCAGCGCCATGTCCAGTTTGATCAGGTCGGGTTGAAAATCCGCCAGCAGAGTGAGGCCCGAATACCCGGCGCCAAAATCGTCGATGGCGGTCTTGAAACCGAACTCACGGTACTCACGCAGGATATGAGCGAGGTGATTACTGTTTTCCAGGTGCTCACTTTCCACGGTTTCGAATATCAGCCGGTCGAGCGGAAAGTTGTGCTCGCGTGCCGCCTGTAACGTACTGCGGATGCACAACTCGGGACGGTATACCGCGTTCGGCAGAAAGTTGATCGACAGATGCTCCGTCATGCCAAGTTGCGCGGCGGTAGCGATCGCCCGGGTACGACACAGCTGATCGAATCGATAGCGGTTCTGGTCGTTCACCCGGTTCAGTACCGACAAAGCCCCCTCGCCGCCGACGCCGCGCACCAGGGCTTCATGGGCAAAAACAGACCGATCACGCAGGTCCACGATCGGTTGATAAGCGAAGGCAATATCAAAACCCAGTGCTTCGCTGGTCTTGCACGCCTGGCAGCCGCTGGGCGACGTCAAAGAGGTCGGGAAATCAGTCACGTCGCGCTCCATAAGTAAGGCGCCATTGGTCTTGGCGTGCATTCTAATCAAGGGTGGGGATTGGTGGATATCCGGTATTACGTAGTACAGTTTCTGACTATTACCTGATCGAGGAATTCAGATGGCACAAAAGTCAGATGACGACGATAAAGTCCGTTTGGACAAATGGCTCTGGGCGGCACGTTTTTTCAAAACACGGGCGTTGGCCAAAGCTGCCATCGAAAGCGGCAAGGTGCATTGTCGCGGCGAGCGATGCAAGCCTGGCAAGGAACCGCGCGTCGGTGATGAGTTTCAGATTCGTGCCGGCTTCGACGAGCGCAGCGTTGTGGTGCAGGCGTTGTCCATCGTGCGGCGTGGTGCCCCGGAAGCGCAACTGCTCTATACCGAGACACCGGAAAGCATCGCCAAACGCGAAAATGCCGCCGCCCAACGCAAGGCCGGCAGCCTCGGTGTGACCACTGACGGCAAGCCGACCAAGAAACAGCGCAGGCAGTTATTTCATTTTCATACGGCCGATGATTGAGTCCCTGCCAACATCCGTCGCGCTACCGCGAGCCGCCCCGCACAACGCTTAAGCTGTTCAGCAACGGCATCCGGCCCATCAGCTTGAAAACGGGAGCGGTTGCCCTCAGTAAAAGGTCAGTGGATTTGGCGGCGAACGGTGTGTAGCAGCTCCAGCCCAGCGCAAGAAGCGCCATCATCACGCCGCCAATGTAGTCATCCTGGCCCCAGTGGGCCCCGGCCACCAGGCGCGGCATCATGAACAGCAGCGCCAGTCCCCAAATGATCACCCGTTGACCGACCGTGCGGCTGAACACGGTCATGAACATTGCCCAGATCAACAGCACGGACGCATGGTCGCCGGGAAAGCTCTGGCTGGAGCGGTCCTTGAGCTCCCACTTTTTCTCGAGCACGGGAAAGATGTCACTGAGCTTGATTGCGTCAGGAATCACCATCGACGCGCTGTCGTGTTGCAGCGAGGAGTGGTCGATGATCTTGGAGAATACGGCGCGAATGATCAGCAGGACGATCAGGGTCACGATGAACCCGATCGCGGCCGAGCGAGTCTGCGCGGCCTTGAATACCCAGTCGCCTTTGATCAGCAGCACCAGCAGGATGATCCCGACCACGATGTCGAATGGACGCATACTGGCGACGGTCCAGATGTAAAGCCACACTGTGCTGCTCGCCAGCGGGCGATTGAGCAGATGAAAAAACCACTCATCGAACTGAGTGAATGCGGCATGTGCCGTTGGCCAGATCCACACAAGCAGCAGCGCCAGCGCTACCAGATTGCAGAGTACAAGACGCCTGACGTTCCACTTCGGTTGGAACAGCGCGGGATAGTCCATAAAATGCCTCCATCGGCATGACAGTGCACCGCGTGGTGCTAAACCGCGCTTTATAAGCGTCCGTCATCATTTTGTCATTACTTCAGATACCTTCCCTATGCATGATATTGCTGACACCGATTACACCCAGCGCTTCATTTTTGATGAGAGCGACGTCCGCGGCGAAACCGTTGCGCTGGAGCGCAGCTACGCCGAAGTGCTTGCCAAGCACGCCTATCCAGAGCCTGTTGCGCAACTGCTGGGCGAAATGCTCGCCGCTGCAGCCTTGCTTGTCGGGACCCTGAAGTTCGATGGGCTGCTGGTATTGCAGGCACGCTCACTCGGGCCGGTATCGTTGCTGATGGTCGAATGCTCCAGCGAGCGTGAGATACGCGGCATCGCCCGATACGATGAAGCCCTGATCGAGCCAGGCGCCACACTGCAGACGCTGATGCCGGAGGGTGACCTGACCATGACCATGGATCCACGTCAGGGCAAACGCTACCAAGGCATCGTCGGTCTGGAAGGCGCGGACCTGTCCGAGTGCCTGTCCACCTACTTTGTGATGTCCGAGCAACTGCCGACTCGCTTCTGGCTCAATGCAGATGGCAAGCGCGCACGGGGTTTGTTGCTCCAACAACTGCCCGCCGCCCGCCTGACTGACCCACAAGAGCGCGAAGCCAGCTGGCAACACGTGACCACCCTTGCCAGCACGCTGACCGCCGAAGAGTTGTTGAGCCTGGACAACGAGACCGTGCTGCACCGTTTGTTCCACGAAGACCCGCTGCGCATGTTCGATATTCAGCCCCTGACCTTCCGATGCAGTTGCTCGCGCGAACGTTCTGCCAATGCACTGGTCAGTCTTGGTCTGGAAGATGCACAGCAATTGGTGATCGAGCACAACGGCATGGTCGAGATCGATTGTCAGTTCTGCAATCAGCGCTATTTGTTCGATTCGGCAGATGTAGTGCAGCTCTTCGCAGGTGGCGGCGTCGATTCACCCTCAGGCACGCGTCATTGATGTAGTGCCGCGCGCTGGATGGGTGCTTTCACGCCAATCAGGCCGGGCAAATTCCATATGTAGTTACTGACCGGAGGGCCCTACCTTTTCTGGGGTTTTCTGGCATAATCCGGCCCACTTTTCGCTGTAGTAGTGGTTGTTTTTTTACTACAAAACGTTTGGAGGACTCGGCTTTGAGCCGACGGGGACATTCATGACGCAAGCCAATAGCACCGTGTATACCGATCTCAGCATTGATGATCTGGTGAAAGAAGCCCTGAATCGCGGTGAAGGCGAGCTGGCCGATACTGGCGCACTCGTCGTCAAGACGGGTCACCGCACCGGCCGTTCACCGCTCGACCGTTTCATCGTTGAAGAGCCGAGCACTCAGGACGCTATCGCCTGGGGCCCGATCAACCGCAAGTTTCCGGCCGACAAGTTCGACGCTTTGTGGGACCGCGTCGAGGCCTACCTGGGTGAGCGCGATCATTTCGTTTCTCACGTGCATGTAGGTTCTGATCCGGCTTACTACCTGCCGGTCAAGATGAGCACCGAAACGGCCTGGCACAACATGTTTGGTCGTTGCCTGTTCATCAATCCTGAACAGTACAACGAAGGCGCCAAGCAAGAGTGGCAGGTCATGAACGCAGCAGGGTTCGTTTGCGAGCCTGAGCGTGACGGTACCAACTCCGACGGCGCGGTGATCATCAACTTCGCCGCCAAGAAAGTGCTGATCGCAGGCATGCGCTACGCCGGCGAAATGAAGAAAGCCATGTTCTCGGTGCAGAACTTCCTGCTCCCGGCCCACGACGTATTGCCGATGCACTGCGCGGCCAACATGGGCGAAAACGGCGACGTGACCTTGTTCTTCGGTCTGTCGGGCACCGGTAAAACCACGTTGTCTGCAGACGAAAGCCGTTACCTGATCGGTGACGACGAACACGGCTGGGGCGAAGGCGTGGTCTTCAACATCGAAGGCGGCTGCTATGCCAAGTGCATCGATCTCTCCGAGAAGAACGAACCCGTTATCTGGAAAGCCATCCAGCACGGCGCCGTGCTGGAAAACGTCGTACTTGATGCTGACAAAAAAGCCGATTACGCCGACGACAGCCTGACCCAGAACAGCCGCGCCGCTTACCCGCGTGAGCTGATCGAAAAACGCGCACCGAAAAACCTCGGTGGCGAACCCAACGCTGTGATCTTCCTGACCTGCGACCTGACCGGCGTACTGCCACCTGTGTCGATTCTCAGCGAAGAACAGGCGGCCTATCACTTCCTGTCGGGTTACACCGCACTGGTTGGTTCCACCGAAATGGGCTCGGGCCCAGGTATCAAGTCCACGTTCTCTACCTGCTTCGGCGCGCCATTCTTCCCGCGTCCGGCGGGTGAGTACGCTGAGCTGTTGATCAAGCGCATCCGTGGGTTCAACTCCAAGGTGTATCTGGTCAATACCGGTTGGACCGGCGGCGGTTACGGTGTCGGCAAGCGCTTCAACATTCCGACCACCCGTGGCGTGATCGCAGCAATCCAGAGCGGCGCCCTGATCGGCACCGAAACCGAGCACCTGGACACAGTCAACCTTGACGTGCCGAAATCGGTTCCGGGCGTAGACACCGGTTTGCTCAACCCACGTAACACCTGGGAAGACAAAGCCGCCTACGATACTGCTGCCAAAGCGCTGGCCGCCTTGTTCACCGAGAACTTCAAGAAGTTCGACGTGAGCGACGCCATCAAGGCAGCGGGTCCGAAGTCGTAATATTCGGATGAGCTAAAAGAAAACCGCCCCTCGGGGCGGTTTTTTGTTGTCCGGGATTTATGTTTAGGAAGTCTCTTATTCTGTTGTATGAAACTTCTGTAACTAACGTATCACTCTTGCTGCTACTGATATTGAGACTTAGCCTGCCCGCCGTCGTTGCAAGTTTGGCGGCTGAAAATAAAAGTCATTTCAGTAGCAGGCCCTTTCACGTATGTACAGAACAGACGACTTCCGTGTAACGCTCAGTTTCCCGCAAATGGCCGCGATTTTATCGCATGAGTCCTTATCTGAAGGCGAAATAAGGTCAAATCGCATATTCGGTAGTTTGCGGCTCGTTGGCGGCATTATTGAACTGGCGGGGGCGGGGGTTCTTTGCGCGATTCCCGAGCCTATCTCGAAGGTCGGCTGTGTTGCGATGGGGGTGCACGCGTCTGATCAACTGTCCGCGGCGTCGACACAGATTCTTACTGGACAGCAGACGGATTCCTTTGCTTTCAAGGCTGGGACGTCTGTCGCTGAATCAGTCGGAGCCTCCCAGGGCACAGGCCAGGTCATTGGTTTGGCGATGGAGTTCGCGGTGCCGCTTTCTACGGCTTCGTTGTACAACGCGTTCAGGGTGTCTTCGGTCAGGGCGGGGCGGATGACCGTTGTCACGAGTGAAATACCCTTGCATGCGCCCAAGAGAATGGGTGGTGGCCATACGATTGCCAAACATGTCGAGAAGACGCTGGCTTACCTGCAAAAGCGGTTTGCGTCGAAGAAAGTTCAAATTGCGAGCACCTTTCATGACTTGGCGACTGCAGAATGGGCGGTAAGCCAAGCACTGCAGCGCAATAGGCTCAAGATTTTGATGCTTTCTAAACTAAAGTTCCTGCAAAAAAAGGGACGCTATGAGTTCGACACTTCGCTAAAGAAAATTGTCGGGTGGGGTATTTCCCGAAACGCGCCAGCGGAAATTGTTGAGATGTCAAAGGTCAGGGTCGTTATTTCGTTCGTCGAGTACAATTATATGCCCTACTATATAGTTACGGCTTTCCCGGTTCCATGAGGTACGACCAATGAAATACAGTTCTTTAATGAGTTTCATGTACGATGTTGGAAATGGGGTCGGGGAGTTTTTGACAGACGAGGAAAAAGCAGTTTTTGTCCCGCTGACATTGGCCGAAATAGTCAAAGCGTACGTAGATGAAAGCTATCCTTTGGACAGGTTTTTATTGCGTAGAAACATTAAAAGTTATATTAAAAATCATCTCAGCGCTGACGGCTTGGAATATGCCTACCCATTTGAGTACGAGCTAACCTTCCCCGAAGACTACTTCGAAGGGGACTTACATGTCTTTCTGAAAAACGTCTTGTTCTTGCTGGAAGTAGAGCGAAAGGCCCGGATCAAAGCCTTTTTCTTCCGGTGATGACTTGGTTCCCAGCCCAAATGATTTGCCCTATGCTTCATTCCCGGCCCTATGAGATTTTTAATAAATGGCTTACGGATATCTAATGGATTTCATGTTTGATGTCGGCATCGGCGTCGGTGAATTTTTGCAAGACGAAGAAAAAGCCGAGTTTACCCCGATGACGTTGGCTCAAATAGTTAAGGATTATATTGATAAACGAAATTTTCTTTGTGTAATTTTCTTGCGAAGGAATATAAAGCACTATATTAAACACCACATGACGGCTGACGGTTTGGAATATGCAGATCCATTTGATCAAGAACTTTCATTTGCAGAGGACTACTTCGAAGGCGACCTTCATGTATTCCTCACAAACGTCTTGTCATTGCTGGAGGCGGAAAGGAAGTCTAGACTTCGGAAGTATTTTTTAGGTCAGCCCTGACCGTTAAGGGAATGAGTGGTGGCCAAACGATGCCAATCATGTCGAGAAAACGTTAGCTTTTCTGCAGAAGCGGTTTGCGTCGAAGAAAGTCCAGTTCAATAATGTGCCTTATCTTATTGTCACTCCATTTCCAATTAAGTGAAGCGGCAAATATGGCTTATACAGTTCTAATGGGATTCATGTATGAAGTTGGAAATGGCGTCGGTGAATTTCTGCCTGATGAGGAAAAAGATGCCTATGTCCCGCTTTCGTTGTCTGACATTGTCCGCGAATATTTCGATACTCATGGGACGGTTAGTGTCTTCTTCTTAAAAATTCAAATAAAAAGCTACATAAAAAGGAATATGACTGTAGACGGTTTGGAGTATGCCGAGCCCTTCAACCAAGAACTGCGCTTCCCTGAAGATTATTTCGAGGGCGATCTTTATGTATTCCTGAAAAATGTCTTGGCTTTGCTGGAAACAGAAAGGAAGTCCAGGATCCGAAACTATTTCTTATGGTAGCTGACAGTATTATGCGTCGTATGAGTCCTATTTGTCTCAAGAAAAACTAACGGCTATACAGCATCTAGCTTATGTAAGGAGTCAGAAAGATGCTCACCTCGAATAAAGTTAATGAATCAACTACGTTTTATGATCTGCAGGCCGCTGAGTGGGCCGTGAGCCAAGCGCTTCAAAAAAAAAGGCTGAAAATTCTAATATATTCCAGAGCAAAATTTCTGCTAATGCGGCCTGAATATCGGTTTGATATTGAACTGGGGCGCGAGGTGGGCTGGGGAATCACCAAGCAAAATCCTGAGGATGTAGTGCATCTTTCCAAGATCAGGGTAGTTCTTAAGATGACTGAGTATAACCACATGCCTTAATTTGTTCTGACGGCATTTCCGGTTTATAAGGTACGTCCATCGACTTACGGCTTTCTGATGGGATTCATGTACGATGTGGGAATTGCAGTTGGCGAGTTTTTGGTGGATGAAGAAAAGGATAGTTACGTTCCTTTGACTCTGCCGGAGATCGTTGCGGAATACGTTGATACTCATAGCACTCTATGTGTGTTTTTTTTGAAGCGAAATATCAAAAAATATATAGACAAGAATATGACGGCTGACGGTTTAGAATATGCCGATCCATTTGATCAAGAGCTTTCATTCGCCGAAGATTACTTCGAAGGCGATCTTTATGTATTTCTGACAAATGTCTTGGCTTTGCTGGATGCAGCAAGCAAGCTTCGCAGCAGTCATTTGTTTCGCCGCCAAGCATAAAAAACCGCCCCTATAGGACGGTTTTTTGGAATTCTTGGCCACGCGTGCTCTTGATTTGAGCAGGTATCAGCCGGGTTAACGCATGCACTCAGTAAAACTCAAATCCATCATCTACAAATTCTTCCGACTCAGTGTATATCCTTATACAGCCCATCATCTTTAGCCAATACAGACAACCCGGTCGCTGGCGCGAAGTGCTTGCCAGCCACCAGCGAAAAAGCAGTGCCCTTGTCTGCATAACTGACGTACCGTTCGTTATTCTCGTGTTCGGTAAGTTTGGTGTAGGAGTTTTTCCGCATTTTGACGAAATCAGTTTCATGCACGACGATGCCTTGGTGCAAAGTTTTCACTTTGACGGGCGTCAGTTTCAGTCGTTTATCGAGCGGTGATCCCCATCGCGTCAAGCACACTTCTGCATAATGCCGCACCAGCGTACCGGGCTCCATCAAGTTGCCTTCTCCCGATCCGCCGCTGAGGGAGGCATTGCCCACCAGTGTGGCATGTCGTCCGGGCATTGGATAAATGCTCGTCTTTGTGGCTGGATCGGTCTTGGGAATAATGCATGAGAAGCCTTTTGATCGTTCATCCCGGGCATAAAACGCGACGTACTGTTTGACGTTTTTACCCAGCGTCACCTTCTCGGTTTGGTAGTTCAAGGGGCCGGGCACCGGGTCGATGGCGAAAATGTTCACGGCGATGTGCTTGAGAGCTGGGTCGGCCAGCATGGCATTCGCCACCATGTGGCAGCTGACGCCACCCCGGCTCCAGCCCACCAGGTTAACCTGTTTGGGAATCAATCCGCCTTTGCGGTAAGTCTTGATGATCTGCTCTTGCAGTTGCTGCTGGCTGACCTTGCGATCGCCGTAGTCATAATGCCGCCACAGCCACGACCCACTTTCTTCTACGTCGTGAATCGGCAGCCCGGCCGCTTTCAGCCGGTTGTATTCGGCTTCGGTCAGTTTCTTGCGTTGCCAACTGGTTTTGCCTTTGATCATGTTCAGGGCATGTTTTACGTTTTCTTCCCAGCCTTTGCCAAAGGCGGTGCCAGTCCAGCCATACCCCTTGGATTCAGTGAACAGATCATCCGCTTGCAGGTTGCCGCTGCCCGGTCCATCGATGGCTATCCAGTCAGCGAACTCTCGGTTTTGCATATTATTTGCCAGCGTGGCAACTAATTCGCCGTTCCAGTAATTATGGTTAATTGTATCGTATCGTGTTGAACCCGTACCGCAAAAGAAAATAGTGAACGTACTCATACTGCAATCTCATTGTTGTGGTGAATGAATAAACAGAGATTAGGACGTTATTCTTAGTTTGCCGTTTAGATGCTGTTACGTAATGTGAATAACTTGTTTGTTGACCTGTTAATGTCTTAAGGTGCGAACCCTTTCCAACAGTCGATGGAGTGGCACCCATGCATCAAACCCTTGAGCGGGTATTCGGTTATCAGCAGTTCCGCGCAGGACAAGAGGCCGCGATTGGGGCAGTGCTGGCGGGGCGATCGGCAGCGGCCATATTCCCGACCGGTTCAGGCAAGTCGCTGTGCTATCAACTGCCTGCCTTGCTATTGCCGCACCTGACGCTGGTGGTGTCGCCGTTGCTGGCGTTGATTCAGGACCAGTTGGCCTTCCTTCAGCGTCACGGTATCGCCGCGGCCAGCATCGATTCGGCACAGAGTCGCGATGAGGTCGCCGACGTTATGTCCCGAGCCCGCTCGGGGGAGCTGAAGATTCTGATGATTTCCGTCGAGCGCCTGAAGAACGAACGCTTCCGGCATTTCATCGCACAGATCCCCATTTCGTTACTGGTAGTAGACGAAGCCCACTGCATTTCCGAGTGGGGGCATAACTTCCGTCCCGATTACCTCAAGCTGCCGGACTACCAGCGCGAGTTCAACATCCCACAAGCTTTGCTGCTGACGGCTACCGCCACGCCAGGCGTTATCGCTGACATGGAGAGCAAATTCGCCATCGCGCCGGATGACGTGGTGACCACGGGCTTCTATCGATCGAACCTCACGCTGCTGGTTGAGCCAGTGCCGGGGCGCGACAAGCGTCGGCGGCTGGTGCAGTGGCTCGGCGAGCGTGCCCATCAGCCGACCATTGTTTACGTGACGTTGCAAAAGACTGCCGAGTTTGTTGCGGCGCATCTTTCTGAAAACGGCATTCCTGCTTATGCCTATCACGCAGGCCTGGTCCACGATAAGCGCGAGTCCATTCAGCGGCAGTTCATGGGCGGCAAGCTCAATTGCATCGTGGCAACCATCGCGTTCGGCATGGGCATCGACAAGAGCGATATCCGCAACGTCGTGCATTTTGATCTGCCCAAATCCATCGAAAACTACAGCCAGGAAATCGGACGTGCAGGGCGCGACGGTGCGCCCTCCGAATGCCTGGTCCTGGCCAACCGAGACAGCCTGAACGTGCTCGAAAACTTCGTGTACGGCGACACGCCGGAGCGCGAGGGCATCCGACGCGTGCTCGAGGACGTGCTCAACGCGCGGGGCGACGGGCAGTGGGAGTTCCTGCTGATGCCCTTGTCGGACATGAGCAACATCCGCCAGCTGCCGCTGAAGACGCTGCTGGTGCAACTTGAACTTCGCGGGATCATCGCGCCGCGCTATTCCTATTTCGCCGAGTATCGCTTCAAGTTCCTGCTCACGGCGGACCAGATCGTTCAGCGCTTTGAAGGCGAGCGTCGGCAATTTGTGCAGGCGCTGATGGAAACCTCCAGCAAGGCGCGAACCTGGGCGACAGTGAATTTCGATGCGATGTTTCAGCAGTACAACGCAGATCGCGGACGCGTGGTCACGGCGCTGGATTATTTTCAGGAGAAGGGCTGGATCGAGCTGGAAAGCAAGCAGATGACCGAGGTGTACAGCCTGCTCGATACGGACTTTGATCTGGACGCACTCAGCAGCGAGCTGCACGACTATTTCGCCCACCACGAGACAACGGAGGTCGCGCGTATCCACGCAATGCTGGAGGTGTTCAGCAGCGAGCAATGCCTGAGCCACCGGCTTGCACAGTATTTTGGCGATGAGAAAGCGCCAGAGCATTGCGGTCATTGTTCGGTGTGCGAAGGACGCGTGGCCCGATTGCCGGATCCGCCAACACTGGCCCCATTGGACGCCCAGAACTTTCAAGGCCTGTGCGCCGGGTTCATCGCTACACATGGCGCCGCCAAGGGCTTTGAGCCAAGTGCCGAATGCCTGACCCGGTTTCTGTGCGGGATCAGCGTGCCGCTGTTCACCAAGCTAAAGGCGCGGAGTCTTCCGGGCTTTGCTGCGCTCGAGGATTATCCATATGCGTCTGTGCGGGAGTGGGTGCAGGGGCAGATTTGACGTCAACCGATGGGTCGCTTTTGTAGGACCTGACGAGCCCGGGGCGAGGTTGCGATGGCGGTGTGTCAGGTGTACCGCATCGCAGCCTCGCTCGGGCTCGTCAGCTCCTGCAGGACAGCGTCCATCTTGATGATTTTAGCGTCAGGTATTAACGATGGCGCCAATGGCGTTCGTTTTTGCGATGACCGTAGGCGTGACCGCGTGGACCATGGCCATTACGGTAGTCACGACGGTCGCCACGGTAGCTGCGATCGTCGTCGCGGCGGCTTTCGTTGCCCATATAGTTGCCCAAGGCACCGCCCGCACCACCACCGGCTGCAGCACCAATCAGGCTGCCGGTGTTGCCGCCAACGCTGCGGCCAATGACGTTACCGCCTGCGGCGCCCAAGCCGCCGCCCAATGCGGCTTCGGTGCGGTTGCGACGGTCTGCACCCACCGCACCACCGGCTGCACCACCCAGGCCAGCCCCAATGGCCGAACCTGTGCTGCCGCCGATTTGCTGGCCGACAACGGAACCGAGTACCCCACCCAATGCACCGCCCACACCGGCAGTCACGTTATCGCCCGCTGAAGCGAAACCCGTGGCCAGGGTGAGTGACAACAACAGAATCGAGGAATACTTCATGTATGGACTCTCGTAGGGATGACGGCGCGATCCTGCAATCATGTAGGAAATGTCACAATCGAAATCCGACGAATAACGCGACCTGTATACAAAACGCTAAGTTATTGTTTTGATTTAGGAACTAAAGCCAGGAACTTCAGTCACACTTTACTTAACAAAAGGCCCGAATCTCGCGATTCGGGCCTTTTTTTGTGGATCAAATATCTGTAGGAGCGAATTTATTCGCCAAGCATTCAAGGCATCCCGGACTCATCATCCGGGCCGACGTCTCGCGAGTGAATGCCCCGTTACGGAGAGAAACACCCGCGATACGGCTTAAATAATCCGCGCTACCTCGACATGCCGTTCCAGCTTGATCGCGACAAACTTGGACGTCGGGGTGCTGCTACCTTCGCCCACGCTTTCCAGCGGCACCAGAGGATTCACTTCCGGGTAATACGCCGCCGCCTGACCTGCCGGGATGTCGAACGCGAGCAAGGTAAAGCCCTTGACCCGACGCTCGATGTCATCGCCCCAGATCGACACGATGTCGGCCTTCTGACCTGGTACGAAGCCCAGGCGGACAATGTCGGCCTCGTTCATGAACATCACGTCACGCTGACCTTTCACGCCACGATAACGGTCGTCCAGGCCATAGATGGTGGTGTTGTACTGATCGTGAGAGCGCATCGACTGCATGATCACGTCCGGCATGATCCCCGTGGCACGAACCCCTTCATGAACCAGATCCATCGGGAGCATGTTGGGTTTGAAGTTGGCGCGGGCGCTCGGCGTGTTCCAGCGACGCAGGCCGGCCGAGTTACCCAGGTAGAAGCCGCCTGGGTTCTTGATCTTCTCGTTGAAGTCCTTGAAGCCCGGAATCGTGTCGGCAATCAAGTCGCGGATGCGGCTGTAATCTTCCACCAGCCACAACCAGTCCACCGGCTGCTTGCCCAGGGTCGCGTTCGCGATACCGGCCAGAATGGCAGGCTCGGAGCGCATCTGCGGCGACAGCGGCTTGAGTTGACCGTTGGAGGCGTGAACCATGCTGAACGAATCTTCGACTGTCACCGCTTGCGCGCCTTCAGCCTGGATATCAATGTCGGTACGACCGAAGCACGGCAAAATCAGCGCGTTCTTGCCATGCATCAGGTGGCTGCGGTTGAGCTTGGTGCTGATTTGCACGGTCAGGTCGCAGTTGCGCAGCGCTTCGGCAGTGCGTGGGCTGTCCGGCGTGGCTTGTGCGAAGTTGCCGCCCAGACCGATAAAGACCTTGGAGCGACCTTCGAGCATCGCGTGGATCGCTTCGACCACGTTGTGGCCGTTGGTGCGCGGCACTTTGAACTGGAAGCGTTTTTCCAGGGCATCGAGGAAGAACACCGGTGGGCGCTCGTTGATGCCCATGGTGCGGTCGCCCTGCACGTTGCTGTGACCGCGCACTGGACACAGACCTGCGCCTGGACGGCCAATGTTGCCGCGCAGCAGCATCAGGTTGGCGACTTCCTGGATGGTCGGCACCGAATGGCGATGCTGAGTGATCCCCATCGCCCAGCACATGATCACGTTTTTGCCTTTGGCGTACATCCGCGCCGCCAGCTCGATGTCGCTCAGTGGCAGGCCGGATTGCTCGGTGATCTCCTCCCAGGTGGTGTCGTCGATCTTCGCCAGGTATTCCAGCACGCCCTGGGTGTGCTCGTTGAGGAAGTCATGGTCGAACACCGACGGCGCGTTGGTGGCCTGGGCTTCGCGTTCCCATTGCAGCAGGAACTTGGCCATACCGCGCAACAGCGCCATGTCGCCACCCAATGCCGGGCGGAAGTAGGCCGTGTTGGTCGGTTCTGAACCGTTGCTGAGCATTTCAAGCGGGTGCTGCGGGTGTTGGAAGCGTTCAAGGCCACGCTCTTTGAGCGGGTTGACGCACACCACTTGCGCGCCGCGCTTCACCGCTTCACGTAGCGGTTCCAGCATGCGCGGGTGGTTGGTGCCGGGGTTCTGGCCCAAGACGAAAATCGCATCAGCGTGTTCGAAGTCGTCGAACGTGACCGTGCCCTTGCCGACACCGACGCTCTGGGACAACGCCACACCGCTGGCCTCGTGGCACATGTTCGAGCAATCAGGGAAGTTGTTGGTGCCGAAAGAGCGCACAAACAACTGATACAGATAAGCCGCCTCGTTGCTGGCACGGCCCGAGGTGTAGAACTCGGCCATGTCCGGGCTGGGCAGGCTGTTCAGGTGCTTGGCGATGAGCGCGAACGCGTCGTCCCAGTTGATTGCCTTGTAGCGATCGGTCTCGGCGTCGTAGACCATCGGCTCAGTCAGGCGGCCCTGATACTCGAGCCAGTAATCACTCTGTTCCAGCAAGGCGCTGACGCTGTAGCGCGCAAAGAAGGACGCATCGACACGGCGCTTGGTCGCTTCCCAGTTCACGGCCTTGGCGCCGTTCTCGCAGAACTTGACCATGCCGCTTTCCGGCGAGTCGCCCCAGGCGCAACCGGGGCAGTCGAAACCGCCGTTCTGGTTGGTCTTGAGCATCGTGCGGATGTTTTTCAGGGCATTGTCGCTGGTCAGCCAGAAGTGGGCGACGCTGATCAATGCGCCCCAGCCACCGGCCGGGCCTTTGTACGGCCTGTAACGCGGGACGGGGGTTTTGTCGGCTTCTTTGTGCATGCTCACGCTGGCATCTCCATAGCAGGGCTATAAACCCGCGGCGCACTTTTCTGCGGCAGGTGGATTAAATTGAGGTTGTGGCGACGTGCCCATTGCAGCGCCAGGCCCGTGGGTGAAGACAAACTCACCAGGGTCTGAATACCTGCGCGCAGGACTTTTTGTATGAGTTCGAGGCTGCAGCGGCTGGTGACGATGGCGACGCCCCCGGCCGTGGAAATATTCTGGCGGATCAGCGCGCCGATCAGTTTGTCGAGGGCGTTGTGCCGGCCGATGTCTTCGCGGCCCATCAGCAGTTCGCCTTTATCGTCCATGAACAGTGCCGCGTGGACGGCGCCGCAATGTTGCCCCAACGGCTGGAACTCGCTGATGCGCTGACGCAGGCCGTCGAGCCATTCGGCAGGAGGGAGCGGGGCGCCGGGCAGCACATTCAACTCAGGCAGCGCCTGCTCTACAGCTTCAACGCCACACAGGCCGCATCCGCTGGTGCCGGTCATTTGTCGGCGCTGGGTCTTGAGATTCCAGAACGCCCGGTTGGCGATTTCGACCTCTGCCGTGTGGGCAGAGCCGTCGCCCGCGAGCTTCATGTCGTAGATTTCGTCGGGGGAGGCGATGATGCCGCTGCCCAGGCTGAAGCCGACGATGAAGTCTTCAAGATCGGAGGGCGTGACCAGCATGACGGCCTGGCTGATGCCGTTGTAGGCGATGGCGAGCGCCACCTCTTCGGCAAGGTCAGCCGGTTCGACGGCGTCACGTGCGAGGTTTGAGAAACTGTATGACTGGCTTGCGGCGAGCGCGGGCAGGTTTCTTGCGGGCGCCGTGCTGTCCTTGCGTTGGGCGTGCATGGGAATTACCGGCAGAGATTTCAGGCTTTCAGCCTAGGCCTCTTGCGTCATGGCGTCTAATTGCTAGTACTGATGTTCCAATAGATGACGTCGATCAAGATGGCTCGATCATTTTCTGATAGAGGTCGAAGCAGGCTTCGGCCAGGGCAGAGCGAGGTGCCGCGCGACGCATGATCAGGCCAAGCCGAGCCAGGGTTCGCGCTTCTTCTATGGGTTGGAGCCGCAGGTGTTCGGTGAGCGATTCCAGGCCGCCATCGAGCGGCATCACCGCGCAACAGAACCCGCCGTGCACCGCCTGCATCAGTTGATGCACTGCATCGGTCTGGATCAGCGGCTGAGGTTGCAGGCCGCGGCTGTGGAAGTTGTGGTCGATGGACTGCCGAAAATGCATGCCGCTATTGAGCATGCCCAAGGGGAGTTCAATCAGGCTTTCCCATGTCAGAGGCGCGTCACCGAAGCTGAAATGGCGCTGGTCGTACATCAAACCCATGCGCGTCTCGGCCAGTTCCAGCGAGTCGAAGCGGTCGTTGTCCAGACGCTCCAGATACGAAACGCCCAGATCGAGGCGGTTGCTGGCCAGTTGATCGAGAATTTGCTCGGAACTGAGTGAAGACAGCTCGAAGCGCATGTTCGGATGAACGGTATGCAGGCGGTGCAACAGCGGCAGGGGATCAAAGCTCGACAGCGGCACAACGCCCAACCGCAGAGTACCGACCAAATGCCCGCGACAGGCGGCGGCTTCGGCCAGCAAGCCGTCATAAGCGGCGAGCACAGTGCGCGCCCAGGCCAGCACGCGTTCGCCGGGGGCGGTGAAGCTTTCAAAGCGTTGACCGCGATTGACCAGGGGCAGGTCAAGCTCTTCTTCAAGGCTGCGCAGGCGCATGGACAGGGTTGGTTGGGTGATATGGCAACGTGCAGCGGCTTGTCCGAAATGACGGGTTTCATCCAGGGCTATCAGGAATTTCAGCTGTTTGATATCCATCGTCACTCCAGAGGGTGCAGGGCAAGCGCGCGTCGATTCTAGCGCGACCGGATGTCGAATGGCTTGAAACCTTGTCTTTGGCTTGTGGGTCGGAAGTGCTGTTCGGGCAAAGTCAGCGGACTTGAGTCGTTGCTTGGGACATCACTACAACACCAGGAGAAACACTATGAGTCTGTTTAGTTTTGTGAAAGAAGCCGGTGAAAAGCTCATCGATCTTCTGACACCTGGCAATGCCAATGCCGAAGAAGCTCTCAAAAAGCACATAGAGGCTGTCGGTCTCGGCAACCCTAATGTGCAAGCCAAGGTCGAGGGTGACAAAATTACACTGACCGGCGAAGTGGCCAGCCAGGAAGAGAAAGAGAAGATTGTGCTGGCTGCGGGCAACATCGCTGGCGTCGGTAGCGTCGATGATCAACTGACCGTGGCGGCGGGTGCACCTGCTGTGGCGGCAGCCAGGTTTGTGACGGTCGAGAAGGGCGACACGCTGAGCGCGATCTCCAAGCGTGTGTACGGCGACGCGAACAAGTACCAGAAGATCTTCGAAGCCAACAAGCCGATGCTTAAAGACGTGGACAAGATCTATCCGGGTCAGCAGTTGCGTATTCCGGAGTAACGCATCGATTTCTGTGGGAGCGAATTCGTTCGCGAAAGGTGTGGCAGGCAACAGATATGTGTTGGATGCTCCGACGCCTCGCGAATGAATTCGCTCCTACAGTGTTCACGCCCTTTCCTGAAAAACTCGATTCAAAGACCAGCCATCAATTCCCGATAATCCGTCACCGCTTCAAACTCCTCGGTATTCTTCGGCCCCTTTTTGCTGTCCGGCTCACTCACGGCCAACAGGTGCTTGATGCCGTACCTCTCTGCGCTGCGCAACACCGGCAAGGTGTCGTCAATAAACAAGCTGCGCGCAGGGTCAAAATCGATCTCGGCATGCAGCGCGTCCCAGAACTGCGGGTTCTCTTTCGGATAACCGTAGTCATGGGCACTGATCAGCCGCTCGAAATAAGGCGCCAGCTCGATGCGCTCCATCTTCAGCGATAACGAATCACGGTGGGCGTTGGTGATCATGATCACCCGCTTGCCCGCTCTTTGAAGGGCCGCAAGGAAACGCTCGGCGTCCGGGCGCAACGCGATCAGGTGGGCGATCTCCACCTTCAGCTCGCGGACCGAGAGGTTCAGTTCGGTGCTCCAGAAATCCGTGCAGTACCAATTCAGCGTGCCGGCGTTTTTCTCGAACAGTGGCAACAACTCCAGGTCCGCCATGGCCCGGCTTACGCCGTGCAGTTCGGCGTAGCGCTGTGGCAGGTGCTCGAGCCAGAAGTGGTTGTCGAAGTGCAGGTCCAGCAAGGTGCCGTCCATGTCCAGCAGAACGGTATCGATATCGCGCCAGGGTAAAGAAGGCATTTGAATCTCTCAGCGATGAAAAGGTACGTCGGCAGATCCGACACAACAGTCGGAAAAGCCACGGTATAGTACTCCGTCCATGCCAAGGAGCTCGCCATGCGCCAGAAACCCACCGTATTAGCCCGCGAAATCGTCGCCAGTAGCCGCTTGTTTCGAGTCGAAGAAGTGCAGCTGCGTTTCTCCAACGGCGTGGAACGCGTCTATGAACGTCTGGTGGGGCGTGGCAATGGGCACGGCGCGGTGATGATCGTGGCCATGCTCGATGATGAGCACGCAGTCCTGATTGAAGAGTACTGCGGCGGCACCGATGAATACGAACTGTCCCTGCCCAAGGGCCTGATCGAGCCGGGCGAGGACGTGCTGGCCGCCGCCAACCGCGAGCTCAAGGAAGAAGCCGGTTTCGGCGCGCGGCAGTTGGAGCACCTGACCGAGCTGTCGTTGTCCCCTGGCTACATGAGCCAGAAAATCCAGGTCGTGCTGGCCACCGACCTGTACGAAGAACGGTTGCCGGGCGACGAACCCGAGCCGATGCGCGTCGAAAAGGTCAACCTGCGTGAGCTGTCGAGCCTGGTCGAGCATCCTCAATTCTCCGAAGGACGTGCGTTGGCAGCGCTGTACCTGGCGCGGGACCTGCTGACCCAGCGCGGAGTGTTCCAGCCGTGACCGATGCATTCGCGCAGTTGCCTCATCCCTTGCTGGCCCCGGTTATCGATCTTTGCCGAAGCGCGGGCCAGGCCATCCTGCCGTTCTGGCGCCAGGGCGTCGAAGTCACGGCCAAATCCGATAATTCCCCCGTCACGGCTGCCGATCTGGCGGCCCACGATGTACTGGTCGCAGGGCTCACAGCGCTGGCGCCGGATATTCCCGTGCTCTCCGAAGAAGACGCAAACATCCCGTTGAGCGAACGCTCGGGCTGGTCGCGCTGGTGGCTGGTGGATCCGCTGGACGGTACCAAGGAATTTATCGCCGGCAGTGAAGAGTTCACGGTCAATGTGGCCTTGATCGAACACGGCCGCGTGGTGTTTGGCGTGGTGTCGATGCCCACCACTGATCGCTGCTATTTCGGTGGCGCAGGTCTTGGCGCCTGGCGCAGCGACGATCCCCGCCATCTGACGCCCATTACGGTGCGCAACGAGCCTGGAGTCGGCGAGCCCTTCACGGTGGTCGCCAGCCGCCGCCATTCCAGCCCGGAACAGGAGAATCTGCTGGCCGGTTTGTCTACGGTGGTCGGTGAGTTGCAGCTGGCCAATATCGGCAGTTCGCTGAAGTTTTGCCTGCTGGCCGAAGGTACTGCCGATTGTTACCCGCGACTGGCGCCGACGTCGCAGTGGGACACCGCTGCCGCACAGGGCGTGTTGGAAGGGGCGGGCGGCGTGGTGCTGGATTTGGCGGGGGACGTGTTCACCTATCCGGCGCGGGAATCGTTGCTTAACGGTTTCTTCCTGGCGTTGCCGGCCGAAGCCCCGTGGCGCGCGGAGTTGTTAGCGTTGGCGAAGACGTAGGTACTGTAGGAGCGCGCTTGCCCGCGATCGGGATTTGACCGGCGACCCCTATTGCATTGAACGGACGCCATCGCGGGCAAGCGCGCTGTCATCAAACAAGGGATTTGTTGTTGATTTTGAAGGTTCAACAACCTTGCTTCTGCCCGGAGGGCGTGGGAGTCCGGC
>NZ_JBEGED010000018.1:0-116850 GCF_040202885.1 Xanthomonas sp. WHRI 1810A
ACGGGAGCGAGACCTTTTGGTTACTTTTGCGGCGTTTGGCAAAAGTGACCCGCCGTAAGGGCGGAACCGATATCAGCAACACCTCCGATAACGGATATTCGCCCGATCCAATCCCGAGTCGTGTCAGACCCACCGCATCGGTCGAGCGCGACCCCGCAGCCTCCCACGGGCTCGTCAGCTCCTACAAGTGACCGCGTCACCCACACATGTTTGGGAGTCAGTTCAGGACCGCGTAAGGTACGACCCATCATGATCGCCGCACTCGAAGGAGAAACGATGAAACCCGAAGACGTCGCACAGTTTTGCCTGAGCCTGCCCGGCGCCCGCGAAGACTACAAATGGGGCGGCATGCGGGTGTTTTCGATTGCCGGGAACAAAATGTTCGCGGTACTCGACCTGTCCGGCAAGGGCTTGTCGTTCAAGGTCGCCAGCGACCTGTTTCTAGGTTACGTCGACCGTCCGGGTGTGCGACCGGCGCCCTACCTGGCCCGCGCGCACTGGATCAGCGTGGCCGTGCCCTACGCCCTGGGCGACGCTGAACTGCGCGACCTGCTCACCCGCTCCCACCAATTGGTGGTCGGCAAGCTGCCGAAGAAAACCCAGATCGCGCTAAAGCTCTGACCGGATCAATACAGGTGCCGCGCGATCAAATTGCCGCCCAGCACCAATCGATCGATCCAGAACAATTCATGCAGCACCACGATGCCCCAGAACACCACCTGATAAGACACCTTGCGCGTCTTGTGGCGGAACGCTTGCTGGCCGAGCAACGCCCCCGGCCGCCCGCCCAGCAGCTCCACCCCGTGCAGGACTTTCTCCGGGGTGCGTCGGCCGTCGATGCGGGCGCGGTGCTTGTCGTGCCAATAGAGCAAAAACGCCAGCACGCTCATCAGCCCGTACACCGCCGCCGGCAGCCATGATCCGCCGCTCAGCCACAACGCGATCACGCCGTACCCCGGCAATGCACACAGCAGCAGGCACACAACCAACTTGGTGCGCAGGAAGCGCACCGCCGGTCGAGGCCGGACGCTGGTCGCACGTTTGCTGCCGTCAGGCACCCGCTGTTCCATGGCCGGTTACCCTTGCGCGTTGGACCAGTCGATCCAGCCGAACTGCCAGGTCGCCAGAATCAACAGGCCGAAGGCAATCCGGTAATAGGCGAAAACCGCGTAGCTGTGGCTGGCGATGAACTTGAGCAAGCCCTTCACGGCGATCATGGCGAAGATGAACGAGGTGATGAAACCCACCGCGAACACCGGGAAGTCGCTCGGCTGGAACAGGCTGTGGTACTTGTAGCCCGAGTACACCGAGGCGGCGACCATGGTCGGCATGGCCAGGAAGAACGAGAACTCGGTGGCGGTCTTGCGCGACAGGCCGAACAGCAGGCCGCCGATGATGGTGGAGCCCGAGCGCGAGGTGCCTGGAATCATCGCCAGGCACTGGGCGAAACCGACTTTCAGGGCGTCGGCCCAGGTCATTTCATCCACGGTTTCGGCGTGGATTGCGTGCTGGCGGCGCTCGGCCCACAGCATCACGAAGCCGCCGATGACCAGCGCTGCGGCCACGGTGATCGGATTGAACAGGTATTCGTGGATCAAGTCAGCGAACAGGACGCCCAGGACCATGGCCGGCAACACGGCGATGATCAGGTTGACGGTGAAGCGCCGGGCCTTGGGGTCGGTGGTCAAGCCGCCCACGACCTCAAAGATCTTGCGCCGAAACTCCCACACCACCGCCAGGATCGCCCCCAGCTGGATGATGATGTTGAATGCCGCTGCCCGCTCGCCGCCAAAATTGATCAAATCCGCAACGATGATCTGGTGGCCCGTGCTGGAAATCGGCAGAAACTCTGTCAAGCCTTCAACAACCCCAAGTATCAGCGCCTGTGCGGCGGTCCATAGATCCATCATTCCCCCAGCGGACCGTGCTCATGACACGGCCCATGTTTATTTAATTTGCGATCGCCGCGAACCATAAATGATCGAACGTCAACACTGCATGAAAGGTTCAGAAAGCCCGCTCCGACACGCAAGCGCGGCGATGCTAGCAGACCTTCAGCGCCAACGCTCTAGCATGAATAATGGCGCGTAAGTTTTGACGTTGGCCGGCCCGCAGTCGCGCGGTGCCAATCCGCGCGCGCGGCAGATCACTTGCGCGGATCTGCGCTCCACCCGACGCCATAAAGCGCTTACAATCGCGCCCGGCTTTTGCCGCGTGATGTACCCACTCGATCCCCCGAATCCACAGGAGTTGCCATGTCAGGGCTTGAACTGTTTGCCGCCGCGCTCGGCGTGATTGCCGTCTGGCTGACAGTCAAACAAAACCCGTGGTGCTGGCCCATCGGGCTGGTAATGGTGTTGCTCTACACCTGGATCTTCTTCGACGTGAAACTGTATTCGGACATGCTGCTGCAGGTGGTCTACGCGGTCTTGCAGCTGTACGGATGGTGGCAATGGACCCGCCGCGGCCAGGTCGCCAATGGCCGAACCGTCAGCGTGCTGGGCAACGGCGCCTTGCTGGTCAGCCTTGGCGCCGGCGCGCTGGTCAGCCTGGCACTGGGCGCAGCCATGGCGCACTTCACCGACGCGGCGCAGCCGTGGCTGGACGCCGCCCTCACCGGGTTCAGCCTGGTGGCGCAGGTCTGGATGGCGCAAAAACGCGTGCAATGCTGGCCGCTGTGGATTGTGCTGGACGTGATTTTCGTCGGGTTGTTTGTCTACAAGGGCCTCTACCTCACCGCGGCCCTGTACGCGCTGTTCACCCTGCTCGCCGTGCAGGGCTGGCGTGACTGGCGCGCTGACCCGGCCCTGGCCCGCGGATGACACGATGAAAGTCCTGGTCCTGGCGGGTCCCGAGTCCAGCGGCAAAAGCTGGCTGGCCGCCCAGTTGCAGCAACAGTTCGGCGGCGAGTGCGTGGGCGAGTACGTGCGGCATTTCATCGATCAGGTGCAGCGCGACACGTGCTACGCCGACATCCCCGCCATCGCCCGGGGACAGCTGGCCTGGGAGGACGCGGCCCGTGCCCGCGCCCCTGAGCTCTTGATTCTGGACACCCACCTGCTGAGCAACAGGCTCTGGAGCCAGACGCTGTTCGGGGATTGCCCGGACTGGCTGGAAGAAGCCTTGCTGGCGCGGCATTACGACCTGACCCTGCTGTTGGCGGCTGAAGGCGTCGAGTGGATCGGCGACGGCCAGCGCTGCCAACCGGCACTCGCCGAACGCCAGGCGTTTTTCGACGCCAGCCAACGCTGGCTGGACCGCCACGATCAGGTCTATCAAGTGGTCGGTGGAAGTTGGAGCGAGCGGCGCGAGCAGGCGTTTCAAATCGTCGACAGGCTCATTAAACAGGTGGGATGACGCGGCCCCTGTGGGAGCGGACCTGTCCGCGAATACGCCAGCGTGCCCGCCGCACCTGCGTCGTCTGGACCCATGCTTCGCGGACAGGTCCGCTCCCACGGGTGGTGCATCTTCCTTGAAAGCCCTCTAGCGAATCTGATGCTTGTGCAGCAACCGATAAAACGTCGGCCGCGACACCCCCAGCACTTTGGCCGCCACGCTCAGGTTGTCGCTGTGCCGGGTCAGCACATCGCACAGGGCCTGGCGTTCGGCGCGGGATTTGTAGTCGTCCAGCGTGCCCATGCTGGAGCTGATTTCTTCTTCCCCCAGCAGGCCGAGGTCAAACGCCTCGATCTGCCTGCCCTCGGCCAGCACCAACCCTCGACGCACGCGGTTTTCCAGCTCACGGACGTTGCCCGGCCAATCATGCTTGCCCATCGCAACCAGAGCGTCCTGGCTGAAATTGCGCGGCCGGCGCCCGGTCTCCTGGCTGTAGAAATGGGCAAAGTGGTTGGCCAGCAGCGCCAGGTCCCCGTGCCGCTCGCGCAACGGCGCCGTGCCGACCTGCAACACGTTGAGCCGGTAATACAGATCTTCGCGAAACAGCTTCTTGCGGATCGCCGCTTCCAGGTCGATGTGGGTGGCGGCCAGCACCCGGACATCGATCGGCACCGATTCCCCGCCAATGTCCAGATGCCGGTCATGCAGAAACCGCAGCAGATTGGCCTGCACATCCAGCGGCAGATCGCCGATTTCGTCGAGAAACAGGGTCCCGCCGTTGGCCGCTTCGATGCGTCCCATCTTGCGCGGCTGATTGCCGGAAAACCCGTCGTACTGATAACCGAACAGCTCGGGCTGCAGCAGATGGTCGGGGATGGCGCTGCAATTGATCGCCACGAACGGCTTGTGTCGACGCTGGGACTGCAGGTGCAGCGTGCGCGCCACCAGCTCCTTTCCGGTGCCGGTTTCGCCGCGAATCAGCACCGGGGATTCGGTGGGCGCCAGTTTGGTCAGCAGCCGGCGCAGTTCCCGGATCGGGCGGCTTTCGCCGAGCATCTGGTGCTCCGGCCCGTTGCCGTAACTGGCGCCTTGCGCCCGCAGGCGCGCCATCCCGTAGGCGCGGCCCAGGGTGACCTGGACCCGGGCGACGTCGAACGGCAGGGTATGAAAATCAAAGAACCACTCGCAGACGAAATCACCGATCTGCTCGCGGCGCAGGTCATCTGGGGTCAATACCGCGATCCATTCGGTATGGCTGCGGGTGATGAGGTCCTTGACCACCTCGGGGCGCTCGAAATGCTGGGGCATCAATCGAATAAGGCCAACGTCACAGGGACGAGACGCGGCGGACTGCAGGGTGCAGTTGTCGACCTCCCAACCTGCAGCGCGCAAGCCGGGGATCAAGCCGAGGCTTTCATTGCAAGGGTCGACAATTAACAAGCGACGCGTAGGTGCCAGCTCATGCATATAGTTTCCTTGACGCCAGGGATTGGGAGGAGACGCACCGCAAAACCATTTTAGAAACAGTGTCTTGGCGACCCTGGCACGTACATTAGCAACTTTATTGACGCGCTCTTGGAACGATTATCTATAAGGCTCAGATCAAAACGGACTTAGTGCGTCGAGGGCATCGGGGGGTCAGTGTGGGGTTGGACAGGCCGCGTGACAGGACCTGCGACAATCTGCCCCAAGGGCACGCAAGCCCGTGGTCACTGCGGCGCGACGGTGCGGGGGGGAAATTATTTTCAGGGCGGGGTGTGACTCGGTGCCCCTGTGCCGTCATCAGTACAAGTAACCAACCCAGCGGGACGCCCGCCGCAGGGCCTAGTCTTGATACGGGCATTTGAGGAAACGCCATGAACGCCCCTTTGCGCTTTAACGAAGCTTTGCTCATCGCTGGCCACGCCTTTCATCCCTTTCGCTGCGTGGCCTGGGCCCCTCAAGACGGTAACGGCGAACTGAGCCTGACCGTCGTCGACCGCACCAGCACCCGCATCGGTCGTGCACAGATTCCCAGCAGCACCTATTCCGACCCGAAACAACTGGCCGCCTTGCTCGAACAAGCCCGCGCGCAGATCAGCGGCGAAGGCTATAGCCTCGCGCCGTGGACGATGCCGGCTTGAAGGAGCGTTGAGCTGCAAGCTGCAAGCTGCAAGCAAGAGCGAGATCCGCTTTAGCTTTTAGCTTTTAGCTTGCAGCTTGCAGCTTGCAGCTTGAACCTCACAGCTCACGAACGTGCCGATACTCCGCGCCGATCATCGTTGCGATGTCGGCCGCCCTGCCCAGCCGTATCGGCCCCAGTTCCATATCGATCACCAGGCTCGGGCAGTCAAACCCGGCCAGTGGCGGCATCTGCTTGATGCGCCCGTCGGTGAGCACCAGCACCCGCTGTGATTCTGCCGGGTGTCGCTTCTGCCGCTGACGCAACCACGTACTCGCCTGCTCCAGCGCGTCGAACAGCGGCGTGCCGCCCCCCGCGCCCAAGGCCTCCAGCCAGGGCTGCAAGGCCGGGCTCGCTTTCAGGCCCTGTCGCTGCCAGCGCGGCGTACCGCCACTGGCCGTCAGCAAGGCCAGCCGCGCCCGGGCGCGATAGGCATCGTCAAACAGCTGCGCCAACACCCCTTTTGCCTGACTCAACGCCTGATGCCGCCGGGTGGACGCCGACGCGTCGACGATCACCAGCCACAGCGCGTTGGGCCGTGCGCTGCGAGGCTGGCGGATCAGATCGGCGCGGGTTCGGGGCCGCCCGCGCAGCAAGGTCGGCAGCCAGGCAATCGCGCCCTCGTTGCCGGCCCGGGCTGCACCGCTTTTTCCGCGGCTGAGCCGACCAGGCCGAGGCTGGGCATTCGCCCCCTTGGTCGAACGGGGGCGAATGCCTAGGGCTTTTTTGGCCAGCTCGGCACGTCCCGGCGTGTGCCGGTGGCGACCGGTTGCGCGGGCAACGCGCCCCAGTTGCCTTCACCCTGAGGAGCGGGTGGCGGCGTTTGCGGCGCCTGTGCGTCCGAAGGCTCGATCGACGGAGGTGGCGGTGGCGGGCTATGCGGCGGTGGCGTGTCAGCTGACGCGCGACGGCGATGACGCAAGGCAAACTCGGCCACCGCATCGATGTCTTCTTCGGCGATGGCCGAGACGCCCCGCCACGCCGCATGGGCCCGGGCCGCCCGCAGCCACACCAGGTCGGCGCGCAGGCCGTCGACGCCGGCGGCAAAACAGCGCTCAGTAATCATCTCAAGGCTGCGGTCATCCAGCGCAATCGCCGGGACCAGCCCACGCGCCCGCTCGCAACGGGCCTTCAACGCGTCCTGCTGCTGGGTCCACTGTTCGCAGAACGCTTCGGGCGACGCATCGAAATCCAGCCGACGACGAATGATCTGGCCACGCTCGGCCGGTGCCGTCAGTCCGCTTAACGCCACGTTCAGCCCGAAACGGTCCAGCAACTGCGGCCGCAGCTCGCCTTCTTCCGGGTTCATGGTGCCGATCAGGACGAAGCGCGCCGGGTGGCGATGGGAAATCCCGTCACGCTCCACCAGGTTGATGCCACTGGCGGCCACGTCCAGAAGCAGGTCCACCAAGTGATCCGGCAGCAGATTGACTTCATCCACGTACAGCACGCCGCCGTCGGCCTTGGCCAGCACGCCGGGGGAAAACGCCGCACGGCCTTCGCCCAGCGCCGCATCCAGGTCCAGTGTGCCTACCAGCCGCTCTTCGGTGGCGCCCAACGGCAAGGTGACGAACTGACCGCTGGCCAGCAGGTCCGCCAACCCGCGGGCCAGGGTGGATTTGGCCATCCCCCGTGGCCCTTCGATCAGCACCCCGCCGATTTTTGGGTCGATGGCCGTCAGGCACAGCGCGAGCTTCAACGGATCGGCGCCGACGACAGCGGCCAAGGGGAAATGCGGGGTGTCGGTCATCTCAAACTCTCTGCAGTAATTGGGTGCGACACAAAGCCTGTGAGAGCCCGCGTCCGCCGCTCGAACGGTATCCGGATCCAACGCTGGCCCCTGTAGGAGCTGACGAGCCGCCGAAGGCTGCGATCAGATGCGATGTCTGGCGCATCGGGGTCGGCTGATGAACCGCTTCGCAGCCTTCGGCGGCTCGTCAGCTCCTACAGGGCTATGCAGGCGTCAGCTTTCTTCGATATCAAGCAACAAATTCTCCAGCGCCTCTTTGTATTCCCCCGGCTCCTGCCACAACCCGCGCTGCTGGGCTTCGAGCATGCGCTCGGTCATGTCCCGCAGGGCCGCCGGGTTGTGCTGTTCGATGAACTCGCGGGTCGCGGGGTCCAGCAAATAGGCATCGGCCAGCAGCGCATATTGATGGTCGTCGATCAGCTCGGTGGTGGCGTCGAAGGCGAACAGAAAATCCACGGTCGCGGCCATTTCGAAAGCGCCCTTGTAGCCGTGGCGCTTGACGCCTTCGATCCACTTCGGATTGGCCGCTCGTGAGCGCACCACCCGGTTCAGCTCTTCTTTGAGCGTGCGGATCTTCGGCAGGTCCGGCTGGCTGTGGTCGCCGTGGTAGCTCGCGGTTTTGCTGCCGCTCAGGCTTTCCGCCGCCGCCAGCATGCCGCCCTGGAACTGGTAATAGTCGTTGGAATCCAGCACGTCGTGCTCACGGTTGTCCTGGTTCTGCAGCACCGCCTGCACCTGACTCAGACGCTGGGCAAAGCGCTCCCGCGCCGGCGTGCCTTCGTCACTGGCGCCATAGGCGTAGCCGCCCCAATTGAGGTAGACCTCGGCCAGATCATCCCGGGTCTGCCAGAGGCGTCCGTCGATGGCGTTCTGCACGCCCGCGCCATACGCGCCGGGTTTGGCCCCGAAAATTCGCCAGCCGGCTTGCCGCGCGGCCTGCTCCGGGCTGTCTCCGGCCTGCTCGAATCCGGCGCGCTCTTCACGCACCCTGGCGGCGAGCGGGTTCAGGTCGTCAGGCTCATCCAGCGCGGCCACCGCCTGCACCGCCGCGTCGAACAGGCGAATCAGGTTGGCGAAGGCATCGCGGAAGAACCCCGACACCCGCAGCGTGACGTCGACTCGAGGACGGTCGAGCAGGCTCAGGGGCAGTATCTCGAAATCATCCACCCGCTGGCTGCCCGTGGCCCACACCGGGCGAACGCCCATCAACGCCATCGCCTGGGCAATGTCATCGCCGCCGGTGCGCATGGTCGCCGTGCCCCAGACCGACAATCCCAGCTGACGCAGGTGATCGCCGTTGTCCTGCAGGTGGCGCTCCAGCAGCAGGTTGGCCGACTGGAAACCGATGCGCCAGGCGGTGGTGGTCGGCAGGTTGCGCACGTCCACTGAAAAGAAATTGCGCCCCGTGGGCAGCACGTCCAGCCGACCGCGACTCGGCGCACCGCTGGGGCCGGCGGGGACGAAACGCCCACTCAGCGCATCCAGCAAGCCCTGCATTTCCGCAGGGCCGCAAGCGTCCAGACGCGGCGCGACGACCTCAAGCAGATTATTAATTAGTGACGACAACTCGTTGTTTTCAAACGATTCAGCCGCGCCTGATTCATCCAGCGCACGCTCGATCAAACGCGCCGCATACATCTCAAGACGTTCTCGGGTATCGCCCACCGTGCGCCACGGGTCCTGACTCACTTCATGTAATGCATGAGGTTTCGGGCCGGTCCACGGATCCCCCAGTACACAGTCAAGCGGGTCGATGCCCAGCGCGAACGCTTTGCTTAACACGCGCAACAAACTGGCTTGCGCGCCCTTGCCGTCGCCTCGCGGAATACGCAACAGCGCCAGCAAGGTGTCGATGCGCAGACGCCCGACCGGCGATTCGCCGAACACATGCAGCCCGTCGCGAATCTGCGATTCCTTCAGATCACACAAATAGGTGTCCAGGCGTGGCAACCAGATGGCCGCGTCCGCGTCGCAGTCCAGTCCCTCTTCCAGCGCCAGCTCGCGGTCGATGTGGGTTTCCCGCACCAGACCGAGAATGTCCTTTTGCAACTCACGTGCACGGCGTGGATCGAGCAACTGCGCTTCGTAGTATTCGTCGGCCAGCAGTTCCAGATTGCGCAACGGGCCGTAGGTCTCGGCGCGGGTCAGGGGTGGCATCAAGTGATCGATGATCACCGCCTGCGTCCGACGCTTGGCTTGAGCGCCCTCGCCCGGGTCGTTAACGATGAACGGATAGATGTTGGGCATCGGGCCGAGAATCGCATCCGGCCAGCAGTGCTCGGACAAACCGACGCCCTTGCCTGGCAGCCATTCCAGATTGCCGTGCTTGCCGACATGGATCACCGCGTGGGCGCCGTAGCTTTTGCGCAGCCAGAAGTAGAACGCGAGATAGCCGTGGGGCGGCACCAGGTCGGGGTCGTGGTAGACCGCGCTGTGGTCGACGTCATAACCCCGGGCTGGCTGAATGCCGATGAAGGTCAGGCCGAAACGCAAGCCCGCCACCATCATCCGGTTGCCGCGGCACATCGGGTCAGTGTCCGGCGCGCCCCAACGCTCCATTACCGCCTGCTGATTAGCGGGCGGCAAATCGGCGAATGCGGCCAGGTACTCGTCCATGGCCATGCTCTGGTGGCATGGCCGCTGATCGCGACCTTCCGGGTCGTTGGTCACGCCACCCAGCAAGGCGTGGATCAGCGCGGTGCCGGTATCGGGCAACGGCGCCAGCGGGTAGCCCTCCTGTTGCAGGGCGCGCAGGATATTCAACGCGGCCGCCGGGGTGTCGAGCCCCACGCCGTTGCCGATCCGCCCGTCGCGGGTCGGGTAATTGGCGAGGATCAGTGCAATGCGCTTGTCCTGATTGGGCAGGCGCCCCAGCAGTACCCAGCGCCGGGCCAGTTCGGCGACAAAATCCATGCGCTCGGGTTGGGCGCGGTAACACACCACGTCCGACTGACTGCGCTCGCTGTACCAGGCCAGGTCCTTGAAGCTGATGGGCCGGCTGATGATCCGCCCGTCCAGCTCCGGCAGCGCGATGTGCATCGCCAGATCACGAGGGCCCAGGCCTTGCTCGCTGGCCTGCCACGCGGGCTCGTTGTCCTGGGCGCAGATGGCCTGGATCACCGGGATGTTGCGGCGAAACGGCCGCAGATGCGGCGCTTCCGGGCTGGACTGGGCAAAACCGGTGGTGTTGAGGATGATCTCGGCGCCGGTTTCGTCCATCCAGTCCTGCACTGCCGTCAGGCACGCTGGCTCTTTGAGACTGGCCACCGCCATGGGCAACGGATTCAGGCCCTGAGCCAGCAGCCGCTGGCAGAACACGTCGATAAAACCGGTGTTGGCGGCTTGCAGGTGGGAGCGATAGAACAGCACGGCGGCGACTGGCTGATCCGCGCGCCAGTCAGCCTGCCAGCGAGCCAGGTCAGCGTTGGCGTTCTGCGGGTGGTAAATGACCGTGCGCGGCAGCGTCTGTGGCTCGGTCCAGGGATAGTCACCGCCCAGCCAGCGCGTGGCCATGAAGTGAAACAGCGACAGCGCGTTGTGCTTCCCGCCCTGACGCAGGTAATGCCAGAGCCGCTCGCGGTCATCGGCGGATTCGGTGCTCAGGTCGCTCAGCTCGGGGTCCGGCCGATCGCAGCCGGGCACGAGGATGAGCTTCACGCCTTTGGCCGCCAGCTCAACCAAGCGCTCGACGCCATACCGCCAGTAGCCGATGCCGCCGTGCAGGGAAATCAGGATGACCTTGGCGTGGCGCAGCACCTCGTCCACGTACAGGTCGACAGAGGCGTGATTCTGCACCTGCATCGGGTTGGCCAGCCGCAGGCTCGGGTAGTCGTCCGGCAGCTGCTGCGCGGTTTCGGCGAGCAGGGCCAGATTCGAGTCACCGCTGCACAGAATCACCAGCTCGGCGGGGGTTTGCCCCAGGTCAGCGATGCTGTCGTCCGGGACGAAGCCGCCGGGCTGGGTTCTGAGCAGGTGCATGCCTTAGCCTTCCACCGCCACCGGCGTGAGCGCCGCGCGCAACTGGGTTTCCAGCACCGTGGCATCCAGTTCCTGACCGATCAGCACCAGATGGGTGACGCGCTGTTCATCGGCTTTCCAGGCGCGGTCGAAGTGTTTATCGAAGCGCGTGCCGACGCCCTGCACCAGCAGGCGCATGGGTTTGCCGGGAATCGCCGCGAAGCCCTTGACCCGTAGAATGCCGTGCTGCACGACTGCCTGGGTCAACGCGTCCAGCAACAGGCGTTCATCGGCCTGGGGCAAGGTGATGGAAATGGAATCGAACGCATCATGATCGTGGTCGTCAGGGTCGCCGCCTTCGTGGTGATCGTGATGGGTCTTGCGGCTGTCAATGTGCAGCTCGGACTCGGCGCCCAGCCCCAGCAGGACGCTGATGGGCAGCTGGCCGTTGCTGGCCTCGATGACCTTCACCGCCGGCGGCAGCTCTTCGGCCACTTCAGTGCGCACGGCGGCCAGTGATTCGGCGTCGAGCATGTCGGCTTTATTGAGGATCACCAGGTCGGCGCTGGCCAACTGGTCGGCGAACAGTTCGTGCAGCGGGGATTCGTGGTCCAGGTTCGGGTCGAGTTTGCGCTGGGCATCGACCTGATCGGGGAACGCGGCGAAGGTGCCGGCCAGTACCGCCGGGCTGTCGACCACGGTGATCACCGCGTCGACGGTGCAGGCGTTACGGATTTCCGGCCATTGGAAGGCCTGCACCAACGGCTTGGGCAGCGCCAGGCCACTGGTTTCGATGAGGATGTGATCGAGGTCGCCGCGACGGGCCACCAGTTCACGCATTACCGGGAAGAATTCTTCCTGGACCGTGCAGCACAGGCAGCCGTTGGCCAGTTCGTAGACCCGGCCGTTGGCTTCTTCTTCGGTGCAGCCGATGGTGCATTGCTTGAGCAGGTCGCCGTCGATGCCCAGCTCGCCGAACTCGTTGACGATCACCGCGATGCGGCGCCCTTCGGCGTTGTCCAGCATGTGCCGCAGCAAGGTGGTTTTGCCCGAGCCGAGGAAGCCGGTGACGATAGTGACGGGAAGTTTGGCCAGCGTTTTCATCGGATACCCTTGAGCTTGACGGCGGGCAAAAGGGACGAGAACCGCGCAGCAGGACCGCTGGCCGTTCGATTCGCCACCGGATCACCCCGCCCGGTTGTAGTGAGAATACGTGGACGCGAGGTCCGGTCGAGGCAGGTCTCCTGGCTTACGGTGGCGCTGAGGGTTTGAGTGAAACCCGACAGGCATTCATCGCGCCTTCCCGCTGTGCGCAGTGGCTGTGCAATGAACATGACCGTTTACAGTTGCGGGGGCAGCTGCGGCATCGACCGCATTCCCTTCTTAGCGCCGGCTGACAAGCAGCCCGGCGAACCTCGACTGCGCAAGGCTACGCAGTGGTCAGGGTCAGGTCAATGCTCGGTCGATGGCGGGGCGTTCATGGCGGCGGGGTGTCAGACAGACCGCGTGCACCGGTTTTGCTACCGCTGCGCGGCAGATCGCAGGCAAGCCAGCTCCCACGCCTACGGCAGAAGCGCATTTGCTCAAACTCCGTCAACCTTGCTGGAGCGAGGCATGCCTACGATAGGCTTTTGATTCTGGCCGCAGGCCGTGGGAGCTGGCTTGCCTGCGATGGGCCGCGAAGCGGCCCTAAAACCAGACTACCGAAACCCGCCCGAACGCTGACTCCAGCCCGCGCTGGAAATCGCGTGGGCGGTGTGGATCAGCGCTGGGGCGAAGGCCTTGCGGGCGTCTTCGAAACTCCAGCGGCTGGCCGGAACCGAGATATTGATCGCGCCCAGCGGCATGCCGCCCGCATCGACAATCGGCGCGGCCAGGCTGATATCACCCAGGAAATACTCACCCTCGATGGCACTGTAACCCTCCTCCCGGGCCTCGCCGATCTTGCTCAGCAGCGCATCGAGTTCGGTCACGGTGGCGTGGGTGTGCGACGGCCGAGGCATGGCGTCCAGCAGCTCGGCGCAGGCCTGCGGTGCCAGGCGCGACAGGTACGCACGGCCCGATGCGGTGCAATACATCGGCAGGCTCAGGCCCAGCGGCATGGGAATCATCACCTGATTGTGGCTGGGGAAGCGCGCGACGAAGACCATCTCGTGGCCGTCGGGCTCCGACAGGTTGCAGCTCTCGTGGCATTCGCGGTTGAGCTGGTGCAGGTACGGCGAGGCGCGGTCGATGAGGCTGTCGGTCTGCAAATAGCCGAAGCCCAGGGACAAGGCCCGCGGGGTCAGTTGATAGCGTTTGCTGTGCGGATCCTTGCGCAGATAGCCCAGGGTTTCCAGGGTGAATGCAAACCGCTGGGCCGCGCTTTTGGTGATGCCGGTGGCGGCGGCAATCTCCGGCAGATTCATGCTCGGGTTGCCCGCGCGGAACGCCATGATCACTTCCAGCCCGCGGGCCAGGGTGCTGGCGAACAGCGGCGACTGCTGTGGCGATAGCGTGTCGCTGTCGCTCGCTTGCGGGGGCAGTGTGTCGTGGGGCGTAGGCTCTGACGGCATGAGGCGCTCGCAAATAATGGCTGTTGTTATAGGTGACGGTCACCGGGATGGCGGGCCTATGGCGGCGTCGACGGCGCGATCACTGATGACGGCCGCGACTGTACCGGACGCACCCGAAGCGTCAACCGCCCAGGTGCACCCACACCGATTTGGTCTGGGAGTAATGGGTCAGCGCTTCCAGGCAGCGATCACGCCCGTTGCCCGACTGCTTGAACCCGCCCCACGGCTGGGTCATGTCGCCGTGATCAAAACAATTGACCCAGACGATCCCCGCTTCCACGTCCCGGGCGAAGGTCAGCGCCTTGTCGATGTTCTGGGTCCAGACCGACGCCGCCAGGCCATAGATCGAATCGTTGGCGATCTCCAGCGCATGCTCCAGGCCGGTGACGCGAATGGCCGCCGCCACCGGACCGAACACTTCTTCCCGGGCCAGGGTCATCTCCGGGCTGATGTCGGCGTACAAGGTCGGACTGACGTAGGCGCCCTGCTCCAGGCCCTTGGGAATGCCGCCGCCAAACACCAGCCGCCCGCCCTCGACGTTGGCCTTGTCGATGTAACCCAGCACCCTTTTCTGCTGCTCGAACGACACCATCGACCCCATGCGGGTGCCCGGATCGAAGGGGTCGCCGGGCAGGTATCGGCCCTGGGCCACGGCGCTGAAACGCTCGATGAACTCGTCGTAGATGCTGTCCTGCACCAGCAGCCGGGACCCGGCGTTGCACACCTCGCCCTGGTTGGCGTAAATGCCGTTGACCGCGTAACTGACGGCGCGGTCCAGGTCGGCAACGTCGGCCAGGATGATCTGCGGGCTCTTGCCGCCGCATTCGGTGGTCACGCGCTTCATGTTCGATTGACCGGCGTAGATGAACATCTTCTTGCCCACCTCCACCGAACCGGTGAAGCCGATCTTGTCGACGTTCATGTGCAACGCCAGCGCCGCCCCCGCTTCATGGCCAAAGCCCTGGACCACGTTGAACACCCCCGGTGGCCCGCCGGCCTCCATGAACAGGCTTGCCAGCAAAACAGCGCTGGACGGCGACTGCTCGGCGGGCTTGAGCACCACCGAGTTGCCCATGGACAGCGCCGGGGCGAGTTTCCAGGCGGCCATCAGCAGCGGGTAATTCCACGGCACGATCAGCCCCACCACCCCCAGCGGCTGCCGCAGAATGTAATGCAGCGCTTCGGGCGTGGTGCTGGTGACGGCGCCTTCCAGCTTGTCGATGGTTTCGGCGAAGAACTGGAACGACAGCGCCGAATACGGCACGTCGACTTCCAGCATGTCGGTGATCGGCTTGCCCATGTCCAGCACGTCGAGCATGGCGAACGCCTCGGCGTTTTCGTCGATCAGGCGGGCGAAGCGGTACAGCACGGCCATGCGGTCCCGGGGTGCGAGCCGCGACCAGCTGCCGGATTTGAACGCCCGGCGCGCGGCTTTCACTGCCACATCGACGTCGGCGGCGGCGCTGCGGGGCGCCGTGCCGTGGACTTTGCCGGTGGCTGGGTTGACCACCTCGAACGTCTCGCCACTGAGCGCGGCACAGGGCTCGCCGTCGATGAAGTTGCTGATGCGGTAGTCGAAACCGCTCAAACGCTGCTGCCATTGGGCGGCGCTGCGTTGCGCCAGTGCCTGATACGTCGTGCTCATGTCCGAATCCTCAGTCTGTCAAAAGAGTGCAAAGCGCGGCCGGCTCAGGGCCGCGCGGCAGGAAACGCCCGCGCCACCCCCGGCGCGACGCTCAGGTAAATGCCGTCGCCGGGCCTGAGCGCGGCGTGATGCTGGGCATTGCCGTCCCGGGGCAAGTCCAGGGTCAGGGTGTCGACGCCGGGCACGCTGACCTGAATGCGCAGGGAGCGCCCGTGAAACAGCGTCTGCAGCACGGTGGCCTGGGTCATTGCCCCGTCGATCTCTGCGGGTCGTGCCTCCATGCGCAGGTCTTCGGGACGCAACGACACGGTGACCGGGTCCCCGCTGCGCAGCGGTGTGTCGCTGCGCGCCAGCATGTGCATCGCACCGACCCGCACGCTGAACAACGCGGCGTCACTGCCGGTCACCTCACCCGGCAGCAGGTTGCTGGCCCCGATAAAACCAGCGACGAAGGGGGTCGCCGGCTGGTCGTACAGCTCGGCGGGGCCGGCCACTTGCTCGATGCGACCGTTGCGCATCACCGCGATGCGGTCGGAAATCGACAGGGCTTCGGTCTGGTCGTGGGTCACCATCACGAAGGTGGTGCCCAACTGCGCCTGCAAGCGCTTGAGCTCGACCTGCATGTGCTGGCGCAGGTGCGCGTCCAGCGCCGACAACGGTTCATCCAGCAACAGCACCCGTGGCCGGCACACCAGCGCCCGGGCCATGGCAATCCGCTGCTGCTGTCCGCCTGATAGATCCTGCACCCGCGCACGGGCTTTGTCGGCCAGCCCCACCAGTTCCAGCATGTCGCGGATTCGCGTGAGCGCTTGGGCCGCACCGACCCCGGCCAGGCTCAGACCGAAACCGACGTTGTCGCTGACGTTCAGGTGCGGGAACAGCGCGTAGTCCTGGAACACCGTGTTCACCGGACGCCCGTACGGCGGCGCGGCAGTGAGGTCCTGGCCATCGATGAAAATCCGCCCCGCTGTCGGCCCCTCGAATCCCGCGATCAGGCGCAAAGTGGTGGTCTTGCCACAGCCGGACGGCCCGAGGAGGCTGATGAACTCACCGCTGGCGATGTCCAGGTCGATGTTGTCCACGCTCAGAATGCTCTCGGTGTAGCGCTTGCTGACGCCTTTGAGGCTGACCACACAGGGGTTTGTCACGATAATTCCCTCATCAACGTTGAACGGGCTTCTGCCGCAGGCGTGGGAGTCCGGCTTGCCGACGATTTGCCAGGCACTGGCTGCAAAACCTGACACCGCCATAGGCCTGATGCACTGCGTTATCTGGTTCTACTACCGCTACGCGGCAGATCGTCAGCAAGCTGGACTCCCACGCCCTCCGGGCAGAATCAACAGCCGAGACCCGGCATGGCCTCACCCACCCGCCTTGACCCGCTCAAACAACTTGGCCAGGTCGTCGTTGCTGGGAATCGGCTTGGTCAGCACGGTCTCGCGCAGCATGGTTTCCGGGTCGTTGGGCAGGGACAGTTCTTCGAGCCTGGCCGGCGGCACCTTGGCGAAGGCGGCTTTGCTGGCACTGCCGTAGCCGTATTCGTTGATCAGGCTGGCCCCGGACTCCGGGTTCAGGCGCGCGTTGATGAAGTCATAGGCCAGGTCCACGTGTTTGGCGTCCTTGAGCAGGACCATGCCGCAGACCCAGGTCAACATGCCCTCCTTGGGTTTCATGAACGCCACCGGCACGTTCTGTTTTTTCAGCGCCGTGGCCGAGGCGTTCCAGGCCATGGCCGCCACCAGTTCGCCGCTGGCCAGGCTTTGCTCCACCGAGGTCATGTCCGTGGTGTACGAGGACATCAACGGCCGTTGCTGACGCAGCATCGCGCCCACCTTATCGAGCTGGCTCTCGTCCATTTTCTTGAACGGGTCGACCCCTGCCAGCAAGGCAGCCACCAGCGGCGTGTCGTGAACGGCGTCGATGGTCGCCATCTTGCCGGCGTAGGGCGACGCGGGATCGAAGAACATCTTCCAGGTCGCCTCGGGGTTTTTCACCAGGTCGGTGCGGTACAGGATCGAGGTGTTACCCCAGTCCCACGGCACCATCCAGACCTTGCCGTCGGCATCGACGATGCCCGGCAGCTTCTGCAGCACGGGGAATACCTGATCCCAGTTCTTCAAGCGTTTAGGGTCCAGCGGCTGAATCAGGCCGGCCTGCTTCCAGCGCTCGATCTTGTCGTAACACGGGTGCGCCAGGTCAGGGTGAAAGCCGGCACGCGCCTTGGACAGCGCATCGTCATCGTCGCCAAACACCGAGATATCGACCTGCCCCAGATGGGCCTTTTCGAAATCGCTGTGGAACTGCGGCAACTCGTACCCGGACCAGGTGAAATAGGTCAGCTTGCCGCTGTCGGCGGCCTGGGCGCCCTGCTGGAAAAACGTGAGGCCCAGCGCAAATGCGCTCAACCCCAGCACCCAAGAGCGTGAATCGGTCATGCGAATGTTCATGAGACCTCCGAGCTATTTCGTAATGGAAGGGGCAGAGGAACGGGTGCCGCGGCGTCGCACATGCTCGGCGAACGCAGCGAGGATCACGGAAACCACGAGGATCACCGTGCCCAGCGCCATGACGCTGGGCAGTTGTTTGGGAAAGCGCAGCTGACTCCAGATGTAAATCGGCAGGGTCGGCTCGGTGCCCACCAGGAAGAACGCGACGATGAACTCGTCGAACGAGGTGATGAAGGCCAGCATGAACGCGGACAGCAGGCCCGGCAGCGCCAGGGGCAAGGCCACACGGCGCAAGGTGGTCCACTCGTCCGCGCCCAGGTCCATGGCCGCGTCTTCGAGGCTGCGCGGGAACGCGGCGAAACGGCTGCGCATCACCACCACCGTGGTCGGCAGGCAAAAGCACACGTGCCCGACCACGATCGAGCCCAGCGATGGGCCGGGGCCAATAAGGTTGACGCCCACCAGCAAGGCGATGCCCAGCACCACGCCGGGCAGCAGGATCGGCAACCGCGCCAGCAGCGAAATACTGCGGGCCAGCGGCGTGCTGCGGCGCAGGTCGGCGTAGGCAATCAGACACCCCGCCACCGTGGCGACGGCCGCCGCGATGCTCGCCACCATCAGGCTGTTCAGCGCGGCGTTGCGCAGGCGGGGGTCGTCCAGCAGGGTTTGATACCACTGCAGGGTGAAGCCCTTGAGCGGGAAGACGGGCGCGATGGAATCGTTGAACGAAAACACCGGGATCAACAGCGTCGGCAGGTACAGAAACACCAGATAGGCCGCGACGTAGGCCAGCAACCCGTGGCGGCTCAGGTAGCGGTTCATGTGCGGGTGCTCCAGCGGGTGATGATCCATCGCGCCGCCATCACGACCAGGGCAATGGCGATCATGCTGATCACCGCCAGCGCCGCACCGGCCGGCCAATCGTTGGCTTTGCCGAACTGCGCCTGAATCAGGGTACCGATCATCGAACTGTTGGGCCCGCCCACCAGCGCCGGGGTCACGTAGTCCCCCACCGTGGGCACGAACACCACCAGCGCCGCCGACAGAATCCCCGGCACCGACAGTGGCAGCAGCACCCGCAGGAACCCCTGATAAGGCCTCGCGCCCAGGTCGGCGGCGGCTTCGAACAGGTTCTTCGGCAGCCCTTGCAGGCAGATGTACAACGGCAGCACCGCGAACGCGGCGTAGGCGTGGGCCAGCGTCACCACCACTGTGGCCGGGGTATTGAGCAAACCGGTCAACGGCGCATCGGTGATGCCCAGCAGCATCAACGCCGAGTTGAGCACGCCGTTGTAGGCCAGGACGATTTTCCAGGCAAAGACCCGCAGCAAGTAGCTGGTCCAGAACGGCAGCGTCACCAGAAACAACAGCAGATGACGCCAGCGACCGGCCCTGAACGCCAGGTAGTAGGCCACGGGAAACGCCAGCGCCACCGTCGCCAGGGTGACAATCGCCGACAGGATGATCGAGCGCAGCAACACCAGGCGCGTCAACGGGTCGGTGAGCGCCGAGGACAGGTTATCCAGAGTAAACGCCGAACCGATGATCTGCCCGTCGTTGACCCGCACGCTCATGTACAGCAGCAGGCCCAGGGCAAACAGAATCAGGGTGCAGGTGATCAGCCCGCCCGGCAGGTTCAGCAGCGCGTCGAACAGCCGGGCCCGGGAGCGCCGCGGCGTGACCACAACAGGCGCGGAGACTGCCACGCTCGAGGTCTGGGGGCGGCTCATCGGTGACCTCCCCGCGCCCGGCGTTCGAACAGGTCTTGCAGGCGCATGACATTGGCCGCGACCCGGGCGACGTTGCGGTGCAGGGGCGCAGCCGGCATGGCTTTGAAGGGCGTGACCGGGTAAATGCTCTCCTCTGGCGGCAGACCCTGCACCAGATCGGCGACCAGTGCGCCCATGCGGGTGGCCATGGCCACGCCCCGCCCGTAATAGCCCAGGGCGACCGTCAGACCGGGTGCCGGCTGGCTGAGCAACGGAATGCTTGCCGCCGGTACCGCGACCCGTCCGCACCAGCAGTGGGTGATCGGGGTGCCGGCCAGCATCGGGTAGATGTCGAGCATTTCCCGGTGCACGCGGGCCACATCGTGCTCATTCAAGGCATCGCGGAACGCCCCGCGAGTGCCCAGCACAAAGCGGCCGTCCTCGGTCTTGCGGAAATAGCGCAGCACCCGAAAAGTGTCGGACACCGGCAGCCCGTCGGGCAGCACCTGCGCCTGCAACTCGGCGGGCAGCGGCGCGGTGGCCGCCTGCAAACTCCACAAGGTGACGTAGGTGTGGGGCAGCGCGGGCAATAACGGGGAGGAATAGGCGTTGGTGGCGATGATGACCTGCTCGGCCTGAATCTCGCCGCCGGCGGTCAGCACGGTCCAGCCCGACGCTGAGCGACGCAGGCTGAGTGCTGCGCAGTGCTCGAAAATGGCCACGCCACGTTGCCGGGCGGCGGCGGCCAGTCCGTGCACGTACTCGAACGGCTGAAGCTGTCCGGCCCGGCGGTCCAGCAGCGCGCCCTGATAGATAGCGGTACCCAGCCGCTCGGCGACTTGCGGGCGATCGAGCATCTCAACGCCGGCGCCACGCGCCTGCCATTGCGCGGCACGGGCCTGCAGCAGGCTGAGGGCGTGCTCGTTGTGGGCGGCCTGAAGCCAGCCGTTCTGCTGTGCGCCACAGGCGATGCCGAGCCGGTCGATCAGGCGGAACACGTAATCGGACGCGTCCCCCACCAGTTCCACCATCGCCGCCCCCCGCGCCGGGCCGAACCGCGCGATCAGTTCGTCCGGGTTGAGCTTGAGGCCGGGAATCACCTGCCCGCCATTGCGCCCGGAAGCGCCTGCACCGATGGCCATTGCGTCGATGACCACCACCTCACCCTGGGCGCCGCCCTCCTCGCTCAACGCCAGCGCGGTAGACAGACCGGTGTAGCCCGCGCCGATTACTACGCAACGGGTACGTGTCGGCAAGCGCGCCGCCAGTGACGGACCGCAGGCATTTTCCTGCCAGAGGCAGTGAAAGACGTCGGTTATTTTCAAGATTCACCCGTATCGATTAACGATATGGTGCTAGGTATAGGCGATATGACGCAGCACGCAAGGCGATGTCCGTACACACGTCGTAATCGGTGTCATGGGGTCGTAATTCACCCGTGAGGTATCGATGTTCGATACGGCGTCAGACCATGTAGAAGTGAGCTAGCTCACGATGGCGGCCGCACATTCGACACATCGCCCGCGCCTGAAACAGCTATCGCGAGCAAGCTCACCGCTACACGGGAACTGGAATGCCGGCGAGACCTCGGTCGGACAAGCCCTGCGACAGCAGCCCCCTCCGCGAGGAGGCCGTCGATTGACGAAGCACCCTTACCATGCTTTCCTACACGCCTTGTTACGGGTGCCCCTCACAGGGTGAAACGGGAAACCGGTGCGTATCGGCCGCAAGGCTTGTGCAAGTCCGGCGCTGCCCCCGCAACGGTAAGCGAGAGAAGAGTCAATCCACTGTGTCTGTCATGGCTGTTGGCATGGGGCATGGGAAGGCGACTCTTGGAGGTGCACGCCGCGCGCGTTCTGCCCCTCGCAAGCCCGGAGACCGGCCCGCAACTGACACCTAACAAACCCGCGGTGGGCGGGCGCTGTTGAGTCTCTGCTGACGCCTGTCAGCGGGTTTCCCTGCGCTTTCCTGCTCGCTGATATTTTCAGAGGGACGCGCCATGTCGATCAGCACCACCACCCATGCAGCTTCCAGCACCCCCGCTACCGCTACCGCCACCCAAAGCCAACGCCTGACCGCTGCCGTCAGCGCAATGATCCTGGGTGCGTTCCTGGTCTACTTCGCCGGCTTCTCGCACATCGACGCGGTGCACAACGCGGCGCACGACACCCGTCACAGCTCTGCCTTTCCGTGCCATTGAGGCCTGACGCCATGTTCAAGCGTATCGCGCAAACGGCCGGGTTCACCGGGCTGATCGCGGCCCTGTTGCTAACCGTGCTGCAGAGTTTGTGGGTCGGGCCGCTGATTCATCTGGCGGAGACCTACGAAAAAGCCCCGGCTGCTCAAGCCGCTCAAGCCCACGAACATGCCGACGGCGCCATGCCCGGCCATGTGCATGATGCCGAAGCCTGGGAACCGGAAGACGGTTGGCAGCGGGTTACCTCCACCGCGGGCGGCAATCTGGTGGTGGCAGTCGGCTTCTCCTTGATGCTTGCGGCGCTGTACACCCTGCGCGCGCCGGCTCGTACGTCTCAGGGCGCACTCTGGGGTTTGGCAGGTTTTGCGGTGTTCGTCCTGGCGCCGACCCTCGGCCTGCCGCCCGAACTGCCCGGCACTGCGGCTGCGGACCTGACTCAGCGTCAGTTCTGGTGGATTGGCGCGGCGGCGTCGACGGCCGTTGGCCTGTCGCTGATCGTGTTCGGTCGGCATTGGGCGCTCAAGGCACTGGCCGTTGCGATTCTGGTGGTGCCCCATGTCATCGGCGCGCCGCAGCCCGTCGTTCATTCAAGCCTGGCCCCGGAAGCCCTGGCGGCGCAGTTCAAAACGGCCTCGCTGCTGACCAATTTCGTGTTCTGGGTGGCCATGGGCCTGATCAGCGCCTGGCTGTTCCGTCGTAACAACCCTGAGTTGCGCGCCACCGAACTGCCACAGGCCGCATGACCGCTACCCGCCTGCCGCCGACGCTGGTGGCGGGCATTGGATGCCGGCGGGGTTGTTCGGCCGGGTCGCTGCAGGCTTTGATTGAAAGCAGCCTCACGGACCACGGCCTTCGTATTGAAGCCATCACCGCCCTCGCCTCCATCAACCTGAAATCGTCGGAGCCGGGGCTGGTTGAGCTGGCCGAAGCGCTGGGGCTGCCGCTGGTGGTATTCAGCGCCGATGAACTGGCCAGGTTCGAGCCGCAGTTGAGCCATCGTTCGATGGCTGCGTTCGAGGCCACCGGTTGTTATGGCGTCGCAGAAAGCGCGGCGCTGGCGTTAGCTTCGCAGCTGCTCAACGCCCCGCATCGTTTATTGATCACCCGCTGCAAAACCCGCGACGCTACGTTCGCCCTTGCCGGACTCCTGTAGGAGCGCGCTTGCCCGCGATTGCGTAGTGTCAGGCGATACATCGGTTGCAGAACGTTCCCATTCGCGGGCAAGCGCGCTCCTACAGTTCAAGGAATTCACCATGACCGTTTTTTTCATCGGCGCAGGCCCCGGCGACCCGGAACTGATCACGGTCAAGGGCCAACGCCTGATCCGCAGTTGCCCGGTCATCATCTACGCAGGCTCCTTGGTCCCGGAAGCCGTGCTGGAAGGCCATCAGGCGGTTCAGGTCACCAACAGCGCCGAATTGCACCTCGAGCAGATCATCGCGCTGATGAAATCCGCTCATGAACAGGGCCAGGATGTGGCGCGCGTCCACTCCGGCGATCCTAGCCTGTACGGCGCGATTGGCGAGCAGATTCGTTGCCTGCGGGCATTGCAGATCCCGTTCGAGATCATCCCCGGGGTGACGGCCACTGCGGCGTGCGCGGCGATACTCGGCACCGAACTGACCCTGCCGGACATTTCCCAGACCGTGATCCTGACCCGCTACGCCGACAGCACCCCGATGCCCGACGGCGAAGCGCTGGGCGAGCTGGCACAGCACAAGGCGACCATGGCGATTCACCTGGGAGTCAAGCACGTCGGCCGGATCGTGGCCGAGTTGACGCCGCACTACGGCGCAGACTGCCCGATTGCCGTGGTGCACCGCGCCAGCTGGCCGGATCAGGGCTGGGTGGTCGGAACCTTGGCTGACATCGAGGCGAAGGTGCAGGAAAAAGGCTTTCGGCGCACGGCATTGATCCTGGTGGGGCGTGTGCTGGGCAATGAGGTGTTCAGTGAGTCGGCGCTGTACCGCGCGGGGCATGCGCATCTGTTCAGACCGTAGCTGCTGAGCGACTGTAGGAGCGCGCTTGCCCGCGATGGCGGTGTGTCATCAAACATCAGGTGGTCTGGCAGGACGCAATCGCGGGCAAGCGCCCTCCTACAAAAGCCTTCGCCCACAAAAAAGCCCCGAACCAGTCGGGGCTTTTTCGTTGAGGCGCTCCACCACTCAGTAGTAAGCGTTCTCTTTTTGCGTGTGGTCGGTCACGTCGCGCACGGCGCTCAGCTCGGGAATGCGTTCGAGCAAGGTGCGCTCGATGCCTTCCTTGAGCGTGACGTCGGCCTGACCACAACCCTGGCAACCCCCACCGAACTGCAGCACCGCGATGTTGGCGTCGTCTTCTTCGACGACGTCAATCAGGCTGACCTGGCCGCCGTGGCTGGCCAGTCCCGGATTGATCTCGGTTTGCAGGTAGTAGTTGATGCGCTCGTTGATCGGGCTGTCGGCGTTGACCATCGGGACTTTGGCGTTGGGCGCCTTGATGGTCAGCTGGCCGCCCATGCGGTCGGTGGCGTAGTCGACAACCGCGTCGTCCAGAAACGCTTCACTGAACGAGTCGATCCAGGCCGTGAAGTTTTTCAGGCCGATGGCCTTGTCTTCGGGTTTCTCTTCGCCTGGCTTGCAGTAAGCAATGCAGGTTTCAGCGTATTGGGTGCCAGGCTGGGTAATAAACACGCGGATGCCGATGCCCGGCGTGTTCTGCTTTTCCAGCAGGTCGGCCAAATAATCGTGGGCGGCATCAGTAATAGTAATAGCGGTCATGAAAATTCCTCGCAGACGTGGCGGCAGTTTACGCCAATCGGAAGCAACTGACAAAGTCCTAGTATTCTACTCAGGTAAAGAACACCCACGCCTACTCAGGAAAGCGCCGTTTCCTTCGCCAGCCGTCGGTTATCCAGCCAGCCCTTCATCCGGCGATACAGCCCCTTCTCGATCACTTCGTAACTGGCCAGGGCCCCCAGCGCAATGATCGGCACGCACACCGCAAACACGGCGTACGGGTTCAGGCCGTACCGCTCGGTCAGCAACCAGCCGCCGTACAGCACCAGCACGTGCAACAGATACACCGAATACGAACAATCGCCCATGGTTTTCAGGAAGCGATTGCCACGGAAATACGGTTCAAGGGAAATACACGCCACCACAATCACCGCGCTCGGCACACCCCAGTTAAGGAAGCGATTGCTGGGCTGCAGCGCATTGATGGTGAACAGCGCCGCGCCGATGGCCACCAGCGGCAGCCACAACCGCTGGCTGATCCAGCCCCTTCGGTAAACCATGCCGATGCCGATGCCCAGCAGAAACTCATACACGATGTCGTTGGCGTAGAAGCGGCTGATCAAGCCCGAGCGCCCCAGCACATCGCTGACGGCGAACAACGCTGCCGCGATGATCAGCGGGCGATGGCGTTGCTGGAACAGGAACACCAGGGAAAACAGCACGTAGAACAGCATCTCGTAGTTCAGTGTCCAGCCGACGTTCAGGGTCGGGTACAAGCCATAGCCACCCGGATTCTCCGAAGGAATGAACAGCAGCGAGAGCATGAAGCTTTGCCAGTCGACCACTTGATGCGGCAACAGCGGGCTGGCGACGACCACCAGCAGACCCATGACCAGCGTATACAGCCAATAGGCGGGGACGATCCGGATGATGCGGTTAAGCATGAAGCGCCCGGCCGGCATGTCTTTGTCGAGGGTCGAGAGGTAGATGACCAGGCCGCTGATGACGAAGAAGATGTCGACGCCGACCGCGCCCTTGGAGGAGAAGAACTCACCCAGCGGACCGCTCGGGTGGAAGTCGAAGAAAATCTGCATGAAGTGATGACACACTACGGCCCACGCGGCGAGTGCCCGCAGGGCTTGAACCGAAATCAACATCGCTAACCTCTTGTTACCTACACTGGAAACTACAACACAGCCCTTCGGCATGGCCTGTTCAACGCCAACGATTCAGGACGACTCGCAGGTTCGGACTGCCTGATGGCGCAAAAGGTTCGCCGCCTCCGACCGCACGAATAATGGCGGCAGGCCATGTTCTGTAAGGGTTTAAGACGCAAACCCAACACTTGTAGGAGCGCGCTTGCCCGCGAAGGCGTCGTCAGACCGTTATAAAAAATTGACTGAACAAACGCTCATACCGGATCGACCGGTGTTCTTTGCTGGAGTGAGGCTTGCCCGCGAAGGTGTTCTGTTTTGGAGCATTTGTGATGGCACCCAGCGCTTCGCGGGCAAGCCTCGCTCCAACATGGACAGACATCCCCTCAACATGAACCAGATTCATGTAAAACCGCGAACGGTTTAAAACGGCGCAGGTTTGCTATCATTTCGCGCTTCGTATTACCGCTTGTTTCCAGCTCTTCATTTTCAGCTTTTCTTCATCCGGGTAGACCTATGTCAGATCGCAGCGCGCGTCTTCAAGCATTCCAGCAGGCACTTAAAGAGCGGATCCTGATCCTCGACGGCGGCATGGGCACGATGATCCAGAGTTATCGCCTGGAAGAAGAAGACTACCGTGGCAAGCGTTTCGCCGACTGGCCCAGCGACATCAAGGGCAACAATGACCTGCTGATCCTGACCCGCCCGGACGTGATCGGCGCCATCGAGAAGGAATACCTCGACGCCGGCGCCGACATCCTGGAAACCAACACCTTCAACGCCACCCAGGTGTCCCAGGCCGACTACGGCATGGAAGCGCTGGTCTACGAACTCAACGTCGAAGGCGCCCGCCTGGCGCGCAAGGTCGCCGACGCCAAGACCCTGGAAACACCGGACAAACCGCGCTTCGTTGCCGGCGTGCTCGGCCCCACCAGCCGCACCTGTTCGCTGTCGCCGGACGTCAACAACCCCGGCTACCGCAACGTCACCTTCGACGAGCTGGTAGAGAACTACACCGAAGCCACCAAAGGCCTGATCGAAGGCGGCGCCGACCTGATCCTGATCGAGACCATCTTCGACACACTCAACGCCAAGGCCGCGATCTTCGCCGTGCAAGGCGTGTTCGAAGAGGTGGGGTTCGAGCTGCCGATCATGATCTCCGGCACCATCACCGACGCGTCCGGGCGCACCCTGTCCGGGCAGACCACCGAAGCGTTCTGGAACTCGGTCAGCCACGCCAAGCCGATTTCCGTGGGCCTGAACTGCGCCCTCGGTGCCAGCGAGCTGCGTCCTTATCTGGAAGAGCTGTCGAACAAGGCCAGCACCCACATTTCCGCGCACCCCAACGCCGGCCTGCCCAACGAATTCGGCGAATACGACGAAGCGCCGAACCAGACGGCGGCGGTGATCGAAGAATTCGCCCAGAGCGGCTTTCTCAACATTGTGGGCGGCTGCTGCGGCACCACGCCCGGGCACATCAAGGCCATCGCCAACGCGGTAAAGGGCTACGCGCCGCGGGTGATCCCGGACATTTCGAAGGCCTGTCGCCTGTCCGGCCTGGAACCGTTCACCATTGATCGCAGCTCGTTGTTCGTCAACGTCGGCGAGCGCACCAACATCACCGGCTCCGCGCGCTTTGCCCGCCTGATCCGTGAAGACAATTACACCGAAGCCCTGGAAGTCGCCCTGCAGCAGGTGGAAGCCGGCGCCCAGGTGATCGACATCAACATGGACGAGGGCATGCTGGACTCGAAGAAGGCCATGGTGACCTTCCTCAACCTGATTGCCGGTGAGCCGGACATCTCCCGCGTGCCGATCATGATCGACTCCTCCAAGTGGGAGGTGATCGAAGCGGGCCTCAAGTGCATCCAGGGCAAGGGCATCGTCAACTCCATCAGCATGAAGGAAGGCGTGGAGCAGTTCATTCACCACGCCAAACTGTGCAAGCGCTACGGCGCCGCCGTGGTGGTGATGGCCTTTGACGAAGACGGTCAGGCCGACACCGAGGCGCGCAAGAAGGAAATCTGCAAGCGCTCCTACGACATCCTGGTCAACGACGTAGGCTTCCCGCCGGAAGACATCATCTTCGACCCGAACATCTTCGCCATCGCCACCGGTATCGAGGAGCACAACAATTACGCCGTCGACTTCATCAACGCCTGCGCCTACATCCGCGACCACCTGCCCCACGCCCTGACCTCCGGTGGCGTGTCCAACGTGTCGTTCTCGTTCCGTGGCAACAACCCGGTGCGCGAGGCGATTCACTCGGTGTTCCTGCTGTACGCGATCCGCAACGGGCTGACCATGGGCATCGTCAACGCTGGCCAGTTGGAGATCTACGACCAGATCCCGGCCGAACTGCGTGACGCGGTGGAAGACGTGGTCCTCAACCGCACGCCGGAAGGCACCGACGCATTGCTGGCCCTTGCCGACAAGTACAGAGGCGACGGCAGCGTCAAGGAAGCGGAAACCGAGGAATGGCGCGGCTGGGAGGTCAACAAGCGGCTGGAGCACGCACTGGTCAAGGGCATCACCACCCACATCGTCGAAGACACCGAAGAATCGCGACTGACTTTCAAGCGCCCCATCGAGGTCATCGAAGGCCCGCTGATGTCCGGCATGAACATCGTCGGCGACCTGTTCGGTTCGGGGAAAATGTTTCTGCCCCAGGTGGTGAAATCTGCCCGGGTCATGAAGCAGGCCGTGGCGCACCTGATTCCGTTCATCGAAGCGGAGAAAGGTGACAAGCCCGAAGCCAAGGGCAAGATCCTCATGGCCACGGTCAAGGGCGACGTGCACGACATCGGCAAGAACATCGTCGGCGTGGTCCTGGGCTGCAACGGCTACGACATCGTCGACCTGGGGGTGATGGTGCCGGCGGAGAAAATCCTGCAGGTGGCCAAAGAACAGAAGTGCGACATCATTGGTTTGTCCGGCCTGATCACCCCGTCGCTGGACGAGATGGTGCACGTCGCTCGGGAAATGCAGCGTCAGGACTTCCACCTGCCGCTGATGATCGGCGGCGCCACGACCTCCAAGGCCCACACGGCGGTGAAGATCGAGCCCAAGTACAGCAACGACGCCGTGATCTACGTCACCGATGCGTCCCGCGCGGTGGGGGTTGCCACGCAGCTGCTGTCCAAGGAACTGAAGCCGGCGTTCATCGAGAAAACCCGGCTGGAATACGTCGAAGTGCGCGAACGCACCTCGGCCCGTAGCGCGCGCACCGAGCGTTTGAGCTACGGCGCGGCGATAGCCAAGAAGCCGCAGTTCGACTGGTCCGCCTACGTGCCGGTCAAGCCGACGTTCACCGGCGCCAAGGTGCTGGAAGACATAGACCTCAACGTGCTGGCCGAGTACATCGACTGGACGCCGTTCTTTATTTCCTGGGACCTGGCCGGCAAATACCCGCGCATCCTCACCGATGAGGTGGTGGGTGAAGCCGCCACGTCGCTGTTCCACGACGCCCAGGAGATGTTGCGCAAGCTGATCGACGAAAAACTGATTCGTGCCCGTGCCGTGTTTGGTTTCTGGCCGGCCAATCAGGTCGATAACGACGACCTGGAAGTCTACGGCGATGACGGCAAGCCCCTGAGCAAGCTGCATCACCTGCGCCAGCAGATCATCAAGACCGACGGCAAGCCGAACTTCTCGCTGGCCGACTTCGTCGCACCGAAAGCCAGCGGCGTCACCGACTACATCGGCGGCTTCATCACCACCGCCGGGATCGGCGCCGAGGAAGTGTCCAAGGCGTATCAGGACGCGGGCGACGATTACAACGCGATCATGGTCAAGGCCCTGGCCGACCGTCTGGCCGAGGCCTGCGCCGAATGGCTGCACCAGCAGGTGCGTAAAGAGCACTGGGGTTACGCCAAGGATGAGACCCTGGACAACGATGAGCTGATCAAAGAGAAATACGTCGGCATCCGCCCTGCCCCCGGCTACCCGGCCTGCCCGGATCACACCGAAAAGGCGCAGCTGTTCGACCTGCTGGACCCGACCCAGGGCGACGGCAAGCCGGGCGTCAGCGGCGTGTTCCTGACCGAGCACTTCGCGATGTTCCCGGCCGCAGCGGTCAGCGGCTGGTACTTCGCCCACCCACAGGCGCAGTATTTTGCCGTGGGCAAGGTCGACAAGGATCAGGTCGAAAGCTACACCGCCCGCAAACAGCAAGACCTGCGCGTGACCGAACGCTGGCTGGCGCCGAATCTGGGGTATGAGGAGTAAAAGCCGTTGCGGGTTTGATGGTTCCCACGCTCCGCGTGGTAACCGCTCTCCGGACGCTCCGCGCCCCTTTGACGCGGAGCGTCAGCAACGGCATTCCCACGCCGAGCCTGGGAACGATCATCAAACCCTCATGCCGCGGATTCTGTAGGAGCCAACTTGTTGGCGAAGCGATAATGCAGTGTCTCAGGTATGACCCCTCGCTAGCACGTCCGCTCGGGTTTTGAAAAAACACCCAGCCCCATCAGCTCGCCGTCGCTTCCGGCAGCGAAGTAATCAACGTGCAGCCACACTCGCAAGGGTCACCGTGAAACGCGACGGGCACGTCATCGTCGCTGAATCCCGAATTGCCCTGGGCAATCCTCGTTGCACCGTGGCCTGGCAGTGGACACAAGACGCTGTCGCCTACGCGCGCGGCGCCAAGACCGTCAAATATCATCGACTCCGAGCCGGTTTTGACCGTGCCGCCGCCGGTGGTTTTGTCGCCGATGCGGATGATGCCTTTCATGTGAAATCCTTTTTCAGCTCGGCTGATCGGGTCAGCGAGGTTGATTGAGGTATCGGCCTTCCGGTGACGGGGTCGAGTTTCAAGTCTTGGGTCAGGCGCTGGATCAGCTCCGGCGAGGGTTTTTCAGGCGAGACATTGGCTTCGCGGGCTTCCAGCCATTGCAGCTTGCCGTCCCACGGCGGCAGTTTGGCCGGTGGCAGCGGGAGGATGTCGTTGATTTCGGGGACTTTGGGGTGGGCGTATGAATAGTCGGCGAGGATGTTCCAGATTTTGTTGTAGCGTCCGGCTCGTTCAGGGTCTGACTGCTGACCAAGATAATCTAAATTATTCGCTTGTTCCGGGCCTGAAAATCCACCTTGCAAAAAACTAGCAGAGGTTGAATTACCTGCGGCGACGCCGAGTTGAAACACCTCCAAAGCATCTCGATATTCCCGTCTACCTTGGAGGTTGATTGCTAGCTGTAGTGCTGCGGGACCGTGCCCTTGCTCAGCGGCACAACGGCGCATTTGTCGCGCTACATTCGGCGCCCTGTCGCTAGGCGCCAGCGCATCACCGATTTCGTATTGGGCTTGCGCACTTCCCTCATCGGCGGCTTTGCGTAGAAAACGCAGCGACATTTCCATGTCCTGTTTCAAGTCCGCGATACCGTTTTTCAGAAACAGCGAAACAAAGTAGTACCCCGTGGCGACGTTTGCATCGATCAGGTCTTGACTGAAGCGCAAGAGCTCATGGCCTCGCAGTTTGAATTTTCCGCGCAGGCTGCCGTTCTGCAGGTTGATATTGGCTTTGGGATTGCCATTTTCGGCAGCGATTCGGTACAGCCGAGTGATTTCAAGGTCGGTATTCGGGTCCTGTTTCAGCTGGTTGTTTTTTTCCAACCAGCGGGCGTACTGGAAGAGCACATCGCTGTCGGCGTTGGCCGGAGGGATAAGCTCGTGTTTGCAGGTAAAGGCCAGCTTGTCCTTAATCGCACCAAGCGACGGCACCGATGCGCTGTTCTCATGCCTGGCTTCTGGCGAGTCGCAACCCGCGAGCAACAGGCATGACCACACCCAGGCGCGGCTCTTCATGCCAGCCTCCACATCACTTGCACCGGGCCTTCGCGGACGGCCTTGGGCAGCGGCCAGATGCGATCTTCGTGATAACGCATCCGCTCAACGGGAAAAACATCGCCTTGCTCGAAATGACGAATGATCGGCTGACCGCCAGGCGTGTGCAGCGCCGAGTGCTCGACGACCTGCCAGTAACCGCTGACCGGGCACGGGCTGCCGGCGAGGCAACTGTCGGCAGAAAGATGCGCCTGGCTAAAGCCTTTTGCGCCCGGCATCGGCCTGCCGGTGGCGGGGTCGAGTTTCAGGTCCTGGGTCAGGCGCTGAATCAGTTCCGGCGAAGGTTTTTCGGGCGGGACGTTGGCTTCGCGGGCTTCCAGCCACTGCAGCTTGCCGTCCCACGGCGGCAGTTTGGCCGGTGGCAGCGGGAGGATGTCGTTGATTTCGGGGACTTTGGGGTGGGCGTAGGAATATCTGGTCAGGATGCGCCAGATGGTTTTGTAGCGTGCGGCGCGTTCCAAGTCTTCTTGCAGACCCATGTAATACAGTTCGTTGGTCGGCTCAGGCCCTCCAAACCCCTCGCCTAGACGGCCTGCAGAAGAGTCATCACCCGCTGCAACTCCCAACTGAAGTGCTTCCAGCGATTCACGGTATTGCTTCTTAGTCTGCAAATCGACGCCCAACGCGCGGGCGGCTCGCCCCTGTCCTTGTTCAGCTGCGCAACGGCGCATATGTCGCGCGACATCCGGCGCCCTGCTGCTCGGCGCCAGTGCCTCCCCGATTTCGTATTGGGCTTGCGCACTGCCCTCGTCGGCGGCCTTGCGCAGGTAGCGCAGCGACATTTCGATGTCCTGATTAAGATCGGCAATGCCGTTTTTCAGAAACAGCGACACGAAGTAGTAACCCGTGGCCACGTTGACATCGATCAAGTCTTGACTGAAGCGCAGGAGCTCATGGCCTCGCAGTTTGAACTTGCCGCGCAGGCTGCCGTTCTGCAGGTTGATACTGGCTTTGGGATGACCATTTTCGGCGGCGATGCGGTACAGCCTCTCGATTTCAAGATCTGTATTCGCGTCCTGTTTCAGCTGATTGTTCTTCTGCAAGTAACGGGCGTACTGAAACAGCACATCGCTGTCGGCACTGGACGGGGGGATAACTTCATGTTGGCAGGTAAAGGCGAGATTGTCCTTGATGGCGGCGAGTGATTTCATCGGAAAGTCCTTGTCCGGGGATGGCGGTAGCCCATTGCCGCCGTCACAGGCGGCAAGGGTGAGGCAGGCAAGCAGCAGTAATCGCCGCATCAGTCGAGGTCCGTCAACTTGGCAGGAGCGTAATGAAACTCGACGAGCGGCGCATAAGGCTCGCTTTTGAACTCGCCGTCTTGGAGTGTCTTGTTCTTATCAATGATGTCTTGCCAAGCCTGGAACGCCGCTTCCGGATCATCCTGCACCCCCTTCCCCGCCGTATGCAGGTCCCACAACCTCCTCCTCAAATCCCGCGTCGTGCTCGCCCACTCATGGGCAATGTTCAATTCGCTATCCACCTGCATGCTGCGAGTGTTGATGTTGGCCGAGCCGTGGGTGGTGAAGACGTCGTCGATGATCATGAGCTTGGAGTGGATGTACACCGGCATCCAGTTGCCAGCCGGTGAGTCAGGCGCCACCAGTGAGCAGATGTGGACCTTGAGGTTGGGGATGTCCTCGGGTTTGAGCACTTCTTGCTGGATGGCCTTGATCCGGTCTTCGAGCACAGCCATCCGAAAGGCCGCCGAGCTTTGGGCGTCGCGCTGCTGTTCGCGGGCCTTTTCGCTGATCGCGCTGTCACGCCCGGTCAACAGCCCGGTCAAGAGGGTCAGCGCCTGGTCTTCGATCAGTTCGCCCAGGTCCGGCTCCTGTACTGCGGCTTTTGCCCTGGCTGCTTCGATGCGTTGCAGTTGGGTGATTTTCGGCATGGTGTCGCCGCGCCCCAGGCTGTCGAGCATGCGCTGGGTGTTGACCGTGCCTTTGCCGATCCCATCGTCGGTGACATTGGTGATCACGAACAGGTGCAAAGCGCCGTGCTTGCCGGGGTCGCGCCCGCCATGGGTCTGGGCGGCTGCGACCTTCTTGATCAGTTCGGCCAGCGGCGGCCAGCGAAAATACTGGTTTTCGATGTAGATGAAGCCCGTGGCGTTGTTCACCGCTTGCAGGTAGAGCTTCTCGATGTCGCGTCGGCCTTCCTGGGCCTGGGTGCGCAGGATCTGAGCGAAATGCCGGTGCTCGTTGGGCGGGCATTTCAAGCGTTTGCCCAAGGCCATGGCATCGCGAGTGGTCATCAGGTCTTCACCTGTGGCGTCGAACCAGGCGGTGGCGAAGTTGTGGTGCAGGTGTTCCAGAATCGGCCCGGCCACCTGGCTTGAGATGTCCTGACGCGGCGTATCGCCGCGAGGGCCTGCGTTGGGCGCAGGTTTGCCGGCTTTGTCGCGGTTGAGCGCCGAATGTGCGTCGGTGTCCCAATATTCGTCGAGGGTGTTGTGGCCCATGACGAAACCCACCGCCAGCTCAGGGGCTTCATAGTCCACCAGCACGGTTTTCTGATGGTGGGTGACCGCTCCGCCAAGGGCCGCAAGTGTGCCGGCGCTCAGGTTCGGATCGGAGCCGTGGTACCTGGCCTGGTGAATGATCTCCGCACGATCGAACAGGCTGAAGCCACGACTGGCGTAGGCTGGCACCTCTGAGTTGCGCCGCAACGGCGCAGGAATGCCTGCTATGGAACAGATTGCGAACCACTTGCGGTCGTAGGCGTACTGATCGTCAGTGGCGCTTTGCATCGCGCGATCGCCAATCGGTAGACGCCCCTTGCCCGGCAGGTTCGCCTCACCGGCCAGGCCTGCGGTGTTGAACGGCATCTCCCAGCCCAACACCCGCACCTTCACGCCCTGCTTGGCCTTTTCCATCAGCAGCTCACCGATGCAGGGATGCTCACCGCCGTTGCGGATGAAATACATCGACGGCTGAAACCCCCAGCAGATGATGTCCACCGACTTGGTCGCGCCTGCAATAGCCCGGTGCACGGCACGAAAGGTCTCCTGGCCGTTGACCAACGGTTTGTAGGTCGCCAACGCAGGCCCGTACTCGGTGTCCTGCACGTACCACGGGGCGCACAGGGTAACGGTCTCGGTGTCCTGGAATGCAATGGGCGCAACGATTTCGGGCTGGGTCATGGGGCCTCCTCTTCCTGATCGGCGGTGTTGTTGAGCACGGCGGCATACAGCGTGCGGTGGTCGGTGTGCGTGGCGGGTTGATTGACGGGGGTGGCGGGGTCTGAACGGTGGTTGTGCAACCCCTGGTTGGCCAGCTTTCCCTGTTCAGCATTGCTGTAGGCGGCAGGGGCGGGAATCCGGTAGCTGACGCCGTTCGCCAGTTCCAGCCGGTACTCCTGCGTCGCCGCCTGATGGTCGATCTCGACATGGCCACTGCCGTCCATGACGCCCTCGCCGATCAAGCCGCCATTTGCGTAAACCTTGTAGGGCATGTGGGCCCAGCCACCCGCATGGTTGGGCGTTGCTGCCAGCTTGAAACGCATGGGTTGGCGGGTGAGCTGTTGCGGGTAGTCGGGATGGTCGGCGGCCATGGTGGCCGCGCCCTTTTTGTAGCGGAAATTCGCGGCCTTGAGCACGTGATCTCCCGCCGTCCCCGATTCGATAAGGCCTTGTTCAAGGATCAGGTAACTGCCTGCAGCGTTGAGCACGATCTTCTTCTTGGCGACGATGTGGATTTCGTCTTCTGTGCTGGTGATGCTCAGTCCTTGACGGGCCAACAACTCCAGCGTGTCGTTCTGCGCCTGCACGGTGACCGGGCCTTGGTTGGCAATCAGCTTGATGCCCAGCTTGCGCACGAACAGGCTCAACCCTTGCCCTACGCCGATGAACATGCGCTTGACCACGCCGATGTCGGCCTCGCCCCCGGCGTTGAGCATCAGGTTGTCTTGGGCGGCCAGTTGCACATGCTTGCCGCTGGTGAGGGCGATGCCTTGCGGTGCGCTGAGCAGCAGTACGGCTGAATGGAGCTGTTCGAGATTGTGCTGGAGAAAATCCAGTTGCGTCTGCACACCCGCGGGCTCGGCCTTACTCGCCTGGGCATCTTGAGACAGCCCTTGCATCTGCTCGACTGCCTGCTGCAAGTGCGCAATGGCCGAGGCCATTTCCAACTGCTGCCCTTGCGCACGGGCCTGTTCATCGGCACTGATGAACAGCCCCTTCCCGCCCCGAATGGCGCCCCACCCATCAGTACGCAGTTCGAAGCCTTCACCGCGCTTCTGCTTTCCGGCATCCACCAGATGGCCCAGATTAAGCTGGCTCTTGCCGCTGTGGTCGGTGCTGAGCTTGACATGTTCCTTACCGCGCTGATCTTCCATGCGCAGTTTGTTATTGGACGGCGTGCGCAGCACATTGCGGGTGAAGTCCCGATCAGCCAGGGTGACTGGGTCGGGATGCCGGTTATCGTGCAGGGCATGAGCTATGTAGGGCCGGTCGGGGTCGCCGTGTTCGAAGGCCACGGCCACTTCGGTGCCGGCAATAAGCGGCAGGTGCAGGCCGTGGATGTCGCCCGCATAAGGACGGGCCAGACGCAGCCACGCGCTTTCATGACCAGGCGCCCACGTGTCTCGGTCGAACAGGAAGTTGACCTTGTAGCGCCCTTCCCCGTCGATGTGGCCATAGGGGTCGTTGGCGATCACGCTGGTGACGCGCGCGGCAACCGTGCCTGCGAGCCGCGGCTTGGGCGGGACGTGGGGACGAAAACAAACGGTTTCGCTGCAGGGAATGGCTTCGAAGATGACCTCGAAACTGCGGTCACGGGCCGCGCTTAGACTCAGGCGGGTGATTACTGCGCCTGGCTCGAACGCCTTGGGTGCGTCGCCGGTTACGTTCAGGATTTGCGCCAGCGCCAAGGCCGCACTGCTACTGACGCCGCTTAAGCGCGTCTGGGCGTTGAGATAACGTTCGTGCCGCAACCGGGCATAGAAAAAGCCGCTTTCACTTTCAAGGTCTTCGTCCTGATCCAGCGCGTTGCCCTGCACCGTATAGGGTTCGGCGTAGTGATAGGCCTCGCCATAGGTGGTGGTGGCGCGGCGGCTCTGGTCGACTTCGCCGTCAAGCCAGGCGTGCACGTCCCGTGGGTCGTAGGCACGAAAGTGAATGTGTTTCTCCACCACCTGATGGCTGGACTGCAGCTGCCACACCGCATCCTGATCATTGCTGTCCAGCCCCGATAGCGCGCGACACGGCACTTCGGTCCGTGGCCATTGATAGTGGCGCTGATCGTCGTGAAATTCGATGACATCGATGTTGAGGCGGGTGTCGTGGGCGAAACGAAACCAGATGCCCACTTCGGCCAGCAGGCGCGAGATGAAAGCCAGATCGCTTTCGCCGAACTGCATCACTTGCTCTCGCCGAGGGTATTCACGGGTGAGGGTGAACACGAAATCCTGCCCCTCCATGCCGTGGCGGCTGCGCAGAATGCTGTCGACAATCTCCGGCACTGACAGGTGTTGGTAAAGACGGTACTGATGCCCGCGGGACATTAAGGCCATGCGCGGTTCAAGCGTGAGTTCGTAGCGTGCCTCGTCTCTGGAAGTGGACACGCACTTGAAGCCTGTGACCACACCACGAAGGGTGCGCAACGGCTCGATGGTCGGCACCGGCAAACCGCGTATAACCTTGGGCAATAAGTTCGATGCGGTGTGCAGTGTCAGCCGGGCCTTTTTGCCGAGCATCTGTTCGGCACCGATACTTCGCGTCTTCGAGGTGAATTCGATGATGTAGATGAACGGCTGGCTGAGCTGTTCTTCACCGGTGAAGGTCAGCACATTGAGTGCGTCATCAAGTGCATCGACGTGCAGTGTGTGACGACTGTGATCAAAAAAGGCCTGCAGTGGGTCAGCCATGGTCAGACGCCTCCTTGGCCAAGGGTGGCGATAGCGTGGGTAAGCGACCGGTTCATGACCCACCACATGACTGCCAATACCAGACTGGTGCCCACTGCCTGTAGGAACGGCGAACCTAGCCATCGCTGGTAATCGCGTGAAGGCTGGCTAACGCCGATCACCAGCGCCGGTTGCTCCTGCGTCAGCGGCGCGATGAATGCGTCCAGTCGGTTCATCAAGCTCACACGCTCTTCGGCATCCAGCGCTCGATGGCAGCCGAGGAAGCCCAACATCATCACCCGCTTGTAAACGGTCAAGACAAGAGGGTCCGGCGCAGGCTCGCGCAGCACCTGACGCATCTCCTCGTACAGAATGCGACCTGCTTGATGGTGCCCAAAGAACCGCGCCTGCAACGGTTCATCGACCCATGCATGTCGGACGCTGTCCTCGGCATTGGCCAGTACGGCTTCGTCAAGCAATGCGCATTGCGCATGGCTGATCAGATGGACACTGCGTGCGCCCAGGCCAGCTTCCTGTAATGCACTGCGCGCGTCTTCGACCTGCGCAATACACTTTTGGCGCAACGTGAGGCTATCGGGCACCGCGCAACCCAGACGTAATTCAACGATCTGCAAATAGCTGTCCTGCAAAATGAGGTCTATATCAAGCGTAGCGGTACCGGATTGCTCGTGATTTTCTCGATTCATATGTCACCGCGAACAGTTGAAGTGTTTAGTCATTGAAGAGTTTCGGCACCCGTACCGCACACCCATACGGCATGGGGGTGTGATTTATATTAAATAACTGGCACGCGCTTCAGGCGCAATTCAATGTTTCCATGCCTGTGACGAACGTCATATATTCCGTACTGATCCGAAGTTTGAAGATCGCATATTGAGCACAATTGAAAGCAAGGTATTTTCACCACCGCTTCTGATGCTGTGCTTAATGGTGCGAGTTGCGGACGGTGGGCGTTCAGAAACTGAAAGGTGAACCCATGGCCTTACAGACCGAGGCCAATCAACCACTGCTGCCTAGGCTGTCTGTGCCGTTGAACACGAAGGCTAATCACTGACATATGAAAAATCCATCCACCTTTTCATATCAAGAAACTTCTTACACATATCAGGATATTTCCCACGGAAAACACTGACAGGCCATGCGGCAAACATCCGAAGCTACATTTACAGAAGAATATATATGACGGCGCGAACTTTAATGATCAGCAGTGACGACTTATTGCTCAATAACGGATTACCATAATAAACATTTTGTCTATTTGCGCACCGTACATACGTTTAAGCGTGGATACATCCCAGCCTCAGAGTCGCGCTTAGCCGCGCGCTGAACTTCTGATGTGTCAGATTGAAGTGTCGACGTGCGCAGAGGGAGACTTGACGCTGCTGCAGCAAGACAGGCGCAGTGCTTCGCCGTGGGCAAGATCAGGTCGAAAGCTACACCGCCCGCAAACAGCAAGACCTGCGCGTGACCGAACGCTGGCTGGCGCCGAATCTGGGATATGAGGAGTAAGCGTCTGCTACAAGGCTGATGGTTCCCACGCTCCGCGTGGTAACAGCTCTCCGGACGCTCCGCGTCCCTTTGACGCGGAGCGTCAGCAACGGCATTCCCACGCGGAGCGTGGGAACGACCATCGACGCGGAGCGTGGGAACGATCATGAATACCGCGGGTGCTGTAGTTTTTCGGCTACTGGTGGCTGACCCAGAACACCGCAGTCCCCACCACCAGCACGATGATGAAAAAAATGGCCCAGGCATCCACATGGCTGTCGGATTTGGCAGTTTTAGGGTGGTTCCTCATTGCATCGCCTCTTGTCGGTCTTATGGGTGATTGCAGATGAAAGCGACCGACGTCATTGACCTCGGTCCCGTCCTGAGTAAAGTCGAGCCTTGCCCATAGCACAAGTTGGCTTGAGACAAGCGACAGCGTGGCTTAGCACTTTTGGTTCTTTTCATATATTCAAACATCACTTTTGCGCATAACCAAAACCGGGTATCTTCCACCGGCTCCGTTGGGAGTGCGCGGCCGTGCGCGCAGATTTGTTAGGCGGCCTGGAACAGCGAGCGGCAACGCCTTGCATTCCGGCCCGCCCAAACAGTGAACCGCCTGAGAACAGGACCACCATGTACGTATACGATGAGTACGATCAGCGGATCATCGAGGACCGCGTCAAGCAGTTCCGAGATCAGACCCGCCGCTACCTGGCCGGTGAGCTGAGCGAAGAAGAGTTCCGCCCGCTTCGCCTGCAGAACGGCCTTTATATCCAACGCTTCGCGCCGATGCTGCGCGTGGCTGTCCCCTACGGCCAATTGACCTCGCGTCAGACACGGATGCTGGCGAAGATCGCCCGTGATTACGACAAGGGCTACGCGCACATCAGTACCCGCCAGAACGTCCAGTTCAACTGGCCTGCGCTGGAAGACATTCCCGATATTCTCGCCGAACTGGCCACCGTGCAGATGCACGCGATCCAGACCAGCGGCAACTGCCTGCGCAACGTCACCACCGATCAGTTTGCCGGGGTGGCGGCTGACGAAGTGGTCGACCCGCGTCCGTGGTGTGAAATCGTCCGCCAATGGACGACCTTCCATCCGGAATTCGCCTACCTGCCGCGCAAATTCAAAATTGCCGTCAACGGTTCCCGCACTGACCGTGCCGCCATCGAAGTCCACGACATCGGCCTTGAGCCGGTGCTCAACGGTGCCGGCGAGCTGGGCTTCCGGGTCCTGGTCGGCGGTGGCCTGGGCCGGACGCCGGTGGTCGGCGCGTTCATCAATGAATTCCTGCCGTGGCAAGACTTGTTGAGTTACCTCGACGCCATCCTGCGGGTGTACAACCGCTATGGCCGTCGTGACAACAAGTACAAGGCGCGTATCAAGATCCTGGTCAAGGCGCTGACGCCTGAAGTGTTCGCCGAGAAGGTCGAGGCTGAAATGGCTCACCTGCGCGGCGGCCAGACCACGCTGACGGACGCAGAAGTCCAGCGCGTGGCCAAGCACTTCGTCGACCCTGACTACAAAGCGTTGAGCGACTACAGCGCCGAACTGGCCCAGCTCGATAAAGAGCAGCCCGGTTTTGCCCGCTGGCGCTCGCGCAACGTCCTGGCGCACAAGAAGCCGGGCTACGCAGCCGTGACCTTGTCGTTGAAGCCCACCGGCGTTGCGCCGGGTGACGCCACCGACAAGCAACTGGATGGCATTGCTGATCTGGCCGACCGCTACAGCTTCGGCCAGCTGCGCACCTCCCACGAGCAGAACATCATCCTGGCGGACGTCGAGCAAAGCCAGTTGTTCGCCATGTGGGGCGAACTGCGTGAGCAAGGGTTCGCCACGCCGAACATCGGCCTGCTGACCGACATCATCTGCTGCCCGGGCGGTGATTTCTGCTCCCTGGCCAACGCCAAGTCGATCCCGATCGCCGAATCCATCCAGCGCCGTTTCGACGACCTGGATTACCTGTTCGACATCGGCGAGCTGGACCTGAACATCTCCGGCTGCATGAACGCCTGCGGCCACCACCACGTGGGTCATATCGGCATTCTGGGCGTGGACAAGAAAGGCGAAGAGTTCTACCAGGTGTCGCTGGGTGGCAGTGCCAGCCGTGACGCCAGCCTGGGCAAGATCCTGGGCCCGTCGTTCGCGCAGGACGTGATGCCGGATGTGATCGAGAAGCTGATCGACGTCTACGTTGAAAAACGCACCGAAGACGAGCGTTTCATCGACACCTTCCAGCGTATCGGCATCGACCCTTTCAAGGAGCGCGTCTATGCAGCGAATCATTAAAAACAACGCCGTCATCGACGAGACCTGGCACTTGCTGCCCAAGGACACGACGTTTGACGGGCTGTCCAACTGCGATGACCTGATCGTGCCCTTGGCGCTGTGGCGTGAACACGCCCACGCGCTCAAGGCCCGTGACGGCGGCCTGGGCGTGTGGCTGGACGCCGACGAAGAAGCCGAGGAAATCGGTGACGACGCCAATCAGTTTCAGGTCATTGCCCTGAACTTCCCGGCGTTCACCGACGGCCGCAGCTACTCCAACGCGCGCCTGCTGCGCGACCGCTACGGCTTCAAGGGCGAGCTGCGGGCCATCGGCGACGTGTTGCGCGACCAGTTGTTCTACCTGCATCGCTGCGGCTTCGATGCGTTCGCGATCCGCGCTGACAAGGACCCGTACGAAGCACTGCAAGGTCTGAACGACTTTTCGGTGACGTACCAGGCTGCAACGGACGAGCCATTGCCGTTGTTCCGGCGGCGTTGATCGTTCGCTGACAGGCGCAAAAAAAAGCCCCGGTTTCGTGAGAAGCCGGGGCTTTTTACTGCGCTACTGCTTCACTCTGTAGGAGCCAACTTGTTGGCGAAGCGGTAGAGCGCGTACAGCTCCCAGATCACTTCGCGAACAAGTTCGCTCCTACAGATAAAGTCGTCCTACCAAAACCGCTGCTGGGTCAAACGCGACCACCAACCGGTCACCAACCGATCCACGGAACCGGTCGCAGCCAGCCCTACCCGCTCCTGCAGACTCTTGCGCTCGACGTAGTGCAGGTGGAACACCTCGGCGGTCTTGGCGCGTTCGGAGAGGTATTCGTCGCTGGTTTTCAGTTCGTCCACCAATTGCTTTTCCAGCGCCGCCATGCCAAGCCAGATCTCACCGGTGGCGACTTCGTCGATCTGCAACTGCGGGCGGTAGCTGGCGACAAAGTTCTTGAACAGCGCGTGGGTAATGTCCAGGTCCTGCTGAAATTTCTCGCGGCCCTTGTCGGTGTTTTCGCCGAACACCGTCAGCGTCCGTTTGTACTCGCCGGCGGTCAGCACTTCAAAATCGATGTCGTGCTTCTTCAACAGGCGGTTGACGTTGGGCAGCTGGGCCACGACGCCGATGGAGCCGAGGATCGCGAAGGGGGCGCTGATGATCCGCGTACCGATGCAGGCCATCATGTAGCCGCCGCTGGCCGCGACCTTGTCGATGCAGATGGTGAGCGGAATGCCCGCCTGACGGATGCGCGCCAGTTGCGAAGACGCCAGGCCGTAGCTGTGAACCATGCCGCCGCCGCTCTCCAGGCGCAGCACCACTTCATCCTTGGCCGTGGCGAGGGTCAGCAGCACGGTGATTTCGTGGCGCATGCTCTCGGTGGCGGACGCCTTGATGTCGCCGTCGAAATCCAGCACGTAGACCCGCGGCTTGCTGTCGGTGGCTGGCTTGCCTTGTTTGGCGTCTTTGGCGTCCTTTTTCAGGGTCTTGGCCTGGACCTTGCGCAGGGCCTTGAGCCGGTCCTTGTCCAGCAGCGATTGCTCGAGGCGCTCGCGCAGTCCTTTATAGAAGTCATTGAGCTTGACCACCTGCAGCTGGCCGCCGCCGCGCCGCCGGCCTTTGCCGCGCATGGACGCAATCGCCACCAGCACCACGACAATCGCGATCACCAGGGTGATCGTTTTCGCCAGAAAGCTGGCGTAATCAGACAGAAACTCCACAGATGCTCCTTACAGACAGGACAAACAGAATGGGCTCAGCATACCGGCGTGCAGGGCGGCGAGCCAGCGGCGCCAGGGTCAAAGATCGTCCCTGACCACGATTCAAACAAGCGTATGTTTTTTCATTGACAGACCCCGTGCCCTGCTCATAACCTCCCAGCACTTTCACCGTCGCCGGAGGACGCGGGCATGGGCAGCATCTATCTGATACGACATGGCCAGGCCTCCTTTGGTGCGGACGACTACGACGTGCTGTCGCCCAACGGTCACCGTCAGGCGCAGGTGCTCGGCGAACACTTGATTGCCCTGGGCCTGAATTTTGACCGCTGCATCAGCGGCAGCCTGCTCCGCCAGCGCCACACCGCCGAAAGCACCCTGGCGCAGTACGCCCGCCACGGCCTGCCGACGCCGATGCTGGAAACCGACCCCTCCTTCAATGAATTCGACGCCGAAGCGGTGATTCGCGCTTTATTGCCGGCCATGCTGGCGGACGAACCCGACGCCCTCGACGTGATGCGCAACGCCGCGCACAACCGGGCCGAGTTTCAGCGCCTGTTCGCCCTGATCATCGGCCGCTGGCTCGGCGGACAACACGACACCCCGGCCCTGCAAAGCTGGCTGGCGTTCGCCGCGCAGGTCAAGTCGGGGCTGGACGGCATTCTCGACAGCGCCGGCCCCGACGACCGCATCGCGGTGTTCACCTCCGGCGGCACCATCACTGCCCTGCTCCACCTGATCACGCACATGCCCGCGCCCCAGGCGTTTGAACTCAACTGGCAAATCGTCAACACCTCGCTCAACCACCTGAAGTTTCGGGGCCCCGAGGTGTCACTGGCTTCCTTCAACAGTCACGCGCACTTGCAACTGATGAAGGCGCCGGAGCTCATCACCTACCGCTGAGCCCGGCCAATCGCACCTGCAAGGTGCCAGCACTCACACTCAATAAGGACTCCACCATGACTTCCGTAGCCGACGCCGTTCAATCCATGAAAGCCAAGTTCAACCCAAGTGCCGCTGCGGGCCTGGACCTGGTCTTCGGTTTCAACATCACCGACGAAGACAAGCACTACTCGCTGATCGTCAAAGACAGCACCTGCGACCTGCAGGAAGGCGAAAACCCCGACGCCAACGTGACCCTGGTCATGGACAGCGAAACCCTCAAGGGCATCGTCAGCGGCGAAACCGACGGCATGCAGGCGTTCATGGCCGGCAAGCTGCGCGCCGAAGGCGACATGATGCTGGCGATGAAGCTGAGCGAGCTGTTCCCGGTTTAATCGCCGCGCGACAGACAAAACCGAAGCTTGCGGGCTTCGGTTTTTTTTGCTCCGGGGTTTATGGGCCACGCGGATCAAAGCGGATGATCGGCCCGTAACACCCGCGCCAATAACACCGCGTTCGCCTTGTGAGCCCGGTCGCAGGCGCATTAGATTAGTCAATGATACTGGCCCACCATAATAATCAGCAGGGATACCCATGGCCCTCACCGACCTGTCCACACCGGCTCGACCCGGCGAAGCCCTCGACGCCGAGCGGATCGACCCGTACCTCAAGGCCCACATCCCGGGGCTCAGCGGCACGCCGGACATCAGCCAGTTCCCCGGCGGCGCTTCGAACCTGACCTATTTGCTCACCTACCCCGGACGAGAACTGGTGTTGCGTCGCCCGCCGTTTGGTCACAAGGCCAAAACCGCCCACGACATGGGCCGCGAATTCCGGATCCTGAACCAGCTCAAGGACGCGTTTGCGTACTGCCCGACCGCCTACGTGCACTGCACCGATGAAGCGGTGATCGGCGCCGAGTTCTATGTGATGGAACGGCTCAACGGCATCATCCTGCGTGCCGATCTGCCCGCCGAACTTAATCTGGATGCACGCCAGACTGAAGCCCTGTGTAAGAGCTTCATCGACAGGCTGGTGGACTTGCATCAGGTGGATTACCACGCTTGCGGCCTGGGCGATCTGGGCAAACCCCAGGGTTATGTCGCGCGGCAGATCCGCGGCTGGACCGAGCGCTACGACAAAGCCCGCACCCCGGATGCGCCCGGTTGGGAAAGCGTCGCGCGCTGGCTGGATGACAAGCAGCCTGCCGATCACCCAACCGCAAGCCTGGTGCACAACGACTACCGCTTCGATAACGTTATCCTCGACCCGCACCACCCGATGCAGATCATCGGCGTGCTGGACTGGGAACTGACCACACTGGGCGATCCACTGATGGACCTGGGCAACAGCCTGGCGTACTGGGTTCAGGCGGATGACCCGGCCCCGGTGCAGTTGATGCGCCGCCAGCCCAGCCATGCGCCGGGCATGCTGACCCGGGCGCAATTCGTCGCGTACTACGCCGAGCGCGCCGGGATTCGGATCGACAATTTCGACTTTTACTACGCCTACGGTCTGTTCCGTCTGGCGGGGATCGTGCAGCAGATTTACTACCGCTACTACCACGGCCAGACCCAGGACAAACGCTTTGCGCCGTTCATCCAGATGAACGCCCTGCTGGAAACCATGGCCCTGCAGGTCATCGACCGCTCCGCGCTGTGAACGGGCTGCCAACACTTTCTTGAGGAACCCCTATGTCCAAGACCCCACTGTTTGATCTCGACGGCAAGATCGCTTTCGTGTCAGGCGCTAGCCGCGGGATCGGCGAAGCCATCGCCAGGCTGCTGGCCCAACAGGGCGCCCACGTCATCGTCTCCAGCCGCCGGATCGACGGCTGCCAGCACGTGGCCGACGCGATCATCGCCGACGGTGGCCAGGCCACGGCGCTGGCCTGCCACATCGGCGAACTGGAGCAGATCAGCGCCACGTTCGCGCAGATCCGCGAGCAATTCGGGCGGCTGGACATCCTGGTGAACAATGCCGCCACCAACCCGCAGTTCTGCAACGTGCTGGACACCGACCCCGGCGCCTTTCAGAAGACCGTGGACGTGAACATCCGCGGGTATTTCTTCATGTCGGTGGAAGCCGGCAAGCTGATGCGGGAAAACGGCGGCGGCAGCATCATCAACGTGGCGTCGATCAATGGCGTGTCGCCGGGGGCGTTCCAGGGGATCTATTCGATGACCAAAGCGGCGGTGATCAACATGACCAAGGTCTTCGCCAAGGAATGCGCGCCGTTCGGCATCCGCTGCAACGCTGTGCTGCCAGGCCTGACCGACACCAAATTCGCCTCGGCGCTGGTGAGCAACGAGAAGATCCTCAACGTGGCACTGGCCCAGATCCCGCTCAAGCGCGTAGCCGCCCCCGGCGAAATGGCCGGCGCCGTGCTGTATCTGGCGAGTGAGGCGTCGAGCTACACCACGGGCGTGGCGTTGAATGTGGATGGGGGGTATCTCGCTTGAACCCTGTAGGAGCGCGCTTGCCCGCGATTGGGGCGTGTCAGGCAATGTTGTGGTCACAGATACACCGCATCGCGGGCAAGCGCGCTCCTACAGTGCGAGTTCGGCTGAGGCTAACCTGAGGTCTTTGTGATGGAATAAAGATTCCATCCCAACCCCCTCACCCCCTACATTTTGCGCACAACAACAATCCCCCAAGGACGCTGTCATGCGCGAATCTCTTCCTGTTCTAGGCGTTGGCCTGATCGGTACCGGCTTCATGGGCCGGGCCCATGCGATGGCGTTCCACAACGCCCGTTCCACCTTCGATTTGCCGGTGCAGCTCAAACTCGTGGCCCTGGCCGATGCGGACGCCGCCAGGGCCGCGCACTGCGCCCAGAGCTGGGGGTTCGCGCGCAGTCACGCGCAATGGGAACAGCTGATCAGCGACCCCGAGGTCGGTCTGGTGGCGATCACTACGCCCAATCACTTGCACTTCCCCATGGCGATGGCCGCACTGGAGGCTGGCAAGGCGGTGTATTGCGAGAAGCCGCTGGCCGTCAGCCTTGAGCAGGCCGATCAGATGCAGCGGGCGGCGAAGGCAGCCGGCGTGGTCACCCGGGCCGGCTACAACTACCAGCACAACCCCATGATCGGTCTGGCCCGGCAGATGATCGACAGCGGCGAACTGGGGCAGATCATCAGTTTTCAGGGCGAGTTCAGCGAAGACTTCATGGGCGATCCGCTGTCGCCCTGGTCCTGGCGCTGCGATGCCGCCCTCGCCGGTGGTGCGCTGGCCGACCTGGGCAGTCACCTGCTGGCCATGGCCCGTTACCTGTTGGGCGATATCGCGTCGGTCTGCGCCGATGCCAACACCGTTCACACGCAACGCCCGGCCTCGACCGGTAGCCAGCAACGCCGTGAGATCGCCATCGATGACCAGACCCACGCCCTGCTGCGCTTTGCCAACGGCGCCCGTGGCACGTTCAGCAGCAGCTGGCTCAAGCACGGCTACAAGAATCACCTGAGCTTCGAGATCAGTGGCACCCAAGGCACGCTGGCGTTCGATCAGGAGCGCCTCAACGAACTGCGGGTGTGCCGCGTGGGTGAGCGCGACGGCTTTCAACGGGTGCTGGCTGGTCCGGCGCTGCCCGGGTACGCCGCCTTCTGCCCGGCGCCGGGGCATCAGCTCGGTTACAACGAATTGAAGACACTTGAAGTGCACGCGCTGATTCAGGCAGTTTGCGGCCAGGGTAACGACGGCCCGGACTTCGAAGAAGCCTGGCAGGTGGAACGGCTGGCGGCGGCGATCCGGTTGGCGGCCGGCGAACAACGGTGGGTGGCGCTGGATGAGGTTTGAGCCAGCGCGCTGCCGACAGTGACGCTGGCACTCCCCGCTCCCACAATGACCGCGCTCGGCCTCACCCCCGTGCCGTACGCTGACCCTGTAGGAGCGCGCTTGCCCGCGATTGCGATGTGCCAGGCAACCGGGTTCAGTCAGACAAACCATAATCGCGGGCAAGCGCGCTCCTGCAAACAGACACGACGATCTGCGATTCAGGCACGCTTACAGGTAGAATGCCCCCCTTCCGGGCAACCCTTCTGCCCGACTGCCAAATAAGCCATCCCATGCCTTTCGAACTCAGTGTTGACCTCACCACGCTGGCAGTGCTTGCCGTCGTGGCTTTCATTGCCGGTTTCATCGACGCCATCGCGGGAGGCGGCGGCCTGCTGACCACACCGGCCCTGCTCACCGTGGGCCTGCCACCGCATCTGGTGCTCGGCACCAACAAGCTCAGCTCGACCTTCGGCTCGGCCACCGCCGGCTTCACCTTCTATCGCCGCAAGCTGTTTCATCCGGCTCAGTGGAAGCACGCCCTGATCGGCACCGCCGTCGGTGCGCTGATCGGCGCGGTGGTCGCCCATTACCTGCCGGCCGAATGGCTGAACCAGATGCTGCCGGTGATTGTGTTCGGTTGCGGCCTGTACCTGTTGTTCGGCGGCACGCCCAAGGCCCCGCTGGACAGCAACGCGCCGATCAAAACCAAGTGGCAATTGCCGCAAGGGGTGGCCCTGGGCTTTTACGACGGCGTGGCAGGCCCTGGCACCGGGGCGTTCTGGACTGTCAGCACGCTGCTGATCTACCCCATCGATCTGGTCAAGGCCAGCGGCGTGGCGCGCAGCATGAACTTCGTCAGCAACGCCGCTGCGCTGTCGATCTTCGCCTTCAACGGCCAGGTGGACTGGGCACTGGGCTTGTGCATGGGCCTGGCGGTGATGGCCGGCGCGTCTTTCGGTGCCCGGTCGGCGATCAAGGGCGGCGCCAAGTTCATCCGCCCGGTCTTCATTACCGTCGTGCTTGGACTGACCGTACGTTTAGCCTGGCAGCACTGGTTCGCCTAGCCTGGCAATACGGGTTCGGCAGCGCCTGACCGCTGCGCCAGATACAGCTCGATCAGGTAACGGGCGATGGACCGGCTGGCGGGCAGCGGCGGCAGGTCGTGGATGCTGAACCACTGCGCGTCCTCGATCTCGTCAGGCTGGGGCACGATCTCGCCGCTGTCGTATTCGGCGTGAAAGCCCAGCATCATCGAGTGCGGGAACGGCCAGCACTGGCTGCCCTTGTACTGGATGTTCTTGACCGTGATCTGCACCTCTTCCATCACCTCGCGGCGCACGCAGTCTTCGGCGGACTCACCCGGCTCGGCGAAACCGGCCAGGGTGCTGTAGACACCGGTGACAAAGCGCGGTGACCGGGCCAGCAACACCTCGTCGCCCCGGGTGATCAGCACGATCATGCTCGGTGAAATGCGCGGGTAATGGCGCAACTCGCAGTGACTGCAATACATCGCCCGTTCGCCGGGCACCTGCACCGCCGGGCGTCCGCAGTTGCCGCAAAAACGATGCTCCCGGGCCCAGGTGCTGATTTGCGCCGCGTAACCGAGCACCTGATACAGGTCAGCGTCATCGCTGAGCATGAACTGGCGCAGCGTCTGCCAACCGGCGCCTGCCACCGGCACCGACTTTTCCAGCACCAGCAGGTAAACCGGCTCCCCGTCGAAATGCCCGATCCCGTGCTCGCTCACCACCGGCAAATCCTGACGCGAGAGCCATTCCCGGGGAAACATCACGCCGTTGTCATCCAGCAGGAAACCCTGATCGCCGTGGACCACGGCCATGCCACCGGCCGCCTGAGTATCAAGGACAGCGGTGCTCCAACGCCTGGGGCGCGTCATGAAAAAACTCCTCTGGGGCAAACCGGCCACACGGATACAACGCGTAAGCGTCAATGCGTCACGCAGCGCAGGCCAGTCTGCTATCAATTGTCGAAGACGGGCGTTTGCTTGCTCATGTGAGCCATCACCGCCCGCTTCAGGTCCGGGGATTGCAACATGGCAGCGTTCCATGTGGCAACGTATTCAAGGCCATCATCGATCCGGTGGTCGCGCATGTAGCTGATCATGCGTTTGGTGCCGTGGATGGCGATGGGGGATTTCGCCGCGATGTCCCGGGCGATGGCGAACACCCCGTCCAGCAACTGCGGCAGGTCGGCAAACGTGCGGTTGACCAGCCCGATGCGCTGGGCTTCGGCGGCGTCCACGTTGCGGCCGGTGTAGGCCATCTCGCGCATCATGCCGTCGCCAATCAGGCGCGGCAGGCGTTGCAACGTGCCGACGTCGGCGGCCATGCCCATGTCGATCTCGCGGATTGAAAACAGCGCATCGTCTGCCGCATAACGCAGGTCGCAGGCGGAAATCAGGTCGATGGCGCCGCCGATGCAATACCCCTGAATCGCCGCAAGCACCGGCTTGCTGCACCGATCCACCGCGGTGAAAGAAGCCTGCATCTGCAGAATCTTGCGCCGCAGCAGACGCGCGTTACGGCCCACGTCCTGGGTCATCTCATTGGCCACCGAGGCCAGCAGCGCCAGGTCGATGCCGGACGAAAAGTGCTTGCCGGCGCCGCTGAGCACCACCACCCGCACCTCGTCGGTGCTGTCGGCCCAGTCGAAGATCTCGATGATTTCGCGCCAGAACGCCGCATTCATGGCGTTCACTTTGTCCGGCCGGTTGATTTGCACGTGGGCAATATGATCGGTCAATCGGACCGTGAACGCGGTGTAGTCTGACACGATGGCATTCCTTGGAAGTCAGGGGAAACAAAGGGCTCGCGCTGGACTATAGCAAGGGCCCGCGGCGCACCGCAGGCCACGCATGTGCCATTTGCCGGACGCAATACCCGGCCAGCCCCAGCGCCGTGAAATATACTGAACGCTGCGGTACAGGCGAGGTCCAGTGATCTGGCAGCCAGCCTTCGCAAAGCGCGCAGGTAAACCGCAGCCTGGGCATCGAAAGAGTCATCGATGCTCGCTTATTTCTCAGGTCGCAAGAGGGCGATTCTTGACTATTACTAAAGCAGCAACCGGCATTGCCGGGTTGGACGATATCCTCGCAGGTGGCCTGTCCCGCAGCCACGTCTTCCTGCTCGAAGGAGAACCCGGAACCGGCAAAACCACCGTCGCGCTGCAGTTTTTACTGGCGGGCGCCGCACAGGACGAGCGCTCCCTGTACATCACGCTGTCCGAAACCGAGAACGAACTGCGTGATGGCGCCCGTTCCCATGGCTGGGAGCTGGACGACAACATCACGATCTTTGAGTTGACCCCTCCTGAGAACCTGCTCAACGCCGAGCGCCAGCAGAGCCTGCTCTACTCCTCTGACCTGGAGCTGGGCGAAGCCACCCGGCAGATTTTCGACGTGGTCGAGCGTGTCAAGCCCACACGCGTGGTGATCGACAGCCTGTCGGAAATCCGCCTGCTGGCCCAAAGCTCCCTGCGCTACCGCCGGCAGATTCTGGCGATCAAGCACTACTTCACCCGCTACGACGCCACCGTGGTGTTGCTGGATGACCTGACCACCGAGGCCCTGGACAAGACCGTCCACAGTGTCGCCCACGGTGTGATCCGGCTCGAAGAGCTCACCCCCAATTACGGCGCTGAACGTCGCCGCCTGCGGGTGGTGAAATACCGTGGCCAGAAGTACCGCGGCGGTTATCACGACTTCACCATCATGGGCGACGGCATTCACGTCTTCCCGCGCCTGGTGGCCGCCGAACACCGCAATCGATTTGAACGCCATCAACTGAGCAGCCACATCGGTGAGCTGGACGCCTTGCTGGGCGGCGGCATCGACAGCGGCTCGAGCACCTTGATCCTCGGCCCGGCCGGTACCGGCAAATCATTGATCTCTCTGGTGTTCGCCGCGGCGGCCGTAGCCCGCGGCGAGAAGGTCGGGCTGTTCATTTTCGACGAGGAAATGGGCCTGCTGTTCGAGCGCGTGAAGAAGATGAACATCGACCTGGAGGCGTTGCAAGCCACGGGCAATCTGGTGATCGAGCAAGTGGACGCCGCTGAACTGTCGCCGGGGGAGTTTTCCCATCGCGTACGTCGCAGCGTGGACCAGAAAGGCATCCGCACCGTGGTGATCGACAGCCTCAACGGCTATCAGGCGGCGATGCCGGAAGAGAACGCGCTGGTGCTGCACATGCACGAACTGCTGCTGTACCTCAACCGTCAGGGCGCCGCGACGTTCATGACGGTGGCACAGCACGGCCTGGTGGGCGACATGCGCGCCCCGGTGGACATCACGTACCTGGCCGACAATGTGATCCTGTTGCGCTACTTCGAAGCACTGGGCCAGGTGCGCCGGGCGATTTCCATCATCAAGAAACGCACCGGCACCCACGAATCCACCATTCGCGAATACCGCATCAGCAGCAAAGGCCTGCGGATCGGCGAGCCGCTCAGCGAGTTTCAGGGCGTCCTGCGCGGCGTGCCTCAATATTTAGGTGAAAGCAATCCATTGTTGCAGGATGAGGACGCGTGAGTACCCCGGGACTGTTATCCGAACGTGCAATCATCCTGGCGCCTCGTGGCCGGGACAGCCAGATCGCGTTGATGATTCTGCAGGAGGCTGGTTTTCCTGCGCTGATCACCCACGACCTGGACGACCTGAGCAAGGAACTGGCCTCCGGTGCCGGAATGGCGATCATCGCCGACGAGGCCCTGCGCGGCGCCGACATCCAGCCACTGCTCACGCACCTGGCCGGTCAACCGGCGTGGTCCGACCTGCCCATTGTGCTGCTCACCCACCACGGCGGACCGGAGCAAAACCCGTCGGCGCGCTTTGGCAGCCTGCTGGGCAACGTTACGTTCCTTGAGCGTCCGTTTCATCCGGCCACGCTGGTGAGTCTGGTGACCACCGCCGTGCGCAGCCGTCGTCGCCAGTACGAGGCGCGCAGTCGTCTGGAAGACATGCTCGAAAGCGAACGGCGCCTGCAGGATGCGCTCACGGCGGGCCGCTTGGGCTCGTGGCAACTGGAAACCGAGTTCCTGAAGCTGGAATGCTCAGCCACCAGCAAATCCCATTATGGCTGCGACGAAAACGCTGGATTCGCGTATCAGGACTGGCTCAAAGCCGTGTACATCGACGACCAGCCGCGCATGCGGGCGGCGTTGCAGCACAGCCTGGAAACCGGTGCCGATTTCGTGATGGAGTTTCGTAACGTGTGGCCGGACGGCTCGTTGAACTGGGTCGATGTGCGGGCCCGGGCCATCCGGGGCAAAAACGGCAGGGTCAGTCGGCTGGCCGGGGTGAGTTCCGACATCACCGAGCGCAAGCTGGCAGAAACCCAGCTGTTGCAGCTCAATGAAACGCTGGAGCAGCAAGTCGAGGAGCGCACCTCGCAGCTTCGGCAGAACGAAGAAGTGCTGCGTCAGTCGCAGAAAATGGAAGCGGTGGGCCAGCTCACCGGCGGCATCGCCCACGACTTCAACAACATGCTGACAGGCATCATCGGCAGCCTGGAATTGCTGCGCCGGCGGGTCGCTCGTGGTCGGACCGAGGACCTGGACGGCCTGATCGACCTGGGCGTGACGTCAGCCAACCGCGCCGCCGCCCTCACCCATCGCCTGCTGGCGTTCTCGCGTCGGCAATCGCTGGATTCCAAGCCGGTGGAGATGAACGGGCTGGTGCATTCCATGGGCGAACTGCTCAACCGCAGCCTGAACGAAAGCATCCGGCTGGAGATGAACCTGGGAGAACAGCTGTGGACGGCCGAGGCCGATCCGAATCAGCTGGAGAGCGCCCTGCTCAATCTGGTGCTCAACGCCCGTGACGCCATGCCCGACGGCGGCATGCTGAGAATCGAGACTTACAACCGGCATCTGGATCGCACGTTCACCAATGCTTACGAGAACCTGCTGCCCGGGGATTACGTGGTGCTGGCCGTGTCCGACACCGGCAGCGGCATGCCGGAAAGCGTGATCCGTCGCGCCTTTGACCCGTTCTTCACCACCAAGCCCATCGGCCAGGGCACCGGCCTGGGGCTGTCGATGATTTACGGGTTCGCCAAGCAATCACATGGCCATGTCGCCATCGACAGCACCGTGGGCGAAGGGACAACCGTGCGCCTGTACCTGCCGCGCTTCCACGGCAATAAAGAGGAGACCGCACCGTCTATCGCCAGCGATGCGGTGCAGGCCAAGCCGGGCGAAACGGTGCTGATCGTCGAGGACGACCCGGCCGTGCGCGCCCTGGTGAGCCAAGTGCTGAGTGAGTTGGGCTATGCGTATCTGGAAGTCAGCGATGGCACCAGTGCGGTGCCGGTGCTGGAGTCGGATCAACGGATCGACCTGTTGATCAGCGACGTCGGCCTGCCCGGTATGAACGGTCGGCAAGTGGCGGAAATCGGCCGGCAACTGCGGCCGGACCTGAAAGTGTTGTTCATCACCGGCTACGCCGAACACGCCGCCGTCAGGGCCGGCTTCCTCGACACCGGCATGCAGATGATCACCAAGCCCTTCGCCTTCGACAACCTCACCGCCAAGGTGCGGGAGATGATCCAAAGCTGAGGGTTTGAGCAACGTTTGACGCAAAACCCGTTCGCCAACAAGTTGGCTCCTACAGGTTGATCGTTCCCACGCTCCGCTTGGTAACGCCGCACCGGACGCTCCGCGTCCTCAGCATTCGACGCAGAGCGTCGCAGGCGTGCATTCCCACGCAGAGCGTGGGAACGATCATCTATTCTGTAGGCGCAAACGTGTCCGCGAATCGTTGTGCCTGACACTCCTTGATCGTTCCCACGCTCCGCGTGGTAACGCCGCACCGGACGCTCTGCGTCCTTGGCATTCCACGCAAAGCGTCGCGGGCGTGCACTCCCACGAGAGCGTGGGGACGATCATCATCGTTGAGGATTGGCGTGCGGGGCTTAGTTCAGCAGGCGCTGGATCTGCGAATGCAGGGTGTCCATGGTGAAGGGTTTGGCGAGAATGGGAGCTTTGGCGGCGATGGGGCTGCCGGACTCGACGATTTCGGCCGGGTAGCCGCTGATGAAAATAACCTTCAACTCGGGCCGCAATTTGACGGCGGGTTCGGCAATCATCACCCCGGAAATCCCCCCTGGCAGGCGATAGTCGGTGATCATCAGATCCAGGTGGGGTTTGGTGGCGAGGATTTCGAATGCCTGCTCACCGTTCTCCGCCTGCAATACCCGATAGCCCTCGCCGGACAGATAGTCGGCCAGCAGCATCAGAATCAACGGTTCGTCTTCGACGATGAGTACGACATTTTCTGCATCAGAGCTCATTGGAACGCCTTTGATCTATAGATAGCTGCATGTACGACAGCCCCGGCTGGCGGAGGTTGCGCGATATTTCAGATAAATTGTCGAACACTTTTCCGCCCATCTGCACGCCGCCATCCGGTGGCTGTCTGACAGGCAGCATCGGTCGAGCGCAGCGTCAGAGGGGCAGGCTCACGCGGAACAACGAACCCTTGCCTTCTTCGCTTTCCACGCTGATCGACCCGGCGTGCGCCGCGACAATCTGCTCGGAAATGAACAACCCCAACCCCAGCCCCGCCACCGCATGTTTAGCCGAGACCCGTTCGAACTGCTGAAAGATGCGTTTCTGGTTTTCCGCGCTGATGCCGATGCCGTTGTCCACCACGTCCACCCTCGCCTCATCGCCGTGGGCGTAGACCTTGACGTGGATCGGCTTGTGCGCGCCGTAGCGCAAGGCGTTGGTCAACAGGTTCGCCACCACCTGCTCGATCCGGAACTCATCCCAGACACCAATCACCGGTTCGCTGGCGTGCAGCGTCACCACACAATCGGCCGCCGCGATCTGCGCCGAATAGCTTTCCACCAGGTTGACCACCAGCTCGGCCAGGTCGAACGCGCTGGTGCGGATCGAGAGCTTGCCGGTGCGGATGCGCGACACGTCGAGCATGTCTTCGATCAGGCGGATCAGGCTCTGGATCTGCCGCTCGTCCCGATCAACCATGGCCTTGAGCTTGTCCATGGTGAACGCCGACGCGTTGTCCTTGGCCAGGTGCAACTGGCGCAGCTGGGTTTCCAGAATCAGGCCATTGAGCGGCGTGCGCACTTCGTGGGAGACGATGGACATGAAGTCATCGCGCATACGCACCGCGTGCTCCAGCTCGTTCTGGGTGGACTGCAACTGGGTGAGCAGCGCCTCCTGCTCCTGCCGCGCGCGCTCCAGCGCTTCGAGCTGCTGCTTGAGTGCTTTGCGCTGGCGATAGAGGTCGACGAACACGTTGACCTTGCTTTTCACCGCGTGGATGTCCAGCGGCTTGTGCAAAAAGTCCACGGCGCCACTTTCGTAGCCCTTGAACGCGTAATTCAGTTCGCGGCCGGCGGCGCTGACGAACACGATGGGGATGTTTTTGGTCTTCTCGGTGCCGCGCATCATTTCCGCGAGTTCGAAACCGTTCATGCCCGGCATCTGCACGTCGAGGATCGCCATGGCGAACTCGTGTTCCAGCAACAACGACAGCGCCTCGTCGGCGGACAACGCCTTGAACACTTGACGGTCTTCGCGCTTGATCAGCGCTTCGAGGGCCAGCAGGTTCTCCGGCAAATCGTCGACAATCAACAGTTTGGCTTTAATTTCACTCAGCATGCGGTTCGTTCCAGCTCGACAAGCAATAGGCCAATGTCGTGCAAAGGCAGGAGGTAATCCGGGGTCTGTAAGGCAAGGGCCGCTTCGGGCATGGTGCGGGCCTGAGCGGTGTCAGGGTCTTGCACCACCGTCAGTCCGCCCTCATGCCTGATCCGCGCCAGACCGTTTGCGCCATCGCTGTTCGCGCCGGTCAGCAACACACCGGCCAGGCGGGGGCCGAGGGCATCGGCCGCCGAATCGAAGAGGATGTCGATACTGGGTCTGGAGTGAAACACGCGCTCTTCCTGACTGAAGGAAAACGTCATGTCCGCTTCCACGGACAGGTGATACCCCGGTGAGGCGAAATACAGCGTACCCGGCGCCAGCGCTTCCTTGTCGTCGGCTTCTTTCACCGGGATGCGCAGGCGCGCGGTGAACACTTCCGCCAACTGGCTGCGACGCTCGTCGGGCACATGCAGGACAGTGATGATGGGCAAGCGGTAGCCCTTGGGCAAAAGGGTGAAGATCTTCAGCAATGCCTCAACGCCGCCCGCAGAGGCACCCACCACAATGGCGTCGACCGCGGGTAATGGCGCGGGGACCGGGTCGGCCTCGGGGCCGACATCAGGAAACGCTGTTTTCATGACTTGCGGTAGATCCGCTCAGGTTTGACCAAGGGTTCGAACTGCTTGCTGTAGCCTGAGAAATCCAGGGTTTCCTTGCTGCCCAACACCAGAAAGCCACGATGGCAGAGCGATTCGTGAAACAGGCCGAATGCGCGGTCCTGCAGCTTCTTGTTGAAGTAGATCAGCACATTGCGACACGACACCAACTGGGTCTCGGAAAACACGCTGTCGGTCGCCAGGCTGTGGTCGGCGAACGTCACGTTTTCGCGCAGGCTCTTGTCGAAGATCGCGTAGTCGTAGGCGGCCGTGTAGTACTCGGAGAACACCCGCTTGCCACCGGCCTTCAGGTAATTCTCGTTGTAACCGCGAATGTTTTCCATGGCGAAAATACCCTGCTTGGCTTTTTCCAGCGACCGCGGGTTAATGTCCGTGGCGTAGATAATCGTGCGGTCAAGCAGGCCTTCTTCGCGCAGCAGAATCGCCATCGAGTAGACCTCTTCGCCCGTGCTGCAGCCGGCGATCCAGATCTTCAGCGACGGATAGGTCTTGAGCAGCGGTACCACTTCCTCGCGAATGGCCAGGAAGTGCGACGGGTCGCGAAACATCTCGCTCACCGGGATCGTCAGGAACTGCAGCAATTGCATGAACGCCGACGGATCGTGCAACACCCGCTCCTGCAACGCTGAAATCGTCTTCAATTCGAACTGGCGCAGGGCATGACTGACCCGCCGTTTGACCGACGCGCCCGAGTAATCACGGAAGTCATAGCTGTACTTCGAATAAATCGCGTCGATCAACAAGCGCAATTCAATATCGGTGTTCGGTTCAGGCGCCATCGGTACAACCTGACGGGTGGATGGAAGTGCTCAATTGAGTCGGTCCATTCAAATACGTTCCATTTTGGGCAGCCACACGCGAATCAGGGAAAACAGGCGATCCAGGTCGATGGGCTTGGCCAGGTAATCATTGGAACCGGCCTGCAGGCAGCGGTCCTGATCGTCCTTCATGGCCTTGGCGGTCACGGCGATGATCGGCAGCTTGCGCCAGCGCGGGTCCTTGCGAATCTCGGCGGTGGCTTCGTAGCCGTCCATCTCCGGCATCATCACGTCCATCAGCACCAGATCGATGTCATCGACTTCGTTGAGTTTGGCGATGGCTTCAAGGCCGTTGCGCCCCACTTCGACGATGGCGCCCTTGTGTTCCAGGGCGCTGGTCAGGGCGAAGATGTTGCGCACGTCATCGTCCACCACCAGGATCTTGCGCCCTTCGAACACTCGGTCACGGCTGCGCGCGGTCTTGAGCATGGTCTGGCGTTCGGTGGACAGCTGCGACTCGACCTTGTGCAGGAACAGCGTGACTTCATCCAGCAGCCGCTCCGGGGAACGGGCGCCTTTGATGATGATGGTGCGCGAATACTTGAGCAGTTCGGTTTCTTCGTCGCGGGTCAGGTTGCGTCCGGTGTAGACGATGACGGGCGGGAAAGCGGCGATCTCGTCGGTGGTCATGCGCTTGAGCAAATCGTTGCCCAGCATGTCCGGCAACTTGAGGTCAATGATCATGCAGTCGTAGGCGTTGTCGCGCAGCAGCTCGAGGGCGTCCTGGGCGAACCCCACCGCAGTGATTTCCACGTCGTCATCGCCGATCAGGCGCGAGATGCTGTCGCGTTGCAACGCGTCGTCTTCCACCAGCAGGATGCGTTTGACCTTCTGCGTCAGCTTGGCTTCCAGGCGCGCGAACACGTCCTTGAGCTCTTCGCGGGTGGTGGGCTTGACCGCGTAGCCGACCGCGCCCATTTGCATGGCGGCTTCCTGGCGATCTTCGACGGAAATCACGTGCACCGGGATGTGCCGGGTCGAGGCCTTTTCTTTCAGCCTTTGCAGGACAGTCAGCCCGGAATGATCGGGCAGGCGCATGTCCAGCAGAATGGCATCGGGGATGAACTGCTCGGCCAGCTCGAAACCGTCGTCGGCGGCGTGGGCCACCAGGCAGTGGTAACCCAGCTCATGGGCCAGGTCATAAAGGATCTGCGCAAACCGCACTTCGTCCTCGATCACCAGAATGCAGCGCTTGGTGAACGGGGCTTTTTCGCGGTCATCGGCAAAACGCGGCACGGGGGCGGACACTACCGGGACCGGCCTGGCCACCGGCATCACCACGGGCGCCGGTGCGGGCATGGCCACCGGCGCAGGCACGTGGTACATGTTGCCCTGGGGTTGTTCTTCGTATTGTTCCGGGAGCACCAGCGTAAAAATGCTGCCCTGGCCGGGCGCGCTGGTGACGGCAATCGAACCGCCCAGCAAACGCGCCAGGTCCCGGGAAATCGACAGCCCCAGCCCGGTGCCGCCATAGCGCCGGTTGGTGGTGCCGTCAGCCTGACGGAACGCTTCGAAAATGCTTTCCTGCTGGTCTTCGGCGATGCCGATCCCGGAGTCGCGCACGGTGAACACAATGCCGGCCCCCGGCTGCCGCGAGACGGTCAGACTGACCGCACCGGCCTCGGTGAACTTGACCGCGTTGGACAGCAGGTTCTTGAGAATCTGTTCCAGCCGCTGGCGGTCGGTGTACAGCATGGTCGGCGCGCCAGTCTGCAGCTCGACGGTGAACTGCAGCTTTTTCTCGGCAGCGAGCGGCTCGAACAGGCTGCGCAAGCCGTCGACCAGGCGCGGCACACTGCTGTTTTCCGGACGCATGTCCAGCTTGCCGGCTTCGACCTTGGAGATGTCCAGAATATCGTTGATCAGGTTCAGCAGGTCGTTGCCCGCCGAGTAGATCGACTCGGCAAACTTGACCTGTTCGGCGGTGAGGTTGTCCTGCGGGTTTTCGGCCAGCAGCTTGGCCAGGATCAGCGAACTGTTGAGCGGCGTGCGCAGCTCGTGGGACATGTTGGCCAGGAACTCGGATTTGTATTTGCTGGAGCGCTGCAACTCTTCGGCGCGGGCCTCCAGCTCAACCTGAGCGATGTTCAGCTGTTCGTTGTTGCGGTCAAGCGCGTCTCGTTGTCCGGCCAGGGCCTGGCTTTGCTCGGCCAACTGTTCGTTGGTCTGCTCAAGCTCCGCTTGCTGGGTTTCCAGATGAACCTGGGATTCCTTGAGGATCCGCGATTGCTCTTCGAGCTCTTCATTGGCGGTGCGCAGTTCTTCCTGCTGCACTTGCAGTTCTTCGTTGAGCTGCTGGGTTTCGGCCAGCACTTCCTGCAGGCGCTGACGGTAACGCGCCGCTTCGATGGACGTGCCGACGTTATCGGCGATCAGCTCCAGAAACTCGATATCGCGCGGGGTGAGCGCGCGCAGGAAACCCAGCTCAATCACGCCGTTGACGTTTTCATCATTGCTGGTCGGCACCACCAGCACACTGCGCGCTGCGCCCTCCCCCAGCCCGGAGCTCACCTTGAAGTAGTCCTGAGGCACGTCTTCCAGGGTGATGACGCGACCTTGTTCAGCCGCCTTGCCCACCACGCCTTCGCCGCTGTAGAGCGACTGCTCCTGCAGTTCCTGCTGGCGAGAGAAGCCATAGGACGCCACACGCAGCAGGCCACCGTGTTCCTGCCGCACATAAACGGCGGCCACGGCCGCGCCGAGGTACTGCGCGAAAAATTGCAGCACATTGCGTCCGAGCATGTTCAGTGTCAGTTGACCCAGTACCTGCTCGGCCAGCTCACTCTGGCCATTACGCAGCCAGGCCACATGCTCCAGACGCTCTGCGTTTTCGCTTTGCGCTTTGAGGTTTTCGGCATATTTGGTCGACAGTGCAACCATGTCCCGGCGGCCAACCCACGCAAGGATTCCGCTGACCAGGACCACGAACACCAGATAGAACGACACCGACACGATGGTTGTGCGAGTCACGTCCGCATTTCGCGACTGCCGCAACTGGTGTTCGACGTTGGTGGCCTGATCGTATTCCTCGCGAATGGAATCGGTGAGCCGCTTGCCGCGGCGCGCCATCACTGCGGCCTGAACGTCGCCGCCCTGACGGCGCAGGGTGATCATCTCCAGGGCAAACTTGTTCCACTCGTCCTGCATCGCCGCGATGCGCCGGAAGCGATCGACCTGAGGCGGATTGTCAGCGACCAGCTCTTCGAGATTCTTGAGCTCGGCGGTGATGCCGGGCTTGGCCACTTCGTAGGGGTCCAGGAAGCGCTCATCACCGGTCAGCAGAAAACCGCGCATCCCGGTTTCCATGTCGACCGACAGCTTGAGCGCACGGTTAGCGTTATTGATCACGCGGTCGGTGTGCTCGACCCATTGAATGACTGACAGTAAATACGTAATCAAAAGAACGAAAAATGCGGCGCTCAACACCCCGACCCCCAAGGGCAAGGCGACGTTGCGGCCTAACAGTTTGCGGAAACGTTGCTCATCGACGGCAGATGGATGGATCATCTATAAGGGTCCGGGCCAATTGGTCTAAACGTCCGAGTTTGCCGTAAACTCTCCAAAAAGACTCTGACTTCCGACATAAAAAACGGAATTTTCAGACAATAACCGTAAAACCCCGGCTTTTTTTATGGTCATTTGGATGGTCTTCATTAATAAGATCACTCAAATGGAGTTTTAGCGGTCGATGTAGCGAATTGTTCCGCCAGTGGATCGACTCATAAGCAGCCCGCACAGGGCATTGAATTTGTCATTTTTAAGGAAACACCATGTCCCATCCAGCCAACACTATTCTTGTGGTGGAAGACGACAGCATCGTGCGCATGCTGATCGTCGATGTGCTTGAGGAACTCGGATACCAGGTGCTGGAGGCTGCTGATGGCGCCCAGGCGCTTTCGTCTCTGGAGAACAGCGATACGACGATAGACCTGATGATGACCGATAAAGGGTTGCCCGACATGGACGGCATCAAGCTGGCTCACAAGGCGCGAGGGCTTCGTCCGACGCTGCCTATTCTGTTCGCCAGCGGCTACGCCGAGAACATCGACGCGCCGCCCGGCATGCATGTCATCGGCAAACCGTTTTCCATCGATCAACTGCGCGACAAGGTAAAAAGCATTCTTGGCCACTGACATTGTGCGGCGCTTGGAGACCGACACCCGGGTTCTGATCATTGGCTACGTGTGGCCGGAGCCGCGCTCGTCGGCGGCCAGCGGTCATGTGATGCAGCTGATCGAGTGCTTTCTGGCGCAAGGCTGGCACATCACGTTCGCCAGTGCCGCCACCGAGGGTGAAACCCGGGCCGACCTGACGGCATTGGGTATCACTGAAGCCCGCATCGAGCTGAACAACAGCAGCTTTGATGAGTTCGTCAGCACCCTGCAGCCGGACATCGTGCTGTTCGACCAATTCCTGATGGAAGAGCAGTTCGGCTGGCGCGTTGAAAAGCATTGCCCCACTGCCCTTCGCGTTTTGGAAACCTGTGACCTGCAGAGCCTGCGTCACAGCCGCCATCAGCTGGTCAAAACTCAACTCAATGAGCAGCAGGGCGACGACGCCACATTGGATGTCTTCAACATCGCCGATGACGTCTTGTACGCGCACATGGCCCACTCGGATGTCGCCCAGCGGGAGATCGCAGCGTTTTATCGATGCGACCTGAGCCTGGTGGTGTCCGACGTCGAAATCGAACTGCTGACGCGGCTGTTCCAGGTGCCCGCCGACTTGCTGCACCTGTGTCCACTGATGCTGCGCGATATCCCGTCCTCGGGCGCGCCGTTCGACGCAAGGGCGCATTTCCTGAGCATCGGCAACTTCCGCCACGCGCCGAACTGGGATGCTGTGCTCTGGCTCAAGAGCACGATCTGGCCGCTGATCCGCCAACAACTGCCCACCGCGCAACTGCACATCTACGGCGCCTACACCCCACCCAAGGCCACGGCGCTGCACAACGCGGCGCAGGGCTTTCATGTCATGAACTGGGCCGAAGATGCCCATTCGGTCATGAGCAGTGCCCGGGTGTCGCTTGCGCCCCTGCGTTTCGGTGCGGGGATCAAAGGCAAAATCATCGACGCCATGGCCTGCGGTACCCCGACGGTCACCACCCCCGTCGGGGCCGAGGCCATGCACAGCGCTTTACCGTTTGCCGGCGCCGTCGCGAGGACCGCCGCCGAACTGGCCGCGCACGCCGTGCGTCTATATCAGGATCCCGTCGCGTGGGCCGATGCTCAGCACGCAGGCTTTGACGTGCTAAGCGCGCGGTTCAGCCACGAGCAGCATTGCGCCACGCTCATCGAACGCATCAATACGCTGCGCGAACACCTCACCGAACACCGGACCGCCAACTTCACCGGCGCGATGCTTCGGCACCATCAGCACAAGAGCACGCAATACATGGCGCAGTGGATCGAGGCGAAGAATCGGCGGGATTGAGGGGTGACTATTTGCGGAAACAGCCGGTTTCATTACCGTCGTCCCAGGCAAGGCAGCCAGGTTTGATGTCCAGGAGCATGTTGTCGAAGAGACCGCCATCCCTGAGCGATAAAAGAAACACAAAAAACGGCCAACACCATGAACAGACTCAAGGCAGCACGATAATGAATAAAGTTGTAAAGCGAAGTTATAAGCGCAAGTGCATGGGCATCAGAAAGAACGGGGCTCCGATAATGCCGTTTATTCAATCCAGCCCACGTCGCAACAGATACGTATCCATGATCCAGCCCTTACGCGCCCGTGCTGCTTCGCGGGTCTGCCTGATCTGCTCGCACACTTCGCTCAATTTCCCCGAAATCAGGATCTCGTCCGGCGTGCCCAGGTATGCACCCCAATAAATATGCAGCTCCTGATCGACAAAGCGCTCGAAGGTGCAGTGCGCATCCAGCATCACTACCACGTTGTCGACAGCGGCCACGGCCTGCGTAGCCAGTTGCCGGCCGGTGGTGATGTGGATCGGTTCGCCGATGCGATTGAGCGGGATGCGATGCTGCGCCACCAGCGCTTGCACGCTGGTGATCCCGGGAATGACCTCGTACGCGAACACCTGCACGCCGCGCTCAAGGACACGGTCGAGAATGCGCAGGGTGCTGTCGTACAACGCAGGGTCGCCCCATACCAGAAACGCCCCGTGTTCACCCTCCCCGACCTCGTCGGCGATCAGTCGCTCGAACAACACCGCGCGCTGCTCATGCCAGGTTTCAATCCCTGCCCGGTAGGAGTCTGGATCATCCTGGCGCTGGGGGTCCTGCACCTGGACCACACGGTAGTCATCGCCCTCGATGTAACGCGCGCAGATGTCCTTTCTCAGGCGCAGTAACTCATCGTCGGCGTAGCCCTTGTCGAGGATGAAAAACACCTGAGTGCGGTTCAGCGCCTTGATTGCCTGCACCGTGATGTGCTCGGGATGACCGGCACCGATGCCGATGAGGAGGATGTTTTTATTCATGCAGTTCTCTGAGCGCGGCAGTCGCCAGGAAACCGGAGCGGGAACTGTAGCGCTGATCGGATTTGACCTTTGCGTCGATACGTTCCAGCAAGCGCTCCGGCAGCGTTGCATTGAACCGGACTGCTTTTCCGAAGTACGGCGTTACGTCGAATTCAACCACCGCCCAGACGCCGCCCTCAAAGTCAGGATTTTGAATATGCGCATCGATGGACTGCACCGTCGGGAGAGGGTCTCCATCGGCCACCAGCCCTTCAAAATGCAACGCCAGGGCTTGTCGGACGTTGTCGAGCGCCTGGGCGACGGAGGCACCCGCCGAGAAACAACCGGGGATGTCGGGAACCGTCACGCCGTATACCGAATCAGGATCCTTGTGCAGAACGACAGGTAGTTTCATGTTTGTCCTTTTCAATCCGCTTGATCATCTCCCTGCTTCGCATCAGCCTATTCCCTTCGTGACCGATGTGTACAGTACACACCTACGCAGTGTTCAAAGAGGCAGCCTGCGGGGTGTAATCAAACCAGATGTAACAACCCCCACAAATAGTGCACATTACCCCCATCGCTACCCTCAGACGGCACGCGCATGTCCAGAACAACAAGAGTCACCGACCCTTCCTACGAGCTGATGGACGACCACAACGGCCTGTCGATCATCTACCGCGAACACGGCTTTCCGTGCCCGCTGGTGCGCTGGCATTTCCACAAGGAATACGAGCTGCACCTGATCACGGCCAGTTCCGGCAAGGTGTTCGTCGGCGATTACATCGGCAATTTCTACCCCGACACGTTGTTTCTCACCGGCCCCAACCTGCCGCACAACTGGATCAGCCAGATCGGGGAAGACGAGGTGGTGCCCAAGCGCGACATGCTGGTGAATTTCACTGATGACCTGCTGGAAAGCGGCAATCAGGTGTTCGCCGAGTTGCGCACCCTGACCCCGCTGCTGGAGCGGGCGCAGTACGGCATCGAGTTTCGCTGCAAGCGCACCATCCGCCAGGCCAGCAAGCTGATGCAGAAGATCGCCGGCTCCACCGGCATGACCCGGCTGGGGCACTTTTTCATTCTTCTGGAGCTGCTGGCCGCCAGCGATGATTTCCAGTTGCTGTCAGGCACCACCGCGCCGCAAACGGCCGACGAGCACAGCGTCGACCGCACCAACAAGGCCGTGGACTACATCTTTGCCCACTACGCCCGGGAGCTGCCGCTGGAAGAAGTGGCCGAGTACCTGGGCATGAAACCCACCTATTTCTCCCGCGTCTTCAAACAAGCTACCGGGCGTTGCTTCGTCGAGTTCGTCAACCGGCTGCGCATCAGCAAGTCCTGCGAGCTGCTGGCCGATGGCGACAAACCGGTCACGGACGTGTGCTTTGAGTCCGGTTTCAACAACATTTCCAACTTCAACCGGCGCTTCCAGCAGCTCAAGGGCATGACCCCGTCGCACTACCGGCGCCTTGCCGTTCAGCGAATGACCGAGCAAAACCTGTACTGATCTACCCCGTTTTCGTCGCCCTCTACTACGCTGCAACTGCGCCACACCCTGCCGGGTCGTAGTTTGGGTGCGTAATGCGGGGAACCGGCAGTGCAAAAAAGTATCAGTTCAAGTGCGTCGCAGGATTTGTCATCGTCCGTGCAGACCGTTGTAATCAGCTGACATTCTTTCGGGCCTCACGGAAGAACAAAAAAAACAATAACCGAGCTTCTGCCGTTCAACGAACGCAGAAGAGGAGTGATAAATGAAGACCTCTGCAAAAGTGTTGCTTGCCGGCACCTCTCTGACGCTCTCCCTGACTCTCTGCAACGTGGCCTACGCCGGCGACGTCACCATCGCCACGGTCAACAACAGCGACATGATCCGCATGCAGCGGCTGTCCAAGACCTTCGAAGAACAGCATCCCGATATCAAGCTCAAGTGGGTCGTCCTGGAAGAGAACGTCCTGCGTCAGCGCCTGACCACCGACATCGCCACCAAGGGCGGGCAATTCGACGTGCTGACCATCGGCATGTATGAAGCGTCACTCTGGGGCGCCAAGGGCTGGCTGCAAGAGCAAAAGGATCTGCCGGCGTCCTACGCGCTGGATGACGTGTTTCCTTCCGTGCGCGACGGCCTGTCCGTTGACGGCAAGCTGTTTGCCCTGCCGTTCTACGCGGAAAGCTCGATCACCTATTACCGCACCGACCTGTTCAAAGCCGCTGGCCTGACCATGCCGGAGCGTCCGACCTGGACGCAGATTGCCGAATTCGCCGACAAGCTCACCGACAAGTCCAAGGAACAGTACGGGATCTGTCTGCGCGGCAAGGCCGGCTGGGGCGAGAACATGGCGCTGATCAGCACCGTGGCCAACTCCTTTGGCGCGCGCTGGTTCGACGAATCGTGGAAACCGCAGTTCGACCAGCCTGAATGGAAGAACGCGCTGAACTACTACGTCAACGTGATGAAGAAAGACGGCCCGCCCGGCGCCTCCAGCAACGGTTTCAACGAAAACCTGGCGCTGTTCAACAGCGGCAAGTGCGCCATCTGGGTCGACGCCAGCGTGGCCGGATCATTCGTGACCGACAAGACGCAATCCAAAGTGGCTGACAACGTCGGCTTCACCTACGCCCCGCACGAAGTCACCGACAAAGGTTCGGCTTGGTTGTACTCCTGGGCCCTGGCGATCCCCACCAGCGCGAAAAACCAGAAAGACGCTCAGGCGTTCACCCAATGGGCGACGTCCAAGGAATACGCCGCGCTGGTAGCCGAGAAGGATGGCGTCTCCAACGTGCCGCCTGGCACTCGCGCCTCGACCTACACCGACGCGTATAAAAAAGCTGCGCCGTTTGCCAACATCACCCTGGAATCGCTGAAATCAGTGACGCCGAAATCACCAACGCTCAAAGAGGTGCCGTACGTAGGCATCCAGCTGGTGACCATTCCTGAGTTCCAGGCCATCGGCACCTCGGTGGGTCAGCAGTTCTCCGCCGCCCTGGTGGGTACCGCTGACGTCGATACCGCGCTGAAAAATGCGCAGACCGCCACTGAACGCGACATGAAGCGAGCGGGCTACCCGAAAAAAGGCTGATACCTCCGTCAGCGCAGGTCCCGGTATCCGGGGGTGCACAGCCCCCTGATACGCCGCTCAAGCTTATGCCCGGTTCGGAGTCATCATGAATACCTCAACCCTCCCCCCTCGCGTGGAATCGTCCAGCGACAAGCCGAGCGCCAAAGGCAGCGTCACCAAACCTGGCTGGTTCCTGGTCGGGCCCTCGGTGCTGCTGTTGCTGGTGTGGATGATCGTGCCGCTGGGCATGACCATCTATTTCTCGCTGATCCGCTACAACCTGCTCAACCCCGGCGAGGAAGAATTCGTCGGGCTGGAAAACTTCCATTACTTCGTCACCGACAGCGGCTTCATTCCCGGTGCAACCAATACGTTGCTGCTGGTGGGCAGTGTGTTGCTGATCAGTGTGGTGCTGGGTGTGCTGATTTCCGCGCTGCTGGAGGCCAGTGAGTTCTTCGGTCGTGGCATCGTGCGCGTGCTGTTGATCTCGCCGTTTTTCATCATGCCCACGGTCAGCGCGCTGATCTGGAAGAACCTGATTTTCCATCCGGTGTCGGGGATTCTCGCTGCCGTGTGGAAGCTGTTTGGCGCCCAGCCCATCGACTGGCTGGCCAATTACCCGCTGCTGTCGATCATCATCATCGTGTCCTGGCAATGGCTGCCGTTCGCGATCCTGATTCTGATGACGGCCATGCAGTCCCTCGATCAGGAACAAAAGGAAGCGGCCCGCCTCGACGGCGCCGGCCCCATCGCGATTTTCTGGCACCTGACCCTGCCGCACCTGGCGCGTCCGATTGCCGTGGTGGTGATGATCGAAACCATCTTCCTGCTCTCGGTGTTCGCTGAAATCTTCACCACCACCAACGGCGGTCCGGGCTTTGCGTCGACCAACCTGGCGTACCTGATCTACAACCAGGCGCTGCTGCAATTCGACGTGGGCATGGCGTCCGCCGGCGGTCTGATCGCCGTGGTCATCGCCAACATTGCCGCCATCATCCTGATTCGGATGATCGGCAAAAACCTCACCGACAAGTCTTGAGGGCCTGGTCATGATGACGCTCAAACAATCCCGCCGCCTGCAAAGCCTGATGCTCGGCACCCTGTCCTGGCTGATCGCGGCGCTGATCTTCTTCCCCATCTTCTGGATGGTCCTGACCAGCTTCAAGACCGAGATCGACGCCTTCGCCACGCCGCCGCAATTCATCTTCACGCCCACCCTGGAAAACTACCTGCACATTCAGGAGCGCAGCGACTACTTCCACTTCGCCTGGAACTCGATCCTGATTTCCTTCAGCGCGACCATCCTGTGCCTGTTGATCGCGGTCCCGGCTGCGTATTCGATGGCGTTCTTCGAAACCAAGCGCACCAAAAGCACGCTGCTGTGGATGCTCTCGACCAAGATGCTGCCGCCGGTGGGCGTGCTGATGCCGATCTACCTGCTGGCCAAGACCTTCGGCCTGCTGGATTCGCGCATTGCGCTAATCGCGATCTACACGCTGATCAACCTGCCGATTGTGGTCTGGATGATTTACACCTACTTCAAGGACATCCCCGGCGAAATCCTCGAGGCCTCACGCCTGGACGGTGCCAGCACCCGGCAGGAGATCTTCAAGGTGCTGATCCCGATCTGCAAAGGCGGCCTGGCGTCCACCGCCCTGCTGTCGCTGATCCTGTGCTGGAACGAGGCGTTCTGGTCGCTGAACCTGACCTCCTCGAATGCCGCGCCACTGACCGCGCTGATCGCCTCGTATTCAAGCCCGGAAGGGTTGTTCTGGGCCAAGCTGTCCGCCGTCTCGACCCTGGCCTGCGCGCCCATCCTGATCTTCGGCTGGATCAGCCAGAAGCAGCTGGTGCGCGGGCTGTCGTTTGGTGCGGTGAAATGAGAATGCGGCCATCCGCCTCTGATTCTGGCCGGAGGCCGTGGGAGCTTGGCTTGCCAGCGATCTGCCGGGAACCGGCAGCAGGACCAGAGAATGCGCTCTTACTGCCCTGCATGAGTCGGCCGGTTTTGCTGCTGGTTCCCAGCAGATCGTCGGCAAGCCGGACTCCCACGCCCTCCGGGCAGAAACACAATTGCGCCTCTGTACATAATTGAAGAATAAAACCGGAGCCCCACATGGCTAACCTGACAATCAGAAATCTGCAAAAAGGCTTCGACGGCCACCAGATCATCAAAGGCATCGACCTGGACGTGAAGGATCGCGAATTCGTGGTCTTCGTCGGCCCGTCGGGCTGCGGCAAGTCCACCCTGCTGCGCTTGATCGCGGGGCTGGAAGACGTCACCTCCGGCACCATCGAACTCGATGGCCGCGACATCACCCAGGTGACCCCGGCCAAGCGCGACCTGGCCATGGTGTTCCAGACCTACGCCCTGTACCCGCACATGACCGTCGGCAAAAACCTGTCGTTCGCCCTGGACCTGGCGGGCGGCGACAAAGCCGAAATCAAGCGCAAGGTCGACGAAGCCGCGCGCATCCTCGAGCTCGGCCCGCTGCTGGAACGCAAACCCAAGCAACTGTCCGGCGGTCAGCGCCAGCGGGTCGCCATCGGCCGCGCCATCGTGCGCAATCCGAAAATCTTCTTGTTCGACGAACCCTTGTCCAACCTCGACGCCGCGCTGCGGGTGCAGACCCGCCTTGAGCTGTCGCGCCTGCACAAAGAGCTGCAAGCGACGATGATCTACGTGACCCACGATCAGGTCGAAGCCATGACCCTGGCCGACAAAGTGGTGGTGCTCAATGGCGGTCGGGTCGAGCAGGTCGGATCACCGCTCGAGCTGTATCACCATCCCGCCAACCTGTTCGTCGCGGGCTTTCTCGGCACGCCGAAAATGGGCTTCCTCAAAGGCAGCGTCAGCGCCGTACACGCGGGCGGTTGTGAGGTGACGCTGGACGCCGGCACCACCATCAGCCTGCCCTTTACCAACGCGCAACAGCGGGTCGGCGATGCGGTGACGCTGGGCATTCGGCCTGAGCATCTGAACCTGGCTCAGGACGGCGACTGCCTGCTGACGGTGATTGCCGACGTCAGCGAACGCCTGGGCAGCGACACCTACTGCCACGTCCGCACCCAGGCCGGGGAATCCCTGACCATGCGGATTCGCGGGGACCTGGCCAGCCAGTACGGCGAGACCCTGAAGCTGCACCTGGACAGCGCGCACTGCCACCTGTTCGACGTTCAGGGCCAGGTCATCAACAAGGCCCTGCAGGTTGCCGCCTGACTGATAGCGCCCAAGCGTTCGCGCTGTAACCTTTCGAGAGTGAAGTCATGAAACTGAATAAGCAGAACCTGTCCCGGCTCGACCCCAGCGTCGCACTGCCGTCCTACACATTGGATCAGCGCCGCCAGGGCATTGCCCACATCGGCGTCGGTGGTTTCCATCGCGCGCATCAGGCGTTTTACACCGACGCCCTGATGAATCTCGGCGCCAAAGACAACACCGGTGAAGGCCTGGACTGGGCCATTTGCGGCGTGAGCCTGCGCGAAGAAGACCGGGCCAATTTTGAAGCGCTCAAGGGCCAGGATTTCCTGTTCACCCTGTTTGAGCTGGGGGACACCCCGGACACCGAAACCCGCATCATCGGCGCTATGGATCAAATGCTGATGTCCACCGACAGCGACCTGGCGCTGATCGACAAGCTGGCAAGCCCGGACATCCGCATCGTCTCCCTGACCATCACCGAGGGCGGTTACTGCATCGACGACAGCACCGGCGAATTCATGAGCCAGCTGCCGCAGATCCAGCACGACCTGGCCCACCCCGCCACGCCGAAAACCGTGTTCGGTTACCTGTGCGCCGCCCTGAGCCGACGCCGGGCGGAAGGCACGCCGGCGTTCACGTTGATGTCCTGCGATAACCTGCCGCACAACGGTGGCGTGACCCGCAAGGCACTGCTGGCCTTTGCCAGACTGCGTGACGTCGAGCTGCATGACTGGATCGCCGAACACGTCAGTTTCCCCAACGCCATGGTCGACCGCATCACGCCGATGACCAGCACTGCGCACCGCCTGCAATTGCATGACGAAAAAGGCATCGACGACGCCTGGCCCGTGGTCTGCGAACCATTCGTGCAGTGGGTGCTGGAAGACAAGTTCGTCAACGGCCGCCCGGCCTGGGAAAAGGTCGGCGTGCAGTTCACCGACGACGTCACGCCGTATGAAGAAATGAAGATCAAGCTGCTCAACGGCAGCCACCTGGCGCTGACCTATCTGGGTGCGCTCAAGGGCTATAGCTTCGTCCACGAAACCATGAACGACCCGCTGTTCGTCGAGTACATCCGCACCTACATGGACCGCGACGTCACCCCGCAATTGCCGTCGGTGCCGGGCATCGACCTGGAAAGCTACAAGGACACGCTGATCGAGCGCTTCTCCAACCAGTCCATCGCCGACCAACTGGAGCGCGTGTGCTCGGACGGTTCGTCGAAATTCCCGAAATTCACCGTGCCTACCATCAACCGCTTGATCCTGGACAAAGGCAATCTGGACCGCGCGTCGCTGGTGGTTGCCGCCTGGGCGTTGTACCTGCAGGGCACTGAAGGCGAGAACGGCGTGGCGTACAACATCGTCGACCCCCGCGCCGAGTTCTGCAAAGCCCTGGTTGCTGATGATGTGCTGATCACTCAGCGCTTGCTGGAAGTGGAAGAAATCTTCGGCACGGCGATTCCGCAATCGCCTGAATTCGTGGCCTCGTTTGAAAAGAACCTGAACAGCCTCAAGCAGTTGGGCGTCAGCAAAACCCTGGAAAAACTGTTGGGCAAACACGCCTGAGGTGAGCATGTTTCTCGGAATCGATTGCGGTACACAAGGCACGAAAGCCATCGTCCTCGATGCCGTCAACGGCAAGGTGCTCGGTGAAGGATCAGGGGCGCACCACATGATCAGCGGCGCCCATGGGCGTCGTGAACAAGATGTTCAGGAATGGCTGAACGCGTTTGAGTCAGCCACCGCTGCGGCCTTGAAGGCGGCCGGTGTGTCCGGCGAGCAGATCCTGGGCATCGGCGTATCCGGCCAGCAGCACGGGCTGGTGATGATCGACGACCTGGGCCACGTGCTGCGCCCGGCCAAGTTGTGGTGCGACACCGAATCGGCGCCGGAGAACGAGCGCTTGCTGGCGTATCTGGGCGGCGAAGCGGGTTCGCTGGAACGTTTGGGCATCGCCATCGCGCCGGGTTACACCGTGTCGAAACTGCTGTGGACCAAAGAGCAGTTCCCTGAGCTGTTCGCGCGCATCGACAAGATCCTGTTGCCCCACGACTTCCTCAATTACTGGCTCACCGGCCGCTGCTGCAGTGAATACGGTGACGCCTCGGGCACCGGTTACTTCAACGTGCGCAGCCGGGAATGGGACCTGGACATCCTCAACCACATCGACCCGACGGGTCGCCTGGTCAACGCGCTGCCGACACTGCTGGAAGCCGATCAACCGGTGGGCACGATCCTGCCGGCGATTGCCGAGCGCCTGGGGCTCAACCCCGCCGCGATTGTCTCCAGTGGCGGCGGCGACAACATGATGGGCGCGCTGGGCACCGGCAACATCGCGCCCGGGCTGATCACCATGAGCCTGGGCTCTTCGGGGACGGTGTATGCGTATGCCGATGAAGCCAGCGTCAGTGATCAACCGTCGGTGGCGGCCTTCTGTTCGTCATCGGGTGGCTGGTTGCCGCTGATCTGCACCATGAACCTGACCAACGCCACCGGCGCAATCCGCGAGCTGTTGGCGCTGGACATTGGCGCATTCAATCAGGCTGTTTCCGCTGCGCCCATTGGTGCGCAAGGGGTGCTCATGCTGCCGTTCCTCAATGGGGAACGCGTGCCCGCCCTGCCCCACGCCACCGGCAGCATCCTCGGGCTGGACAGCACCAACCTGAGCCAGGCCAACCTGTGCCGCGCGGTGGTGGAAGGCACTACCTTCGGCTTGCGTTACGGGCTTGACCTGCTGCGGGACAGCGGGATCAAGAGCGCGAACATCCGCCTGATCGGCGGCGGTGCCAAGAGCGCGGTGTGGCGGCAGATCGTCGCCGACATCATGGACACCCCGGTGATCTGCACCACCGGCAGCGAAGCAGCAGCCCTCGGCGCGGCGATCCAGGCGGCGTGGTGCCAGTCGCAGGCGAGCGGCGAAGGTCAATCGTTGCAGGCCTTGTGCGAACGCTGCGTGAGCCTTGAGCCGAGCAGCGAAACCCGGCCCATCGCCGAAAACGTCGCGGCCTATCACACCGTTTATCAGCAGTACCGCAATCAATTGCAGGGCGTCTGACCGCCCTTTTGGAGCACCTATGTACCTCGTCTGTGGCGAAGCACTGTTCGACTTTTTCAGTCAACCGGACAGCAGCGGTCAGAGCAATAAACTGGGCTTTCAGGCGATCGCCGGCGGCTCACCGTTCAACGTCGCCGTGGGTTTGCGCCGGCTGGGGGTGGAGGCCGGTTTTTTTGCCGGGATCTCCACCGATTACCTGGGCCGGCATCTGGCAACGGTGCTGGAAGAAGAAGGCGTGCGCGATGACTTCCTGGTGCACATCGACGCCCCCACCACCCTGGCGATGGTGGCCGTCGGTGCTGACGGTTCGCCGCACTACAGCTTTCGGGGCGAAGGTTGCGCAGACCGGCTGCTGACCCTCGAGCACTTGCCCGCCCTGGAGGACAGCGTGCGGGGGATTCACGTCGGGTCGTTTTCACTGGTGGTGCAGCCGGTGGCCGACGCGTTGCTGGCACTGGTGCAACGGGAAAGCGGGAAGTGCCTGATCACCTTCGACCCCAATGTGCGCCTGAATCCGGCGCCGAGCATCGACCTGTGGCGCAGGCAGGTGAGCCGGTTCGCCGAACACGCGCACATCATCAAGGTCAGCGACGAGGACCTGAGCCTGCTCTACCCCGACACCGACGCGGAAACCGTGGCCAAGGGCTGGCTCAAGGACAACTGCCAGCTGGTGATCATGACCCGCGGGCGTCAGGGCGCGAGCCTGTTCACCCGGGACAAGGGCAACTGGTCAGTGCCGGCGCGAGAAGTGATCACCGCCGACACCGTGGGCGCCGGCGACACCTTCCAGGCCGCGCTGATCACCTTCCTTACCGAACGCGGTCTGGACACCCCGGCCAGCCTGCCAACGCTGGACCGCGAGACTCTTACCGAGATGCTCAACTTCGCCGTCGCAGCTGCCGCCGTCACCTGCACCCGGGTCGGCCCGGACTTGCCGTACCGCGATCAGGTGGTATAACGCGCAGCACATTTTGTAGGAGCGCGCTTGCCCGCGATTGAGGCGCGTCAGGCAACCTGTTCGTCTCAGGCACACCCCCATCGCGGGCAAGCGCGCTCCTACAACACATCGATCACATACCCACCAGGATCCCCATGCCCTTCACCGACCCCACCCTTGAACGCTGCATCGTTGACCTGCTAGCGCAGCGCAGCCCATCGTCTTCGATCTGTCCGTCTGACGTGGCGCGGGCATTGGCGGACGATGAAGGCGTGTGGCGCGGGTTGATGCCGCAAGTGCGTGAGGTGGCGAAGCGGATGGCGGCGAACGGGATCATTCGGGTTACCCAGGGCGACAGCGAGGTGACGATTGACGAGAAGTTGAGCGGCCCGATTCGGCTAAGGCGTGGAGAAAATTTTCAATAACGTGTTTGAGTATGGAGCGACACACCGCGCTCGCAGGATCTGCTGCCGCTGCGCGCCAGATCGCAGACAAGTCAGCTCCCACGGCCTTCGGCCAGAATCAACGGCAATTGATGTCGCACCGCCTTACGCGTCTACGCGTCTACGCGTAGCGCGCAGCGGCCCTCCCACGGCCTTCGGCCAGAATCAACGGCAATTGATGTCGCACCGCCTGACGCTTCTGCGCGGAGCGCGTAGGAGCCATCGGAGGTTACGACGGTCGCGATGGGGCGCGCAGCGGCCCTGAAACGGGCGACATCATTTTTTTCAGACACACCGCCTGGCGCTTGCAATCGGCCCTCACAGCAACGAACTCAAATCCAGTCTGTCCTGGGGCAGCGGCACCGCAAAGTAGTAACCCTGGGCCTGCCCGGCGCCCATTTCCCGCAGCAATGCCAGGGTGGCGGCGTCTTCCACGCCTTCGGCCACCACGCTCAGTCCCAGGGATTCGGCCATGCGCACGATGGCGCGCACGATCGCCCGGCTGCGCGAGCTGGAAGTCAGTTCCAGGGTGAACGATTTATCGATTTTCAGACCGGTGAAGTGGTACTGGTGCACGTAACTGAGCGACGAGAACCCGGCGCCGAAGTCATCCAGCACCACCGACACGCCGTTATCGGCCAGGTGCTTCATCGCCTGACGCGCCAGCTCCGGTTCGGCCACCAGGGCGCCTTCGGTCAGTTCCAGACAGATGCGCGAAGGCTGCACGCCATGCAGCTCCAGCAGGCCCAGCACTTCGCTGGAAAACTCCGGTCGGGTGATGCTGTAGCTTGAGCAGTTGATATGCACCGTCGGCCAGTGGGCATGGGCCGGTTGCGCAAGGATCGCCACCACGCTCTGCAGCATGTAGAAATCCAGCCGCCCGATCAGCCGCAGGCCTTCCAGCGCCGGCAGGAACTGCCCCGGCGCGATCACCCGGCCGTCCGGCTGACGCCAGCGGATCAGCGCCTCCAGCGCAAGGATTCTGCCGCTTTCAACGTCGATGATCGGCTGGAAATACGGCAGCAATTCGTCGGTCCGTTTGAGCGCATTGCGCAGCGCGCTTTCCTGCTCCATCTGGTCCGACACTTCGCGGCGCACTTCCTGGTTGAACACCGCGTAGCTGTCGCGTCCGGCATTCTTGACCCGGTACATCGCGGTGTCGGCGTCGCGCAACAGGTCGGCCGGCTCGTGATGGAACTGCCGGTCCGCCGCCACCACGCCAATGCTGCAGGAGGAAAACACCGCGTGCCCGTCGATATAGAACGGCAGGTCGAAGGCCTCCAGAATGCGCTCGGCAATCGCCACCATGACGTCGGGCGGCGCGCCAAAGGCCAGCACCGCGAACTCATCACCGCCCAGCCGCGCCAGCAGATCACTGTCGCGCATGCAGCTGCGCAGGCGGTCGGCGGCCTGCACCAGCAACTTGTCGCCGCATTGATGGCCCAGGCTGTCGTTGACCATCTTGAAACGGTCCAGGTCGATGAACATCACCACCAGCTCCTGGCCGTCATCGCAGAACGTCGCCCAGGCCGAGCGCAATTGCTGCTGCAGGTGGCTGCGGTTCGGCAGGCCGGTCAACGAGTCGTGGGAGTTTTCGTGCTGCAGTTTGGCGTTGGCGACGTCCAGCGCGCGGGTTCGGTCCTGCACCCGCGCTTCCAGCCGCAGGTTGGCCGTGTGAATGGCCTCCGCCGCCGTGCGCCGTGACAGCGCGGTGTCGATATGCCGCGAGACAAACGTCAGCAGGTCCTGGTCGCGCAGTGAATAGGAGACGTGATTCGAATAGCTCTGCACCGCCAATACACCGCGCACGGTGTCGCCCTCGAACAGCGGAATCCCCAGCCAGGAATTGGAGCGGTTGATCTCATTCTGCAGGGTGATTTCGCCGAGGCTTTCCAGACGCCGCGCTTCCTGATTGTCGATCAGGCACGGGCGGCGCTGGCGAATGACGTATTCAGTGAACCCGCGCTCGCCCCGCCTCGGATTGGGCCGCTCGGCCAGGCGCTCATCGACGTAGTAGGGAAACGTCACCTCCCCCGTGGTGTCGTCGAACAGGGCGATGTAGAAGTTGAGCGCAAACAGCAGGTCGCCGACGATCCCGTGCAGGCTGCGGAACAGCTCGGCCATGTCCCCCGGCTGGCTGGACAGTTCGGTGATCTGGAATAAAGCGCTTTGCAGGTGTTCGGCGCGTTCACGGTCGGCCACTTCGCTGCGCAGGGCGTCGTTCAGGCGCGACAGTTCAGCGGTACGCCGGGCCACGGTTTCCTCCAGGTGCGCGCGGTGCAGAATCCGGTCAAGGGCCATGGCCACGTGGCGGGCCACCACCAGGAACAGCTCGCGATCCTCGACGCTGTAGACCCGTGACACGTCATAGACCTGCATGGCCAGCATGCCGAACACATCGTCCGACGCGTTCTTGAGCGGCGCACCCATCCAGAATTCCGGCCGGTGACCGACGCAGTAGAAGCGCTTGTGCGCCTGGGCCTGTTCGATTTCGGCCCTGTCGACAAACAGCGGCTGCGCGGTGGTCAGCACATAGCCGGTCATCGACATGTGTTCGGGGTCGAGGTACTCGTAGGTCTCGGCTTCCAGCGCATCGGCGTCGGTGATGTCGATGTAGTACGGGTAGGTGATCTTGCCGCTTTGATTCTCGTACAGCGCCAGGTAAAAGTTCTCGGCGTCGATCAGGGTCGAGAGTTGCTGGTGAACGCCTTGCAGAAAGGCCGAACGCTCCCGGGTGGAGCTGGCCAGGTAGGTGATCTCGTACAGCACCCTCTGCGTCGCCTGGGCCCGGGCCAGTGCATCGGTCTGCAGATGCAGACCAAGACGGGCCGCCAGGCTGGTCAGTTGCGGGTCACCTGCATGTTGTTCCGAGGCGATGAGCCAGCCCAGTACGCTTTCGCCCCGGCCGGTGGCCCAACGGTGCAGGCCCAGTTCGTCACAGAACGCCTCGAACGCGTCGCGTCCAATCTGCGTTGGCCATTTGGTGCCTGCATCGCCCTGGCCCAACAGGTGCATCTGTTCGCCCGCGCGATAGGCGGCCCAGTTGAGTGAGGGCACCGCGTTTGGCGCGGCACGCAGCAGGTCTTCGATGGTCTCTTCGCGCGAACCCGACGGGATCGAATAACCGGCCTCGGGGATGACCGTTTCCGACGTACCGTTGGGGGTGTTCAAGGGACGTAGATCAGGGTTCGAGACACAGGAATTCATGGGCGCTCCATTGCCAACATGCGACATGGGTATCTTTATGGGGTGTGACCATTTGTTGCAAGTGCCATTACGCCATTAGCGGTCTATAAACGACGTACAAGTCGGTTTTGAACGCGTTATTTTCCATTCTCGTGTGCAGCCACCTGAATATAGGCCAATCGCCGCGCAGATGAAGTGGTTGAGTACCGCCGCCTGCAGTCGTTAAACATTGACCTTTTGCCGCTGGGCCCTGTCACTCAATGCTGACGCATATTCTTTCTGCTTGTCTGGAGATCATTGCAATGAGCAAGACGTACAGCTACGCCGCGCAAAGTCCCAACGATAGCCTCAAGCCCTTTCAGATCGAACGCCGCGCGCCAGGCGCCGATGACGTTCAGATCGACATCCTTTACTGCGGGGTCTGCCACTCCGACCTGCACACCGCCCGCAATGAATGGCAGAACACACTGTACCCCTCCGTGCCGGGGCACGAAATCGTCGGTCGCGTGACGGCTGTCGGCGCGAGCGTGAAGCAGTTCAAGGTGGGCGATCTGGCCGGTGTCGGCTGCATGGTCGACAGCTGCCAGCATTGCGCCTCGTGCGCCGAGGGCGAAGAGCAATACTGCGAGAACGGCTTTACCGGGACCTATAACGGGCCGGTATTCGGCGGTGAGAACACCTACGGCGGCTATTCCGACAGCATCGTGGTCAAGGAAAAGTTCGTGCTGCGCATCAGCCACGGCGAAAACGCCAACCTGGCCGCCGTCGCGCCGCTGCTGTGCGCCGGCATCACCACCTACTCGCCGCTGCACCACTGGAAGGTCGGCCCCGGAATGAAGGTTGGCATCGTCGGGCTCGGCGGGCTGGGGCACATGGGCGTCAAGATCGCTCACGCCATGGGCGCGCACGTGGTGCTGTTCACCACCTCGCCCAACAAGCGCGAAGACGGTCTGCGCCTGGGCGCCGACGAGGTGATCGTTTCGAAGAACCCGGATGAAATGGCCACCCAGGCCAACAGCCTCGATTTCATTCTCAACACCGTCGCCGCGCCGCACGACCTGGACGCCCTTCTCAACCTGCTCAAGCGCGATGGCACCATGACCCTGGTCGGAGCGCCGGATTCTCCGCACCCGTCGCCCACCGTGTTCAACCTGATCTTCAAGCGCCGCAGCCTGGCGGGTTCGTTGATCGGCGGCATTCAGGAAACCCAGGAAATGCTGGATTTCTGCGCCGAACACGGGATCGTCTCGGACATTGAAATGATCGCCATGAAAGACATCAACGAAGCTTACGAGCGCATGCAAAAAGGCGACGTGAAATACCGCTTCGTGATTGATATGGCTACGCTGAAGCAGGAAGCGTCCGCGGCCTGACCCTTGCGCCCGGGCCATTACCGTTACGTGGCCCGGGATTCATGAGAAAACCCGAACAGTTCATTCGTTTAATGACATCAATGGGTACGCAATCAATTGGCTATTGTCATGCGTTGAAGAATACCCGTGGCGTCACCCTGCCCCGCGTCCCTGCCGCTCGCCTACCGTCGGGCCCCAGGGGTTGATTCACTGCTGACGAGGAGTCTCACATGACCGATCAGCCTGATAAAAAATCCGAACCCGCTACAGCCGACCTCACCGATTTTATCGTGCCATCACGCCGAAACTTCCTTAAATCCATTGGTGTGTCCAGCCTCGCCGCCGCCACCGCGCCGGTCTGGATACAGGCCATCGAAGCCCAGGCGGCAGTGGCGGACGACACTGATGCCCCGGCCAAAGACGAGCGGCGCATGACCCTCAAGGTCAACGGCCTGACCCACACCCTCAACCTGCCGGCCAACGCCGCGCTGCTGGACGTATTGCGTGACCGCTTGCAGCTCACTGGCACCAAGAAGGGCTGCGATCACGGCCAGTGCGGCGCCTGCACCCTGCACGTCAACGGCGTCGCGATCAATTCGTGCCTGTCGCTGGCGGCGATGCACGAAGGTGACGAGATCACCACCATCGAGGGCCTGGCCCGGAACGGCAAGCTGCACCCGGTGCAGGAAGCCTTCTGGGAACACGACGCCTATCAGTGCGGTTACTGCACCTCGGGGCAGATCATGAGCGCGGTCGCCGTGCTGCAGGATAAAACCATCGGCACTGACGACCACAGCGTGCGTGAAGCCATGAGCGGCAATATCTGCCGCTGTGGCGCGTACAAAAACATTCTGTCGGCGGTGCAGTCGGCGCGGATCAAGCTGCAGGAGGTGACCTGATGAGAGCCTTTGATTATGTCCGCGCCAGCAGCGTCGAGCAGGCCGTGACCAGCCACTCGAAAAGCCAGACGGCGTTCTTTCTTGCCGGCGGCACCACCCTGCTGGACCTGGTCAAGCTGGACGTGATGCCTGCCGATCAGGTCATCGACGTCAATCACCTGTCCCTCAAGCAGATCGAGGTGCAGAACGACGGCAGCGTGCGCATCGGCGCGCTGGTGACTAACACCGCGCTGGCCCACGACCCGCACATCGTCAGCCACTACCCGGTGCTGTCCCAGGCGCTGTTGTCGGGGGCGACCACCCAGCTGCGCAACAAGGCAACCACCGCCGGCAACGTGATGCAGCGAGTGCGGTGCAACTATTTCCGTGACGGCATCTCGCCGTGCAACAAGCGTGAACCGGGCTCGGGCTGCGCCGCCATCGACGGCCATAACCGCAGCGTCCATGCCGTGCTCGGCACCAGCGATCAGTGCATCGCGACGCACCCGTCTGACATGTGCGTGGCCATGGCGGCCATTGGCGCCAGCGTTGAAGTCCAGGGACCGAAGGGCAAGCGCAGCGTCGATTTTCTCGACTTCCATTTGCTGCCCGGCGCCACGCCCTGGAAAGAACACGCCCTGCAGGACGATGAGTTGATCACCCACGTGGTGCTCAAGCCGCCGCTGGCCAACAGCACATCGGGCTACCTGAAACTGCGGGACCGGGCGTCGTATCAGTTTGCCCTGGCCTCCAGCGCCGTGATCCTGGTGATGGACGGCGACACCGTGCGTGACGCGCGCATTGCCCTGGGCGGCGTAGGCACCAAACCGTGGCGGGCGCTGGACGCCGAACGCGCCCTCAAAGGCGTGAAGCTGACCCCGCAGAATATGGAAAAAGCCGCGGCCATCGCCCTGCAGGGTGCCAAACCCTATAGCCACAACGCGTACAAGATCCCTTTGGCCCAACAGGCGATCGTGCGCAACCTCACCACCCTGACCGCCTGACAGGAGCACCCTCATGACTGAAGCAATGATTGGCTCAGGGCCCCGCCGCATCGACGGACGCCGCAAGGTCTCCGGCGAAGCGATGTACGCGTCCGACCATCACTTGAAGGACATGGCGTACGGCTACGGCGTGTTCAGCACCATCGCCAGCGGCAAAGTGACCGGGCTGGACCTGGACGCGGCGCGTAAATCCCCAGGCGTGCTGGAAGTTTTTCACCACGGCAACTTCCCGTCGCTGTACCACAACTCCGCGCTGCCCATGTCGCTGCCCAAGATCCTCACGGCTGCCAAGTCCGACGAAAGCCGCCTGCCGTTCGAAGACGAGACGGTGTATTACGCCGGCCAGTTCGTCGCGCTGGTGGTGGCCGATACCTTCGAGCACGCGCGCGCCGCGGCCTACAAGATCAAGGTCAGCTACAGCAAAAGCAATGCGGTGGCCAACCTTGAGCAGGGCATGAAAGCCGGCGCCACGAAGGACGGCAGCCCGGGGCACAAACGCGGCGACGCCGGTGCTGCGTTTAGCGCCGCCGCCCACAGCATTGACGCCACCTACAGCACCCCGGTCGAAACCCATAACCCGATGGAAATGCACGCCACCGTCGCCAGCTGGGAAGACGGCCGTCTGATCGTCTACGAGGCGTCTCAAGGCGTGGTTGCGCACCGCAACTCGCTGGCGAAAATCTTCGGGCTGGTGCCTGAGAAAGTCGAAGTGCGGGCGCCGTTCATTGGCTCGGGCTTCGGCAGCAAGTTGTGGATCTGGCCGCATTCAGTGGCTGCCTGCGGCGCCGCCAAAGTGCTGGGCCGACCGGTGCAACTGGTGGTGCCGCGCCAGCAGATGTTCTCCACCACCGGCCATCGTCCCGAGACCCAACAGCGTTTGCGCCTGGCCACCGGTGACAAGGGCAAGCTGGTGTCCGTGAGCCATGAATCCATCAACACCACCTCGTTCACCGACCCGTACAAGGAAAACTGCGGGACTTCGACCAAGAGCCTCTACAGCTGCCCCAACGTGCTGGTCAGCCACAAGATCATCGAGGTCAACCGCGGCACACCGACCTCCATGCGCGCGCCAGGCGCCGCGCCGGGGCTGTTCGCGCTGGAATCGGCCATGGACGAAATGGCCGACAAGCTCGGCATGGACCCCTTGGCCTTTCGCAAGCTCAACGTTGCCGATCGCGATGAGAGCCAGGACCTGCCGTGGTCAAGCAATCACTTGCAGGAATGCATCGACCAGGCCGCCGAACGCTTCGGCTGGAGCAAGCGCGATCCAAAACCCGGTTCCATGAAGGACGGCACGGAAGTCATCGGTTACGGCATGGCCGCGTGCAACTGGGATGCCTTCCGCACCCCCGCCGAGGCGCAGGTTTCGCTGCGCGCGGACGGCACGGCGTACGCCATTTGCGGCGTGCAGGACATCGGCACGGGCACCTACACCATCATCGCGCAGGTGGTCAGCAGCATCACCGGCATTGCGCTGGACAAGATCGAAGTAGAACTGGGCAACTCGTCGTTCCCGCCGGCCCCGGTGTCCGGTGGTTCGTGGGCCACGGCCAGCGTGCTGCCGGCGATTGCCGAAGCCACCCGCCAGGCCATCGAGCAGCTGAAAGCCTATTCGGCGGCGCCGAAAGGCGTGCTGGCCGGGACCAAGCCCGAAGAGATCACCTTCGAGCAGGGTCAGCTCAAAGGCGGCGGCAAGTCCTTCGCCATCGTCGACGTGCTCAAGGCGCAGAAACAGTCCAGCGCCTTCGGCGAAGCGAAGACCGGCATGGCCGACACCAGCAAGCATTCGTTCCGCTCGTTCGGCGTGCATTTTGTCGAGGTGCGCTGGGACCCGGGCATCTCGCGCCTGCGGGTGTCGCGGGTGGTGAGCGCCATTGACGTGGGCAAGGTGATCAACGACAAGACCTCGCGCAATCAGGTGGAGGGCGCGATTGTCATGGGCGTCGGCATGGCGTTGTTCGAAGCCACCGATTACGACGAGCGCAACGGCATGCCGGTCAACGACAACTACGCCGAGTACGTGGTCCCGGTGCACGCGGATCAACCGGAAATCGACGTGATCCTGCTGGATTACCCGGACCTGGCGCTCAACGAGTTCGGCGCCCGGGGCATCGGTGAAATCGGCATCACCGGCCTGGCCGCCGCCGTCGCCAACGCCGTGGCCCACGCCACCGGCAAACGCGTCCGCGAGCTGCCTATCACCCTGGACAAATTGATGGATTTGCCGCCGACGATGAGGGTTTAAGCACCGCGATTCCCCGTAGGAGCGCGTTTGCCCGCGAATGGCGGTGGATCAGCCAGGATGTCGTCACCGACCTTCCGCCATCGCGGGCAAGCGCGCGCCTACAGCGGGTCGTGTTTGCCGTGGGTTTGCAGCTGAACCGTTCATCGTGCATCTGCCATAAGCCCTCCCCCCCACATCGAGACGTAATCTCTGCCAACGCCTTTCACTTAAGGACTGCCCCTGCCATGAACATCAACCCCAGCAAACGCGTGCGTGACACCCTGCTGCTCTCGACCCTGCTGGCCAGCGCGCTGTTGATCGCCAGCCCGTCCCAGGCGCAAGACGCTCCGCCAACACGGGTGCGCGGCGCCATCACCGCCCTCGACGGCGACCAGATGAAGGTTCACACCAAGGCCGGTGATGACCTGCAGGTCAGCCTGACCAAGGACACCCTGGTGCGCGGCGTCACCCTGGCTCAAGTGTCGGACATCAAGCCCGGCAGCTACATCGGCTCCGCCGCCGTGCCCTTGCCGGACGGCACCCTGAAAGCGCTGGAGATTCACGTCTTCCCGCCTGCACTGGCGGGCACCGGCGATGGCCATCGGGCTTTCGACCTGGGCAAGGACAGCACCATGACCAACGGCTCGGTGGGCGATCTGGTCACCAGCAACGGGCGCACGATCACAGTCAACTACAAGGGCGGCCAGAAGCAGATCGTCATTCCGGACGACGTGCCCATCGTCAACCTGGTGCCGGGGGATCGCACCCTGCTCAAGCCCGGCGTGAAAATCGTGATGCAGGCGCAAAAGGCCGCTGACGGTGCGCTCAGTGCGCTGTCCATTTCAGCCGGCGAGAACGGCGTGACGCCGCCGATGTAACGTCGATCCGGGCCGCAAAAAAACCGGCAATGCGCCGGTTTTTTTGTGAAGTCATTTGGGTCCGCCGTTACAGACAGGTCGCCACCGCCGCCCCGCGCTGGTCCTTCACCGGTGCATTGGGTTTTGCGTAAAACCCGACATGGGTCGTGCCGCCCTTGCCCACCACGTCAGCGAAGTACTGGGCTTCGGTGGTGTACACCGTGAAGTCACCCGGCGCGTTGGTCTTCAGGAAAACATCGGCCACGTCGCCAAACATCCGCACGTCCGCCCAGGTCACCTTGAGGCACTCGGCCACAGCAGCTGCCGGTTTGCGGCTGGAAAATTCCTGGACCGGCCCGGCCGAGCGGGTCTGGTCCAAACTCATGCAGCCTGTCAGCAGCATCAACGCTGCCACTCCCGCCCACTGTTTCATGTGAATCCTTGCTGTCAAAAAAGGAGCGATATTAGCAGCTGGCTGCCGAAGGGTTGTGGCTCGCTGGCCGCTCAATCGTCCAGCGCCGGTGCCGGTGCAGCGCCTTTGCCGGCCTTCCCCGGTTTGCCGGCGGGGGTGGCGGCCTTGGGTTCAACCGGAGCGGGCGCAGGTGCTGCGGCGGCGGCTTCCTTCTCAGCCATCGGCATCTGGTCGATGGTGCCGAAGATTTCCTTCGGATCGATGGCGCCGGAATGGTCGATTTTCTTCTCGCCGTCCTTGCCCACCAGGATCACCTGCGCCTGAGTCTGCGGCTTGACCCCCAGCTTGAGCTCGCGGATCAGGGCCATGGTGCTTTGCGCGTCCATGTCTTTGCCGTTGCGCTGGCCGATGGTGTTGATGATGGTGTAAAGCACCATGTCACGCTTGGCGAAGGCCTCACGGTTGGCAGGATCATCGAGGCTTTTTTTCAGGCTGACCAGCGTGGGGTCCACCGTGCTCGATGCAATGATGATCAGCGGACGCGTCTTGCCGCGCTCCATAGCCAGTGGCGTATCACTGTCAGCAGCCAGCAGTGGAGCGCTGACGGCAAACAGGATGGCAAGGGTCAGTGACCGAGTAAACATACACACCTCCGTTGGATTTCCATGCACTGATGATCGCGCATCACGGCAAAAGGTCCAGCGTGCATTTCAAAAATTCCGCATTTCCAGCGATCGGGTGGCAACGATTGCCTGAGCAACACCTGGCCCCGAAAGCAGACCCGGACGACGTGCGCTATAGTGCGCGGCGTCTAACAACGGGCGCTGTGACCTGCGCCCGGCTGCCAGGCCAATCGTCAGTTGTTTTCAGGAGAATGAAGTGGGGCTGAAAAAATCATCCATCGAATTGAAGCGCGAGCTGTACGCCGTCGCCACCAACCTTGAGCGCACTTCCGGCGAAATCAGCCGCCTGGCCGAGCGCGTCAAAGACGTGGACGTCGTGGCCGTGCTGCACTTGATGAATCAGCTGTACAAAGATGCGGACAAGCTCAAGGCCTACGCCGACGAAGTGAAATCGGGGCGGATCGTTCGGGGTAAGGCGGAGTAAGCAGCGCGGCAGGCTGAAAGCCGTTCACCGGGAGGTGAGCGGATTTGGCCAACCCCAGACGCAAAAAAGGCCCACCTTTCGGTGAGCCTTTCTAGACCGCCAGCAGTAGCGGATTTTGTTTGGTAGGCGCGACTGGACTCGAACCAGCGACCCCCACCATGTCAAGGTGGTGCTCTAACCAACTGAGCTACGCGCCTGCTGTGGGTCGGCATTCTACGGATATTCAAAAGTGTGTCAACGTCTTTTTTCACACTAACCCTATGAATACGCAAATTTTTTTCCGGCGCCTTGCCGCGTGATAAATAGGGCGCTGACGCGAATTCGGGGAGACCTACCGTTTGTCGCCATGATGGCACCAACTGCAGTGGCAGATGGCCCAACCTCAGGTAAGGATCCCCAACTGGAGAGTGACCTCATGAACACATTATTGGCTGCATGTGCGCTCACAGCCGTGTGCCTTGCGGCATCGGTCTCGGCCTTCGCGGGCGTCAATTCCCCCGCCACCCCGGCCATGGGCGCGCCGCCCTCCCAAACTGGCGTGGACCCACGCATGCAAGGTAATGATTCTGCCCGACAGGGCATCCAGATCGGCGGCGATGGTGCCGGGGCCGACACCGGCATACGCGCAGAATTCATGAAAAATGGAACCGGCAGCGGTGACGTAGGCACAGACACCGGCGCTGCCGGCAGTGAATCGAAAGGCAATGGGTCGAGCGGATCGCCCTTGCCTCGACTGCCTGGTGCGGGGGGTGCGGGCGGCTGATTGCCTCGCATCGAGACCAAAAAGCCCGGCTGTGTGTCGGGCTTTTTTATGCCTGCAATACACCCCGCCAAATCAACGTCTCGACTCGCTTCCCGACTGGTGACACCCTCCCGTCTCAGGTAGCATCCGTCCCATTCGTAAAAAATATAAAACGGGGGTTCAGGATGGCGAACACGGCATATCCAGCGTCTTATTATGCGGCCTCGGCCAACGCCGCACCGCTGCGCCCGGCACTGGACGGTGAGACGCACACCGATGTGTGCATCATCGGCGCCGGCTACACCGGTCTTTCCAGCGCGCTGTTTCTGCTGGAAGCCGGTTTCAGTGTAACGGTGCTGGAAGCGGCCAGGGTCGGGTTCGGCGCCTCAGGCCGCAATGGTGGGCAGATCGTCAACAGCTACAGTCGCGATCTGGATGTGATCGAGCGCACCGTCGGCCCCAAAGAGGCGCAGTTATTGGGGCAAATGGCGTTCGAGGGCGCCGGTATCATTCGCGAGCGGGTGGCGAAGTATCAGATCCAGTGCGACCTGGTCGACGGCGGCGTGTTTGCCGCGTTGACGCCCAAGCAGATGGGCCATCTGGAGGCGCAGAAAACCCTGTGGGAGCGCTACGGTCATACCCAGCTTGAATTGATGGACCAATCCCGTATCCGCGAAGTGGTGGCCTGCGATCAGTACATCGGTGGTTTGCTGGACATGAGCGGCGGTCACATCCATCCGTTGAACCTGGCGTTGGGCGAAGCGGCGGCAGTGGAATCACTGGGCGGCGTGATCCGTGAGCAATCGGCGGCGATCCGCATCGATCGCGGCGCCAGTCCCGTGGTGCACACGGCTCAGGGCCGGGTGAATGCCAAGTTTGTGATCGTTGCGGGCAATGCGTACCTGGGCAATCTGGTACCGGAACTGGCAGCCAAATCGATGCCCTGCGGCACGCAAGTGATCACCACCGCCCCCCTGAGCGATGCCCTTGCGCAGAGCCTGCTGCCGCAGAATTACTGTGTCGAAGACTGCAATTACCTGCTCGATTATTACCGTCTCACTGCCGACAAGCGCCTGATCTTCGGCGGTGGCGTGGTGTATGGCGCGCGGGACCCGGCCAACATCGAGGCCATCATCCGGCCGAAGATGCTCAAGGCCTTCCCGCAGCTCAAGGATGTCAAAATCGACTACGCCTGGACCGGCAACTTCCTGCTGACACTGTCGCGTTTGCCGCAAGTGGGCCGCCTGGGCGACAACATCTATTACTCCCAGGGCTGCAGCGGCCATGGCGTGACCTTCACCCATCTCGCCGGTCAGGTCCTGGCCCAAGCGTTGCGCGGTCAGGCCGAACGCTTCGATGCGTTCGCCGGTCTGCCGCACTACCCCTTCCCCGGCGGTCAATTGTTGCGCACACCGCTGACGGCCATGGGCGCCTGGTATTACAGCCTGCGGGACAGACTGGGTTTTTAAGGTCAATCAGACACACAAACGGCGCCCTGAAGGCGCCGTTTCTGGTTTGAAGCCTCGATCAACGGGCGTTATTGAGTGCCTTGATCGCCTCGCCCGCCGCCTGCTCCTGCCCGGCCTGTGCCAGGGCGTTAGCGGCGTTCAGCCAGCGGTCACGATCAATCTGCGCGGGCAATTGCCGTGGGCCCTGAATCAAGATGGCCCAGTTGCCAGCATTGCCCCATGCGGCAGTGAACGCCTCGAAACTCATCAGCATCCGCCGGTTCTGCCCGGCCTGCAGGACCACCGTGCGCCGGCGCTGGTTAAAGCCGATCAGCACGCCGTAGCGCGGCTCTTTCCACCACATTGACCCTTCGGAAAAGCGCACCATGACCGGAAATCCGGCGGCTACCTGGGCCAGCAGCGCCGGCAGCGAGCCGTCCACCGGGTACACCACGAACCCGTACTGACGCGCCAGGTTTGGCATGCTTTGCTCAAGCCGGGCTTCGCCGCCTGGCAACTTCAACGGCTTCTCCACCAGCCCCGGCGTGATCTGCACGCGACGCGCCGACAGCATACCCGCCAACGCGCCGGGGGCGCTCTGGTACTCGTCGCCACGGAAAAAGGGCACCGAGTTCAGTTCCACCCGATCCGGCAGGCGCTTGTATTCCGGTTCCACACCGGTGTAGTCGCCCGAGCCGCTATGGCCGCCCGCGCAACCACTCAGTGCCACAACGACAGCGAGCAGCCAACCGCTGCGGCGCAGGCCTGTAGCCTGAAATCGAGATAATACCGACACGTCATTCACTCACTTGCAGCGACGTCGAGTAACCCGTGACCCGATCTTGCGGCCGATCATAGAGCCGTCGGCGGTTTGGGTATAGCGCCAACGCGCAGTGAAACGCAGGCGATAGAACAAATCGGTCATGCCAATCAGCCACTGGTCAACTTACCGAAACATAGCCCGGACTAGACTGTCGATTAGTTAGACGCTGAAAAGGCAAAGTAGCCGGAGGGACGTATGAGCCTCGGAATGACTATCGTGATGTTGATCATTGGCTGGCTTGCTGTGGCGGGTGCCATGTTGTGGGGCGTGCTGAGAATTTCTCGCCGTCATCATCCTCATCACCCGAGTAAAGCGGTGCCGCTGCCGCGTGTGAACAACCCGAAAAACCGCCCTGCTCCGTTGCACTGATCGCGACGGCGCTGCGTGCGACCGAACATAAAAAACGGTCGGTGATGGTGTCCCATCCCAACCGTATTTTGTCTGTGTTGCTGTCACCTGAAGCATCCTTGCTTCAGAGGCTTGGGCCTGTTCAGACCTTGTGAGCGGCCTTGTCCTCGGCCAGGCTCTTTTGCTTGCTGCGGCGGGCCAGCATGTTCAGCACTTCAATCAGGGCCGAGAACGCCATCGCTGCGTACACGTAGCCTTTAGGCACATGGGCGCCGAAGCCTTCGGCGATCAGCGTCATGCCGATCATGATCAAGAAGCCCAGTGCCAGCATCACCACCGTCGGGTTCTCGTTGATGAATTTAGCCAACGGCTCCGAGGCCACCAGCATCACCACCACCGCAGCCACTACCGCGATCACCATGATCGGCAAGTGCTCGGTCATGCCCACCGCCGTAACGATACTGTCGATGGAGAACACCAGGTCCAGCATCAGGATCTGACCAATGGCAGCGGCCATGCCCAGGGTGACGGTGGAGGCCAGGGTCTTCTCCTCTTCGGTCTTGATGTCGACGCTGTGGTGGATCTCGGTGGTGGCTTTCCACAACAGGAACAGGCCACCGGCGATCAGGATCATGTCTTTCCAGGAGAACGTCTGGCCGAAGACTTCAACCACCGGCGCGGTCAGCTGAACGATCCAGGCCACCGTGCTGAGCAAGCCCAGCCGCAGGATCAACGCCATGCTGATACCAATGCGGCGGGCCTTGGTGCGTTGATGCACCGGCAGCTTGTTGGTCAGGATCGAGATAAAAATCAGGTTGTCGATACCCAGTACGATTTCCATGACCACCAGGGTTGCCAGGGCTATCCAGGCAGCGGGGCTGACGGCCAATTCCAGAAGATATTCCATACGCGTAAGCCTTGATCGGTCCAATGAGGTAGCGCGCATTCTAGTGAGCGCAACACTTCAGGAAAATTCGTATTTTTAACGGCTATACTTCGGTTTTAACGAAGTGATAAACGCCATGCTCAATTACCGACAGCTGCATTACTTCTGGGTCGTCGCCAAGACCGGCAGCATCGTGCGCGCCTGCGAACAGTTGAACCTCACGCCCCAGACCATCAGCGGCCAGATCAGCCTGCTGGAACAGACCTTCGGCGTGGATCTGTTCAAGCGCGTCGGTCGTCAATTGGAACTGACCGAAGCCGGCCGCCTCGCCCTGCCCTACGCCGAGCAGATGTTCCAGCTTGGCGATGAACTGGAAGCGGTGCTGCGCACCCAGCCCGACGAGCAGCAGATCCTGTTCCGAGTGGGCGTGGCCGACGTGGTGCCCAAGTCCATTGTTTACCGCCTGATCGCGCCGACCATGGAGCTGAGCGAACCCATGCGCATCAGTTGCCGCGAAGACCAGCTGGAGCGTCTGTTGGCGGACCTGGCGATCCAGCGCCTGGACCTGGTGATTTCCGACAGCCCCATGCCGTCGCATTTGGACATCAAGGGCTACAGCCAGAAACTCGGGGAATGCGGCGTCAGCTTTTTCGCCACCAAGGCCCTGGCGACCCAATACGGAAAAGACTTTCCCCAGGGCATGCAAGGCGCACCGCTGCTGATCCCGGGTCAATTGACTGTAGTCCGTAGCCGTTTGATGCGCTGGTTTGCCGAGCAGAAAATCCAGCCCAAGATTGTCGGCGAGTTCGACGACAGCGCGTTGATGAAGGCTTTCGGCAAGTCAGGCAGCGGAATTTTCATGGCGCCCAGCGTGATCGCTGACGAGGTGATGGCGCAGTATGACGTCGAGATGATCGGTCAGACCGACGCGGTGACCGAGTCGTTTTACGCGATCTCGGTGGAGCGCAAGGTCAAGCACCCCGGCATCGTGGCGATTACCGAGGGCGCTCGACGAGAGCTGTTTACCGACTGAGCGGATCGGGGGCAGTCGGTTGTCCGGGCTGGCTCAGATCAAGGCCACTCAGAACGAACCCAATCAGAACGAACCCATGTAATCGCGCTTGCCGATTTCCACGCCGCCGTGACGCAGCAGGTCATACGCCGTGGTCACGTGGAAGAAGAACTGCGGCAGCGAGTAATGCAGCAGATACGGCTGGGCCTTGAGGTGCTTCTCGTTCGGCGTGCCGGGGCGCAGGACGATGTCCAGGTCTTCGTTGCCGTCGACCTGCTCCGGCGTGACGCTGCCGATGAACGCCAGGGCTTTGGCCAGCAATGCTTGCAGGTCGGCGAAGGAGGCTTCGGTGTCTTCGTATTTCGGAATTTCGATGTTGGCCAGACGGGCAGTGGCGCCTTTGGAGAAGTCGACGGCGATCTGCACCTGACGGATCAGCGGCAGCATGTCCGGGTACAGACGCGATTGCAGCAGCGCGTCCGGCTGGATTTTTTTCTCGGTGGCGTGGGCTTCAGCCTTGGCCAGGACGGCGGCCAGCGCGGTGAGCATTTGCTTGAAAACAGGAATGGAAGCGGCGTATAGAGAGATGGTCATAACGGTTCCTGAGGGGGTGGGTCGCAGTAATGAGCACGTCGAACAGGCTAACGCGGCTTGTCTTTTACCTCATCGAGCCCCTACCCTCATAGCCTTTTCACTGCCCAGGGAATGCGCCATGTCCAACGAGCCGACCACCGAAAACGCCGCAGACGACCAGGGCACGCTGCAACTCAACAGCGCCGAGGTGAGAATCCTGGGCTGCCTGATCGAGAAGCAGGCGACCCACCCCGAAACCTATCCCCTGACCCTGAACGCACTGGTGCTGGCGTGCAATCAGAAGACCAGCCGCGACCCGGTCATGAGCCTGACCCCGGGTCAGGTCGGGCAGAGCCTGCGTGCGCTTGAGGGGCTGCAACTGACTCGCCTGGTGATGGGCAGCCGTGCCGACCGCTGGGAACACCGTGTCGACAAGACCCTGGAGCTGGTGCCGGCGCAGGTGATCCTCAGTGGATTGCTGTTCCTGCGGGGGCCGCAGACGGTCAACGAACTGCTGACCCGCAGCCAGCGCATGCACGATTTCGAAGACACCGAACAAGTGGTTCATCAACTGGAACGTCTGATCGGCCGAGGGCTGGCGGTACTGATTCCCAAACAGGCCGGCCAGCGCGAAGACCGCTACATGCATGCGCTGGGTGATTCGGCTGACATGGAAGGGATTCTGGCGGCAAGCCCGGCGCCGGCGGCGGAACAGGCTAGCGCCAGCAGTGCCGCCTCCGAGCGCATCGACGCCCTGGAAGCGCGCGTCGCGGCGCTGGAGGAACGGTTGACGAAGTGGGAGAGCTGATAGGCGGGATATGCGGCGCATAAAACACTGTAGGAGCGCGCTTGCCCGCGATGAGGCCGATGCATCCGACACATCTCTTTCACCTGAAATAATGCCATCGCGGGCAAGCGCGCTCCTACACCGTGTCGTCAATCCCCGCGCGCGAACGCAGCAGCCGCTTGATACTGCGCCTGCGTCGGGGTCACGCCGGTGTACAGAATGAATTGCTCCAGCGCCTGAATCGCAGCCACTTGATCGCCGGTGATCACCCGCTTGCCCAGCGCTTCGGCCCGCACAATGAATGGGGTGCGCGCCGGGGTAGCGACCACGTCGAAGGCCGTGTGGGCGGCGGCGATGGCTGCTTCGTCAAACGCCAGCTCGTCGGCCTGGGCACCAGCCATGCCCAACGGGGTGACGTTTACCAGCAACGGCACACGCTCCGCCCCCAGCTCCGCCCGCCACTCCAAGCCCGCGCAAGCAGCCAGCGCCCGCCCCGCCGCTTCATTACGCGCCACGATCACGCCATCGGTAAAACCGGCATCGCGCAGCGCAAACGCCACGGCCTTGGCCATGCCGCCGCTGCCGCGCAACGCAAACCGGGTGCGAGGCAGCGCATGGGTATCCACCAGTTGCGCCACGGCAATGTAATCGGTGTTGTAGGCCTTGAGATGACCGTCGGTGTTGACCACGGTATTGATTGACTCGATAGCCGCGGCCGACGGGTCCATTTCATCGACCAAAGCGATGCAGGCTTCCTTGAAGGGCATGGACACGCCACAACCGCGAATGCCCAGCGAGCGCATGCCGGCAATGGCGGCGGGCAGGTCAGCGGGGGCGAAAGTCTTGTAGTAGAAGTTCAGACCCAGTTGCTCATAAAGATGATTATGAAAGCGCACGCCGAAGTTACCGGGACGTCCGGCGAGGGACATGCACAACAACGTCTCTTTGCTTGCAGTGACGGGCATTAAAATCTCCTGAACGGTATTAGAAATACGCGGGGATAAAAGCGTACTATGCGCGGACCGCCTAAACAGCGGATTCATTGTCAATATTAAGCGCCCGATACCTTACACAAAATTTACGCAACGGCTGCGCAGTTTTGCGAAAAGCCGCTGTCTGATCAGTTATCCCGTGGCACTGCCTGAGCGTAACGCAGGCTCGCGACAACGGGACTGAACACCGAGGAACAGTCATGATTCGTCACATTCCCAAGGTTGCCTTGTTATTAGGTGCCCTGGCCCTTGCAGGCCAAGCTCAAGCCCATGGTGGCGGCGGCGGCCCTGGCTGGGGTGGAGCGGCGGTTATAGGTGCAGTGGTCGGTGGCGTGGTTGGCGCGGCGGTTGCCAACTCGGGTCCAAACACCGTTTATGTTCAGCAACAACCCGTGTATGCACCGCCACCTGTCTATTACGCGCCGCCACCGCCTCCGGTCTATTACCAGCCGGCCTATGTGGTTCAACAGCCGGTCTACTACGGCCCCCCTCGTTACTACGGTCCACCCCGTGGGTATTACGGCCCGCCGCAGGGCTACTATCACGGTGGCCCCGGCCGCTGGTAACTGAACACGCTCTCCCAACCCCGCCCGCCAGGCGGGGTTGTCGTTTCAGGCGCGCCAGTGATAAAAACTTTCGTTGAACGACAGGCATCAGCCCACAGTCGCTGAAGCACACAAACGCCGCATTGAACTTCGCCGTGCGCCTTGCGCACGGCCTTACATGCCACCAATAAGAACGGGAACGCCCGCCATGCCCACACAGAATCCGCATCGCGCTGCAGGTTTGTGCACGTCCAGCAAGGTTTACAACGTGCTGACCGAACTCAAGAGCCTGGAAGGCCACCGTGCCGCCAAACTCGTCTCGTTACTGGCGCAGAACCTGGTAGACAAGGGTCTGCTGTCCGAGCATGAAGTCATCACGATGCTTGATCAGGTGGTTGACTGACCGTCGCCCACCGCTCCATTCCCGCCTGGCAAGCGTGGCTGCCCTCTGAATCATCAATGACGACTATCGAGCGCAGTGATTTCTGCTCTCGGCAGCAGCGCCGTAGAGTGGCGCCATAGATTGATGGAGGCAGTTATGTCCAAGGTTCAAATCATGTCGGTCATCGGCAGCGCCGTTCCCGCTCAGCTTCGACAACGCGGCCTGTTGGCCTGTTGGTACCTCATACACGACGGCGAACCGGTCAGCGGCCCGCTGGCGTCGTTGCCCGACGCACAGGCGTTGTCACAACGCCTGGAGACCCGCCAACTGAACAGTTGACGGCATTTACGCTTCTTCTGAAATCGTGCGTTGCTCCGCACTTCCCTTTAGCCCGCCTCCCCCGACGCGGGCTTCTTTTTGCCTGCCATTGAGTGCTGACTCGTTTCAGACCCGCTCTGCCATCGCGGCATTCACCTGGCAGCGGTGCGCCAGTTTCTGCAGCCGCTTGTCCAGCCCCAGAAGGACGACACGGTCGGAGCGGCCACTTTCCAGTTCGTCGGCCAGCTCGTTCGCCACCAGGCGCAGCTCATGGGCAATGACGATGCGATCGTCGTTCTGGTCCAGCTTGTGGGATTCGAACAGGCGGTGCAGATAATCCACCAGCGTGCGTTGCAGACGGTACCGGTCGGCGGCGCGCAGGTGAACCAGGTTCACCGTGATCCGCGCCAGGATCTCGTTCAGCTCGCCGCACAGGTATTGCAGACGGCGCGCGTAGCCGGTTTCGCGGTCGCGGACCAGCTTTTGCTGCGCGGCCAGATGGCGAGCGTTCTGGATCGCCGGTACTGCCACCGCCATCATCAGGCCGACGATCAGGCCGATGGCCTGAATCCACCCGGCCCAGTCCGAAGGCCGTGCGAGAAAGCCGGCGGCGAGCAAGAGCACGGCAACAACCACCGCGGCAGACACCAATGCCGCGTATTCCTTGCTGATAAAACCCTTGGGCATTGCGCGACTCCTGGTCAATTTGGCGTAAGGCATTCGATGGCGTCGAATGCTAATAGCTGAGGGCATGGACTTCCATGAATATCGGCAGCAAGCCGACAATCACAAGAATGCTGTCTGAAGACTGTCGACGATTCATTTCTTCTTACCTTTATTAGCGAAACCTCCTACAAACCCCATCGACATCCCGCAAAGCATGCTCCTAAAATGCGCGAATATTAAAAGTTCTGAACAACTCGCGTCCTGCTGCGCATTCTGCCTGGCGGCGCACTCTACCTATAAGTGAGCTTTGCTCTTGAAAATTCGCGTATCACTATTAAGCCTATTATTTGCATTTACAGGCGCCGCACTTTCCACCCCTGCCCTTGCGAACGAACCTGCTGCCTTCAACCGTGACCCCTCGCAACTTCATCTGGCCTCCGGCAGCGCCATGATCACCGACTTGCGTACCGGTCAGGTGCTGTATTCAAGCAACCCGGATGTGATTGTGCCGATTGCATCGGTCACCAAGCTGATGACCGCGATGGTCACCCTGGACGCCAAATTGCCGATGGACGAGATGGTCAAGGTCGACATCTCCCAGACCGCTGAAATGAAGGGCGTGTTTTCCCGGGTCAAGCTGGGCAGCGAACTCAACCGTCATGACATGCTGCTGATCACCCTGATGTCCTCGGAAAACCGCGCGGCCGCCAGCCTGGCCCACAGTTACCCAGGCGGTTACCCCGCGTTCATCAAGGCCATGAACGCCAAGGCCAAGGCATTGGGCATGGCGCACACCGTTTACATGGAGCCCACCGGTTTGTCGGTGTTCAACGTGTCCACCGCCCGTGACCTGACCAAGCTGGCACTCGCCGCGCGCAATTACCCGATGCTGAGTGAGCTGAGCACCACGCCGGAGAAGACCGTCACGTTCCGCAAGCCGACCTATGTGCTGGGCTTCAGCAACACCGACCACCTGGTGCGCAAATCCAACTGGGACATCAAGCTCACCAAAACCGGCTTCACCAATCAGGCCGGTCACTGCCTGGTGCTGCTGACCAGCATGGCCAACCGTCAGGTGTCAGTGGTGATCCTCGATGCCTTCGGCAAATTCACCCACTTCGCCGACGCCAGTCGCATGCGTTTGTGGATGGAGACCGGCAAAAGCGGCCCGGCCCCTGAAGTCGCGCTGCAGTACAAGAAGGACAAGAATCTGGTGATGCGCCAGAAAGGCTTGCAGGCGTCGGATTGACTCACCGCGGCCTGTTGGAGCGAGGCTTGCCCGCGAAGCTTTTAGTGACCAGCACAAGGCCTGAGTTTCACGCCCGATAGCCGGGACAGGTGGGAGGGAGCTTGCTCGCGATGCGTGTGTCCAGACACTCCCGCTGGTGACTGAAACAGCTATCGCGAGCAAGCTCCCTCCCACAGCCGTCTCCCATCACACCCCATCGCAAGCAAGCTCACTCTCATCAAACAAGGGATGTGTTGTTGATTTTGAAAGCTCAACAACCTTGCTTCTGCCCCGGGGGCGTGGGAGTCCGGCTTGCCGACGATGGGCTGCGCAGCGGCCCCAAACCTAAGTCCTCGGCCTGTCAGACGCGCCGCGTGCACAGGTTTCACTGCCGGTTCCCGGCAGATCGCAGGACAAGCCAGCTCCCACGGCCTGCGGCCAGAATCAAAAGCACCGTAGGCCTCCCAGTTTGCTGCGCGACAGCGCGGCGTCTGGACGACCGGGGGATCTCCTACAGGTTTATCGCAGCAGGCCGATCACTCAGTGATTCGCCCGCGCCATCCGCTTGAGCCCCAGCACCATCAACACCCCCAACCCGGCCATGCCCATCAGCAGCGTCGGGTAACTGATCCACCAGGGGATCGGCGTGGTCATCATGCTGAATTCCGACATCCCGCCGATGCTCGCCAGCAGGTTCAATGGCAAAAACACCACATTGATCAGCGTCAGTTTGCGCAGCAGGTTATTGGTGTTGTTATTCACCAGATTACCGCGTGCATCCATCAGGCTGGCGAACACCGTGGAGTAGATCTGCGCCTGTTTATGGCACTGGTCATTCTCGATGATCATGTCGTCGATCAACGCCAGGCTGTCGGCGCCGTACTGGTTTTTCAGGGCGTGATTGCGCAGCCGGGTCAGCACCGAACCGTTGCTGTCGATGGCGTTGATGTAATACACCAGGCTCTCGCTCAGGTTGAACATCTGCACCAGATGGCGGCTGTCCATCGAGGCATTGAACTGCTGTTGCAGCTCGCGGGCGATCATCTTGATCACCTTCAGGTGCCCCAGGTAGTGATGAATATTGTTGAACAGCAACTCCAGCAGCACGTCCAGCGGTTGCGTCATCGGCCGGTGCAGGCCCAGGTCCGCCAGCTGCGAGTCATCGGGGCACAACAGCACCATCTGGTCGTGGGCGAGCAAGACGCCGAACGATGAAACGTCGAACGAAAAGCTGTCATGGCCCGAGTAGTTTTCCGGGCGTTTGCAGATCAGGAACAGGGCATTGGGATGAAACTCGATGCGTGACACCTCGTCCGGGTCCAGCGCCGAGGCCAGGGCATGGTCGTCCAGATGAAAGCGCTCAAGCAGCACGCCTTTTTCTGCAGCGTCCGGTTCACTGAACCACAACACCCTGGCATCTTGCTCGGCGCATGCCAGCAGCCGCCCTTCGTGCAGACGATAGTGCTGGATCAAGGCTTCACCACGCCTGACCGCGACGCTTGATGTCCAGCCGGCGGATGAACTCCTCCAGCACCAAGGCGTACAGGTCGTCCTGCAACCAGGCGTCCTCGGTCCCGGCATCGAGATTGGGGTTGTCATTGACCTCGATCACCACCACCCGATCCCCGGGCTGCTTCAGATCCACGCCATACAGCCCGTCGCCGATCAGGTTCGCCGTCTTGACCGCCAGTTCCACCACCGCACGCGGCGCATCATGCACCGCCAGCGTCCGGCATTCGCCGTTGATCTCCGCGCCCTGGGCCTTGTGGTTGTAGATTTGCCAGTGCCCCTTGGACATGAAGTACTGACAGGCAAACACTGGCTTGCGGTTGAGCACGCCGATGCGCCAGTCGTACTCGGTGTAGAGGTACTCCTGGGCCAGCAGCAAGACCGAGTGCTCAAACAGCTTGCGGGCAGCAGCCTGCAGATCCTGCGCGTTGTGCACCTTGATCACCCCCTTGGAAAAACAGCCGTCAGGGATTTTCAGCACCAGCGGAAAGCCCAGCCGCGCCGCCACCTGCTCGAGATCGTCGGGACGCTCCTTGTAGAGGATCTCGGTGGCGGGCATGCCCAGGCCGTGGCTTTTGAGCAGGTCGGTCAGGTAGACCTTGTTGGTGCAACGCAGGATCGACGCCGGATCGTCCATGACCACCAGCCCTTCGCTCTCGGCCTTTTTCGCGAAACGGTAGGTGTGGTTGTCGACACTGGTGGTCTCGCGAATAAACAACGCGTCGTACTCGGCCAGCCGCGAGTAGTCTTTCTTTTCGATCAATTCGACGTCCACGCCCATCCGCCGGCCGACCCGAATGAAGTTGTCCAGCGCCTTGGCGTTGGAAGGCGGCAGCGCTTCGTGGGGGTCATGGAGGATCGCCATGTCATAGCGGAAGGTCCGGCGCGAGCGTGGCTGACGCCAGATCTTGCGACTGAAACGGTCAAGGGATTCGGCGAACTGATCCTGTTGATGATCACGCAGACGCGTCAGGGACCCGGTCTTGACCCCTTCGATGTGCCACGTGTCGCGCTTGCGAAACTCCACCAGCAGGATCGGCGCCGGGAATGCTTCGAATAACTGCCGCGCCAGATCCTGCAAGGGCGGCAAGTCGGTCTGCCCGAAATAAAGGGTCAGAGTAAAGCCTTCGGTTTCGTCATAGGGGTGGTCGTGCAGCGCGTGTTCGAGGCACTTGTCCAGATCATCCAGGGCCAGGCCGTACAAGGATTTACGCGTCAGCTCACTGATGGTTTTCACTGAAGGAATGACGTGATGCCCCCGCGCCTCGGCCAGCAGCGAACAGTAATAGCCGTGACCCAGATAGCGATAACTGCGGCACAGATTGATCACCTGCACGCGTTTGCCGCCTGAACCTTCCAGCGGTTTTTCCAGATAATCCTGAGCGCTGATCAAGGACTCGCTGGGCAGATACGAAGCCCAATCTTCCAGCCGCTCCACCACAATGACCAACTGACTTTGTGTGGAGACTCGCTGCGACGAGAGTGGCCGCAGCGATTCAATATTTAAGTTTGCCGAACGTCCAGGTTGAGCTGATACTTCATCCGTCTTTACCGGCACCGCATTCATGAGTCGTGAGTCCTTCGGGAAACAAGTCCTTTCTATAAAACATGCCTTTGTAGAAATGTCCCGTGTCGTTACTCATTCTTTACGGTTGCCCAGATGAACTTTATATACCGCCCGGCTCTGCTCAATGACGTGGATGAACTTCTGCGCCTGGAGAATCAATGTTTTGAAACCGACCGGCTCAATACCCGTAACTTTCAGTGGATGGTCAGTCGCGCCAACGCCAGCCTGATCGTGGCCGAGGCGCAAGGCCGTCTGCTGGGTTACGCGCTGGTATTGTTTCACCGTGGCACCTCGCTGGGCCGTCTTTACTCGCTGGCCATCGCCGATGCTGCCCGAGGAAAAGGCCTGGGCAAACAGTTGCTGGCGCAAGCCGAACAGCGAGCCATCGAGCGTGATTGTGCCTGGCTGCGCCTGGAGGTGCGCCCCGACAATGCGGCGGCCATTGCGCTGTACCAGCACCAGGGTTATCGCCTGTTTGAGCAGGTCGATGACTACTACGAAGACCACGCCCCCGCGCTGCGCTATGAAAAACGCATTCGGGACCACGCCCCGCGCAGCAACCAGCGGATTCCCTATTACCGCCAGACCCTGGACTTCACCTGCGGCCCGGCCTGCCTGCTGATGGCGATGAAAGCGCTGCAGCCGGCGCGGCTCATGAGCCGCGATGAAGAACTGCAGATCTGGCGCGAAGCAACGACCGTGTTCATGACCGCCGGTCATGGCGGTTGCAGCCCGCAGGGCCTGGCGCTGGCCGCTTCGAGGCGGGGCTTTGAGGTCGCGCTGCAGGTGTCGGTGCCAGGGCCGCTGTTCCTGGCCGGGGTGCGCAGCGAAGAGAAAAGAGAAGTCATGCGTCTGGTGCATGACATCTTCAGCCGCGAGCTGGACGCCAGCGCCATCAGGCAGTTGGCCAACGGCCCCTTGAACCTGACCGACGTGAAAGCCGAACGCGCACTTGCCCTGGTGCTGATCAGCAGCTACCGCCTGACGCGTTCGAAAGCACCGCATTGGGTGCTGTTAACCGACGCCGACGAAGACTTTGTTTACTTGCACGATCCGGACGTTGACCACAACCAACAGCGACAACCGCTTGATTGCCAGTACATGCCGGTCAGTCATCAAGAGTTTGCCGCCATGAGTTGTTTCGGCGCGGACAAACTCAAGGCGGCCATCATGATTTACCGGCCATCAGCAACTTCGTATAAATAACGTCAACAGTCAGTTGAAGGCCGTAAAGAGTGCGTCGTCATTATTGCAACAGGCCGTCATTTGCGCCGCAATACAACTTCTGCCCAAGGGCGCAACGGTCTGGACATTCACGTGAATAACTCAGTCATTGGCATGATCATTATTGCGTGCATCACACTGCTCGGCATTCTGCTGTTCTGTTTTGAGTATGTGTACGAGCGCAACAAGCGACGTGGACCTAAACCCTGATCACGCGACCGCGCCACCCTCGCCGAACCACCGACGTGACACGCCGTCCGGCATATCCCCAGCGACCCGCTACGCTAACGCGTGAGGGTCGCTTGCTTATCAAATCGCCGGGGGATCGGGACCATGCTATTCAAATGGGTGCTGGCTGCGTTGCACGTGTTGGCGTTTGGTTTTGCATTGGCGGCCGTGCTCGCGCGCGGCAGGGCCTTGAGGCGTTTGCGCAGCGATGATGCGCGGTCGTTCCGCGATGTCTTCGTGGTCGACAACATCTGGGGCGTTTCCGCTGGCGTGCTGTTGATCACCGGGGTCTACCGCGCGTTCGGCGGCGTCGAAAAAGGCTCGTTCTACTACCTGCATCAGCCCCTCTTCCACCTGAAAATCACGGCCTTCATCGTGATCCTCGCGCTGGAAGTCATCCCCATGGTCGCGCTGATCAAGTGGCGCGTGGCGTTCAAGAAACAACTGGCCATCGACACCTCCCGGGCCCGACGCTTTGCCCGCATCAGCCACCTGGAAGCGGCATTGATGGTGATCATCGTGATCGCCGCGACGGGGATGGCGCGGGGCAATCTGCTGAGTTGAACCGGGTCCTCATCAATCAGCGAGCCAGTGCTCCATTGCAGGACTCAGCCTGCTCGGCTTGGGCCTGCATCATTGCGGCGCCTCGCTGGGCGCCTGAAAACGAATCGCGGGCAAGCTCCTGTTCACAATCCCTGCGGGCAGAGCGCCTTGCCCGCCTGCACGCCGCGAAAACAGAACCTACCTGGCACACCGCGGTCGCACAGTGGGGTGAGCGCGGATCGTCCAAAGCCGTCCGTTACGCCCCGCCACCGTCTTTTTTCCACTGGAGTCGCCATGTCATTTCGCCCGTTCCGCACCCTGCTCGCCGGCCTGCTGATCCTGGCATTGAGCGCCTGCGCGCTGTTCCCCAATCGCGATCCGTTGAACATCAATGTGGTGGGCATCGAGCCGCTGCAGGGCCAGGGCCTGGAGATTCGCTTCGCGGTGAAACTGCGCCTGCAGAACCCCAACGAAAACGACATTACCTACAGCGGCGTGGCGCTGAACCTGGACGTCAACGACAAGCTGCTGGCGTCCGGGGTGAGTAATCAGAGCGGGACCATCGGGCGCTTTTCGGAGGGGATCATTACCGTGCCGGTCACGGTGTCGGCGTTTGCTGCCCTGCGTCAGGCGGTAGGCCTGAGCGAAACCCAGAGCCTGAACAACCTGCCGTATGAGCTGCACGGGAAACTGGCGGGCGGGTTGTTCGGGACGATGCGCTTCAGTGACAGCGGGACGTTGAACCTGCCGCGGTCAGCAGGCGGCACGTGGTAACGGCGACTACTGCTTTTGTGGAGCGAGGCTTGCCCGCGAAGAGGCCAACACTGGCCATGCATTCCTGGCGCCTGAACAACCTTCGCGGGCAAGCCTCGCTCCAACGGATCAGGTTCGTCGGTTAAGCAGTGCAGATTCAGCGTGCGGCCGCCACCAAGCGGTTGACTTCACTGCGCACCATGTTGGCGTATTCCGGCGGCGACAGGGTGTCCAGCTCGGACCGCACCCACTCCGACCATTTGCCTTTGCGCTTGGCCCGTTCACCCATCAAGCGCGCGGCCTCGCCCTTGGCCTTGCCCAGGTTGCCTTGCCACAGGTCGTACAGACGGGATTTTTCATCTTCAAGCGCGGCGCGCTCATGCAGGGGTTTGTTGGCCAGATTGAAGCTCATGATGGTTACCTCTTATCGCAGCTGAGCGCGCTGGACCGCAAGCCATCCCAGCGCTGAAACACCGGTCCAAAGACCGAAAAACGACAGCATCTTACACCCGACGACGCCGCCTTCCCGCGACATTCGTCGTTCTTTTTTCGATAAGTCTTACCGCATACTGCAACTTTTCCGAAGTCCCGCGACTCCACTGGTCACTGCCGTTATCAACCGAAAGGAAAACACCATGGCTCGTAAAACTGCTGCCCAAACCGCCGCCGAACAGATCAAGGATCAGGCGTTCAGCGACCTGGCGGCCCTCATTGAAGAGTCCGACAAACTGCTGAAAGACAGTGCCGCGCTCGTCGGCGAAGACGCAGAAACCGTCCGCGCACAGATGAGCCTCAAGCTCAAGCAGGCACGGGATTCGCTGGTCAGCGTGCGTGAAAAGACCAAGCCTGCGGTCGAAGCCACCGAAAACTACATCGGTGGTCACCCATGGCAGACCGTTGCGGTCTCGGCGGGTTTTGGTCTGGTGGTCGGTTTGCTGCTGGGTCGTAAGTAACACAACGCAAATCTGTAGGAGCGCGCTTGCCCGCGATGGGGTGGTGTCAGCTGACGGATCCGTCGCAGACACACCGCGATCGCGGGCAAGCGCGCTCCTACACGTATCAGTTCCCGCTAGACCTGCGGCACCAGACTCTGCAACTGCCGCGCCAGGTAGTCCGCCGTCAGCACTTGCGGCTCCTGCTCCTTCACCCCGGTCCGCTTCTTCAGCAGCCAGTCATTGGCACCGGGCGCCTGACTCAGGGTGAACTGCTCCTGACCGTGCAGGCTCAGCCCGCTCACATCCACCGACACAACCCCCTTGTTGCCCATGGCTTCCGGCACGAAGATCACCTGCCGATTGATGATCGTCAGGGTCAGGCGCTGGGTGTGGAACGGTGAATGCTCGTCGGGGTAGCCCTTGCTTTGCGCAAGGTGCGGTTCGAACTCCAGACGGATGTGGCCGGCCTCGACCAGCGGCTTGAGCCACTGCTCGATTTGCCCGTACAACGCCAGAATGCTGGCTCCCCAGCGCGCGATGTCGGCGTGAAACCGCTCGTGCTTTTCCTGTTCGTGGCGTTGATTGGCGATCAGCAGTTCGCCCAGGCGTTGAATCTCGTCCATAGCGGCGATTCCCTCATTCATGTACGCGATGATTCGGATACGTGAATCGAGGGTGGCACAACCGCGCCCGGGTGTCGCGCGACATCGCTGCCGTCGAGCCCGCCCGCCTTCAGCCCTTGGGCGCGATAATTTCCAGTTCCGACCATCGGTGGGCCTTGGCCATCGCCGCATCGATATCGGTCTTGGCCTTTTCAGCCTCCTGCTGCGAGGTGAACGGGCCGATCATGATGGTTTCCTTGCCGTCGATCTTCACCACGTACGACGGGTAATGGTGCTCGACCAGCCAATAGGCCATGTCACTCAGGGCTTCTTTCAAGCGGACCTGGATCGTCCATTGCGGGGTTGCACTCGGGGCTGCCTCGGCGGCAGGCGGCTGGTTCGAAACCTTGGCCGTCTCGGCCGGCTTACCGCCGTCGCAACCTGCCAGCATCACTACCGCGACCATCATGACCATCTTGCGCACGTCTAAGCTCCTCCTCTGAAGTGGCGCGAGTCTACCACCGAGAGGAACATCAACGCCTGTCGCGCTGCCCAAGCTGATGACTGTCAGTACCCAATGCCGTTGAGGGAGAATGTTCATGTGCACACGTCACCCGCTGCAGTGCTTCATCCCGCCTTACATCATGGAACACCTGGCCCAATCGCCCCATCAACAGGTCCGTGCCCTGGCCATCGCCAACCTGTCCACCGGCTCTGCGTTCCGCGCCCTGCGCGCCTCTGCCCAGGCCATGCCGAGTCTGATGGCCAACAAATCCCCCGATGGCAAGAAGCATCGCCTGGTCTACGACGCCAAGGGCACCAACACTCTGCCCGGCACTCTGGTGCGCGCCGAGGGCCAGAAACGTGCGGGCGATGCGGCCACCGATGAGGCGTACGACGGCGCCGGAGACGTCTACGATTTCTATGAGCAATTGTTTCAACGCAACTCGCTGGACAACAAAGGCATGAGCCTGGTCTCCACCGTGCACATGGCCGAGGTGGATTTCAGCGGCGCGTTCGTCCCGCTCAACAACGCCTTCTGGAACGGCCAGCAGATGGCCTACGGTGACGGCGATGGCGTGGTGTTTCAGCGCTTCACCCGCAGCCTGGAAGTGATCGGCCATGAACTGACCCATGGCGTGGAGTCGTTCACCAGCAACCTGACCTACCAGGGCCAGTCCGGCGCGCTGAATGAACATTTCGCCGACGTGTTCGGCATCCTGGTGCGGCAATGGAAGGAAGGCATCAGCGTCGAGCAGGCTGACTGGGTGATCGGCAAGGAACTGCTGGTGCCCGCGCCCACTCGCCGGGGCATCCGCGACATGGCGCATCCGGGCACCGCGTACAAAGACGACCCGGACCTGGGCAACGATCCGCAACCGGCAACCATGAAGCACCTGTACACCGGCCCCAGTGACAACGGCGGCGTGCACATCAACTCGGGCATTCCCAACCGCGCGTTCGTGCTGACCGCGCAGGCGCTGGGTGGCAATGCCTGGGACGTCGCCGGCCGGATCTGGTACGAAACCCTGCTGCAACTGCACAGCGACAGTCAGTTTGCCGACTGCGCCCGGATCAGCGTACAAGTGGCAGGCAACGCCCGATTCGGCGCCGCCGCCAAACGCGCGGTCAAGGCGGCGTGGAAGAAGGTCGGCATCACGGTGTGAACCACGAGAGGAGCGCAATGATGAAAGTCTGTTTCGTGCAATCAGGCGGGTTCGCCGGCGCGGTCCGCGGCTGCGAAGTCAACACCGCCGACCTCGAAGGCCCGGACGCCGAACAGCTCAGGCGGCTGGTGCTGGAAAGCGGGCTGGTGAAGTCTGATCGACGGGTATCGGCACAGGCCCGCGATGCCAGGCAGTACGAGATCACCATCGAAGACGAACGCAACGGCATCTCTGTGACCTTCGACGACCACAACGTCCCCGCCTCCGCCCGGACGCTGCTGGGGTTTCTGCAGCAGCGGGCGAAGCCACAGGGGTTGTGAACCACCCGCAAACCTGTAGGCGCGCGCTTGCCCGCGATTGCGGTGTGTCAGGCGATCAATTTCGACACAGGCATACCGCAATCGCGGGCAAGCGCGCTCCTACAGAGGGGTTGAGGCCCGGCTGTTAAGCCCGCTCACCCAACTCACGCATCACGGCATACAGCGCGGACTTGGCTTCAAAGCCCACGCCCGGGATGTCCGGCAGGCCGACGTAGCCGTGCTCGACCTTGATCCCGTCGGCGAACCCGCCAAATGGCTGGAACACGTCCGGGTAGGATTCGTTGCCGCCCAAGTGCAACCCGGCAGCGATGTTCAGCGACATCTGGTGACCGCCATGGGGCACGACGCGGCGCGAGGACCAGCCCAGTTCTTTCATGACGTCGAGGGTGCGCAGGTATTCCACCAGGCCGTAGGACAACGCGCAGTCGAACTGCAGGAAATCGCGATCCGGGCGCATGCCGCCGTGGCGCAACAGGTTGCGGGCGTCCTGGTGGGAGAACAGGTTTTCACCGGTGGCCATGGGCAGGTCGTAGTGGTTGGCCAGTTCGGCTTGCAGCGCGTAGTCCAACGGGTCGCCCGCCTCTTCGTACCAGAACAGGTTGTACGGCCTGATGGCTTCGGCGTAGGCAATCGCGGTCTTCAGGTCGAAACGGCCGTTGGCGTCCACCGCCAGGCGCTGACCATCCCCCACCACTTCCAGCACCGCTTCGATACGGCGCAGGTCTTCGTCCAGCGGCACCGCGCCAATCTTCATTTTCACCACGTCGTAGCCGCGGTCCAGGTAGCTCTGCATTTCGGCCTTGAGCTTGGTCTGGTCCTTGCCGGGATAGTAATAACCGCCGGCCGCGTAGACCCACACCTTGTCATCAGCCACACCGTCACGGTAACGATCGGCCAGCAGGCGATACAGCGGTTTGCCTTCGATCTTGGCGACCGCGTCCCACACCGCCATGTCGATGGTGCCGACTGCCACCGAGCGCTCGCCGTGACCGCCAGGCTTCTCGTTGGTCATCAGGGCTTTCCAGATGGCGAACGGGTCGAGGTTGTTGTTTTCCTGGTCGATCAACGTCTCCGGATCGGCTTCCAGCACGCGGGCCAGAAAGCGGTCGCGCATCAATGCGCCCTGGCCGTAGCGGCCGTTGGAGTTGAAGCCGTAGCCGATCACCGGCTTGCCGTCGCGGATCACGTCGGTGACCACGGCGACGACCGAGCAGGTCATCTTGGAAAAGTCGATGTAGGCATTGGCAATCGGCGAGGCAATGGAAACGGTTTTCTCGCGGATGTCGACGATACGCATAGGTGACTCCTGTGGCGCTGATTGTTCTTCTGGCGCGCGGTGCCCGATGAGCGCCGCGTCGTGTAGCACCACTCTAAGGCTGGACCTTGCGCGCCAGCCAATGCTAAAAACGCGGCACCCCATGCACGGACGGCATCACGATGGAATTGCTCTGGCTGGAAGATTTCAACGCGCTGGCAGAAAGCGGTAACTTTTCCCGCGCTGCCGAGTTGCGTCACGTCACCCAACCGGCGTTCAGCCGCAGGATCCGCGCGCTGGAAACGTGGGTCGGCGTGGATTTGTTCGAGCGCACCGCGCAAGGCGCCAGCCTGACCGATGCCGGGCGGCACATGCTCGAACAGGCGCAGGACATGACGCGGCGGCTGTACCGGATGCGCCAGGAAGCCCGGGAAGTGGCGGGCAGACAGGCGCGGACCCTGCATTTTGCCGCGACCCATTCGCTGTCCTTCACGTTTTTTCCCGGTTGGGTGCGCGCAGCGGAACGCGCCGGGCCCATCGAAGCGATCCGGCTGCTGTCGGACAACATGAAGGTCTGCGAACAGATGCTGCTCAGCGGCGAGGTGCAGTTTTTACTGTGCCACCAGCACCCTGACGTGCCGCCGCGTTTCGCTGCCGATCAGTTCCAGTCCCGGGTGGTGGGCAGCGACGTGTTGGTGCCGTTGCGCGCCGCTGGCTCACAATTCCCGAGCGAAGGCGACGCACTGCCGCACCTGGCGTACACGGCGGAGTCGGGACTGGGCCGTATCGTCTCGGCCCGCCTGCACCACGAAACCCAAGCGCCGGCCTTGCACACCGTGTTCAGTTCCCACCTGGCGGCGGTGCTGTTGTCCATGGCGCAGCAGGGCAAAGGCTTTGCCTGGCTGCCGCGCACCCTGGCGGCCCCGGAAATCGCCGACGGCCGACTGGTCCGCGCCCTGGATGAGCGCTGGGACATTCCAGTGGAAATCCGCCTGTTCCGGCCCAATGCCGAGCTGAGTGATTTTGCGGAGGATTTCTGGGCGAAGTTTTGAGCGCCGTCCGACGCTAATGTCGCTGTTGATTCTGGCCGGAGGCCGTGGGAGCTGACGTGTCTGCGATCTGCCGCGAAGCGGTAGCAAACGACGGGAATGCGGTCTCCCTGAGGTACCTGGCGTTCCGGTTTCAGGGCCGCTGCGCACCCCATCGTCGGCAAGCCAACTCCCACGCCCTCCGGGCAGAAGCAGGACGTCGTCCGGCCAAAAGAAAGTGAACATAACCGGCGCTTTGCCGGTCAGTTGAAGACTCAAGACACCACTTAAGGGACGAACATGAAATCCTATCTCTGGCTCGGCCTTCTCGGCACCCTTTCCTTCGGCGCGCAGGCGGCCTCGCTTGAAGTGCCGATCAATCTGGTCAGCGCCGATGGTGCGCCCAAGGCCATTGGCAACGTCACCGTCAGCGAAACCGCCTACGGTTTGCTGTTCACCCCGAACCTGAAATCCCTGCCAGCCGGCGTGCACGGTTTTCACGTGCATGAAAACGGCAGCTGTGATGCAGGCACCAAGGACGGCGTGAAAGTCGCGGCGCTGGCGGCTGGCGGTCACTTCGATCCGAAGAAGACCGGCAAACACCTGGGCCCCTACGCGGACGGCCACCTGGGCGACCTGCCGGCGATCTACGTGACTGCGGACGGCATGGCGACTGACCCGGTGCTGGCCCCACGCCTGAAGACCCTGAGCGAAGTCAAAGGCCATGCGCTGATGGTGCATGTGGGTGGCGATAACCACTCGGACATGCCCAAGCCGCTGGGCGGTGGCGGTGACCGGATGGCCTGCGGGGTGATTTGATTTAGCCCGCAAGCTGCAAGCTGCAAGAACGACGATGGCGCCATTTAGGCGCCATCTGCGTTTGTAGCGTGAGGATTTAGAACGTGCCGGGGTAGCCGCCGCCGTCCAGCAACACATTCTGGCCGACAAAGAACCCGGCGTGGGCGCTGCACAAAAACGCGCAGAACGCGCCGAACTCATCGGCGTTGCCAAAGCGTTGCGCCGGCACCGCTTTGCGGCGCTGAGCACAGACACTCTCTGCCGAGCTGCCGCTTTTTTCGGCGGCCAGGCCGATGTTCTTCTGCAGCCGCTCGGTGTCAAACGGGCCCGGCAGCAGGTTGTTGACGGTGACGTTGTTGCCCGCCAGTTTCGGCTGACGCGCCAGGCCTGCGATAAAGCCGGTCAGGCCGCTGCGGGCGCCGTTGGACAGGCCCAGCACATCGATGGGTGCCTTGACTGCGCCTGAGGTGATGTTGACGATGCGCCCGAAGCCGCGTTCCGCCATGCCGTCGACGCAGGCTTTGATCAGCTCGATGGGCGTCAGCATGTTCGCGTCCAGCGCCTTGATCCAGTCCTCGCGCTGCCAGTCGCGAAAGTCCCCCGGCGGCGGCCCGCCCGCGTTGTTGACCAGGATGTCCACCTGCGGACACGCGGCCAGCACCTGCTCACGCACCCGGGCCTCACTGATGTCCCCGGCCACCGTCCGCACCTCGATACCCGGCGACAGGGTGCGCAATTGCGCAGCGGCCTGTTGCAGGACTTCGTCGCCCCGGGCGTTGATCACCAGGTTCACGCCCTCTTTGGCCAGCGCCTTCGCACAACCAAAGCCCAGCCCTTTACTGGCCGCGCAAACCACGGCCCAACGTCCCGAGATGCCCAATTCCATGATCAAACTCCTGTGAGGCGAAAGTGAGGCCGCGTGCCGTCAAGCCCGGCTGCTGCGGTCGTTGTCCAGTTGCAGGCCGGTAGTGCCCTCGTCCGCCGATTCCGCCAGACGCGGGCGCATGGCGCGCAGTTGCTGTTTTAGCGTCGCTGTGGGCGGCGCGTAGAGAAAGCCGAACGAGACACTGTTGTGCTGTCCCTTGACCGCATGGTGCATCAAGTGCCCGTGGTACAGGCGCCGCAGATACCGGTTGCGCGGTTGGGGCCGAACGGGCCAGTGCCGATGCACGACGCCGTCGTGGACCACCACGTAGATCAGGCCGAAAGCCGCCACGCCCGCGCCCACCCATTGCAGAGGATCATGGCCATTAAGGCCCAGCATGATCAGGGTGATGGCGAACGCGGCCAGCACCATCAGGTAAACGTCGTTGGTTTCCAGGGCGCCCAGTTGTTCTTCGTGATGAGAGCGGTGCAGCCACCAGCCGCAGCCGTGCATCACGTACTTGTGCGCCAGAAAGCCCACACCCTCCATGGCCACCAGGGTGCAGAGGAAAATGGCGAAGTTGAAAATCATCGGATAACGGTCACTCATAACGGCGTGGACGACTCGCTTGACCGCGCCACCTTAACGCCTTGCGCCCAACGCTTCCAGCGCTGCGACCGCCGTGTCGTTGCCCTGCTGCCGGACGATCATGATCGCGGTGTTGCCGTTGGCGTCCCGGTGTTCGGGGTCGGCGCCCCGGCGCACCAGCTCCGGCAGGATATCCAGCCGGCCGAACAACGCAGCGAAGGACAACGCCGTTTGCCCGGCGTTGTTGCTCAGCTCGATGGGGCACAGGTCAAGCAACCGCTGCGCCACCTGAAGTTCGCCCTTGAACAACGCCCCCATCAACGCGGTGTTGCCGCTGTGATCGGGAATGCACGGATCGGCACCGGCCTTGAGCAGCAGCGCGACCTCCTCCAGATCGCCGTGATACGTCGCCAGCACCAGCGCCGTGTAGCCCGCGCCGGTGCGGCTGTTCGCCGGATAACCGGCCTTGAGCAGCGCGTCGGTAATGTCGCCCCGCCCGGCCCGCGCGGCGTCGAACCACTGGCTGTCGTAACGGTGCGGATCGACCCGTTGCACTGCCTCCTGTTGGAAAGCATCAGTGCTGGCCGGTAACCAGACATTGGGGAACAACAAGTGCGCGGCCCGGTACCCGGCGAACACCACCAATAACGCGAACAGCAAAGCCCACGTCCGTTTGTATCGAAAAACACCCATCGAAAACCTCCACGTAAACGACCCACCCCGTTGCACGAGGTGGGTCGATCAAAGCCGCTGCGATCAGTCCTGCAGCGCCTTGGCGGCGGTTTCGACACGGCTGACGTCAGCATGCGTCGCTTTCGCCAGACGTGTGCCGTAGTCCGCGTCTGCCTTGTAGAAGTACGAGAGCATGGCGTATTTGTTGGCGTCGTTGGTGACATGGCCTAGGTCGCCGCTCAACGCTTCGATCAGCGATTCCTTGCCGCTGGACGACAGTCCACGGTAGTACTCGCCGGCCTGCAGGAAGTTGGCGGTTTTCTTGATCGCCATCTGCTGCGTCACGCCGCTGACCGGGGTGCTGGCGTATTTGTATTGCGAGTCCTGGGCGATTTCCTTGACCCCCGACGGCTCGTAGTTGACCTCGCCGCTGCGGCCGCTGTTGCTCATGGCGCCGTCCTGGGAATTGTTGCTCACCTTGGTCAACGGGCGGTTGACCGGAATCTGCTGGTAATTGGCGCCCAGGCGGTACATCTGGGTGTCGGCGTAGGAGAACAGACGCCCTTGCAGCATGCGGTCTTCGGAGCCTTCGATGCCCGGCACCAGACGCGACGGCGCGAAGGCCGACTCTTCGGTGGACTCGAAATAGTTGTCCGGGACCTTGTTCAGGGTCAGGGTGCCGACCTTCTGCTCCGGCACGCCGGTCCAGACCTTGGTGTCATCCAGAGCGTTGAAATCGAATTTGCCCAGTTCGCCCGGCGTCAGGGTCTGGATGTACAAATCCCACTTCGGATAGTCGCCCTTTTTGATCGCGCCGTAGAGGTCGTTGCTCATGAGGTTCCAGTCCTTGCCGATGGAGTCGGCAATCTGCTTGGGCTCAAAACCGTGCAGACCCTGCTGGCTCTTCCAGGCGAACTTGACGTAATGCACCTCACCCTTGGCGTTGACGAACTTGAACGCGTGCACCGCCGAACCGTCCATGTGCCGGTACGAATCCGGCATGCCCTGCACCGAATACAGCCGGGTCAGCATGTTGGTGGCTTCGGGGCTGTGGGCGAAGAAATCGAACGCCAGGTTCGGGTCCTGCACGCCGGTCACCGCGCTTGGCTTGTTGGCGTGGACGAAATCCGGGAACTTGATGGCGTCGCGGATGAAGAACACCGGCAGGTTGATGCCGACCATGTCCCAGTTACCCTGCGTGGTGTAGAACTTGACCGCGAAACCACGGGGGTCGCGGGCCTGTTCCGGCGAACCGCGATAGCCCATGACGGTGCTGAAGCGCACGAACACCGGTGTCTTGGTGCCAGGGTTGAAGACCTCGGCGCGGGTCAGGTCTTTGATATCACCTGACGACTGAAACTCGCCAAACGCCCCGGTGCCACGGGCATGAACCACGCGCTCCGGAATGCGCTCACGGTCAAAGCGCTGCAGCTTCTCGATCAGATGCGCGTCTTGCAGCAACACTGGACCGTCCGGCCCGGCCGTTTGCGAGTTCTGGTTGTCGCCCACCGGGGCGCCGGAATCCCGGGTGAACGTGTCAGCGGCAAACGCGCCCGAACTCAAACTTGCGATCAGCGCACACAGCGGGAGCGCGGCAAATTTACTGGACATCGTTGATTCCCTTTCTTCTTGAGTTGAACAAAAAGCATGACCTGTCGACGCCGGTGCGGTTAGTCCGGTGGATTTATAGTCGCCATAGGCAGGTCCAATTAGGGAGACAGGGAACGCCCGTGGCACGCGGGCGCGTTAAACAGCCGGGAAAGGCGCAGGCTGAGGGCCACGGCACGGGCCCGCGCCGGGCCCGGACTGATGTTTCACGTCACGGCGTTTGCTTTCCCCCTCGAACGCCGTAGAAAATGGCGCCCAAGCGTGGGCGCCCAGCGCATCCACCGTTTCACCGCCACCCGCCACTGCCGGCCTGGTGGTTTAGCTTTCAGGGAATTCAGAATGGCTCCAAGACACGTAATCAACGCAACGGTCAGCCCCAAAGGCAGCCTCGAAACACTGTCTCAGCGCGAAGTGCACCAACTGAGCGAAGCCGGTTCGGGCAGCATCTACAACCTCTTTCGCCAATGCGCCCTGGCGATCCTCAACACCGGCGCACACGTCGATAACGCCAAGACCATCCTTGAGGCCTATAAGGACTTCGAAGTCCGTATCCATCAGCAAGACCGCGGCGTGCGCCTGGAATTGCTCAACGCCCCGGCCGACGCCTTCGTCGATGGCGAAATGATCGCCAGCACCCGGGAAATGCTGTTCAGCGCCCTGCGCGACATCGTCTACACCGAGAGTGAGCTGGACAGCCAGCGCATCGACCTGAGCACCTCACAGGGCATCACCGACTACGTCTTCCACCTGCTGCGCAACGCCCGCACCCTTCGTGCCGGTGTCGAGCCGAAAATGGTGGTCTGCTGGGGCGGTCACTCGATCAACACCGAAGAATACAAATACACCAAGAAAGTCGGGCACGAGCTGGGCCTGCGCAAGCTGGACATCTGCACCGGCTGCGGTCCGGGCGTGATGAAAGGCCCGATGAAGGGCGCGACCATCTCTCACGCCAAACAGCGGATCACCGGCGGCCGTTACCTGGGGCTGACCGAGCCCGGCATCATCGCCGCCGAAGCGCCCAATCCCATCGTCAACGAGCTGGTGATCCTGCCGGACATCGAAAAGCGTCTGGAAGCGTTCGTGCGGGTCGGCCACGGCATCATCATTTTCCCGGGCGGCGCTGGCACGGCCGAAGAGTTCCTGTACCTGCTGGGCATCCTGATGCACCCGGACAATGAGGGGCTGCCGTTCCCGGTGATCCTGACCGGGCCGAAAAGCACCGCGCCGTATCTGCAGCAGTTGCACGCGTTCGTCGGCGCCACCCTGGGCGAAGCGGCGCAGCGTCATTACGAAATCATCATCGACGACCCGGCCCAGGTGGCGCGGCAGATGACTGAGGGGCTCAAGGCCGTGCGCCAGTTCCGACGCGAGCGCAACGACGCCTTCCACTTCAACTGGCTGCTGAAGATCGAAGAAGGCTTCCAGCGCCCGTTCGACCCGACCCACGCCAACATGGCCGCCCTGCAACTGCGCCGCGACCTGCCGCCCCACGAGCTGGCCGCCAACCTGCGCCGCGCGTTTTCCGGGATCGTCGCCGGCAACGTCAAGGACAAGGGCATCCGCCTGATCGAAGAACACGGCCCGTACGAAATCCACGGCGATGCTGCCGTGATGCAGCCGCTGGACAAGCTGCTGCAGGCGTTCGTCGAACAGCACCGGATGAAACTGCCCGGCGGCGCGGCGTATGAGCCGTGTTATCGGGTTGTTTCCTGACGGTCGTCTTACTGTAGGAGCGCGCTTGCCCGCGATAGAGATAGGTCTGTGACACTGGCGTCCTTACACACCTCAATCGCGGGCAAGCGCGCTCCTACCGTTTCAAATCTCAGCAGGACTCCCCATGATCACCCTCCGCCCCATGACCGCCGATGATTTCGAGGTCTTCTGGCCCACCTTCCAGGCCGTCATCGTCGCCCGGGAAACCTACGCCTATGACCCGGCCCTGACCCGCGAGCAGGCCCGGCACCTCTGGCTCGACTACCCGCTGCGCACGCTGATCGCCGAAGAAGACGGTGTGCTGCTCGGCAGTTACTACCTCAAGGCCAACGCCGCCGGCCCCGGCAGCCACGTGAGCAATTGCGGCTACATGGTCACCGAGGCCGCGCGCGGGCGTGGTGTCGCGCGGCTGATGTGCGAGCACTCGCAACAGCTGGCCCGGGAACAGGGCTTTGAGGCCATGCAGTTCAACTCGGTGGTGGCCACCAACGAAGTGGCGGTGGCCCTGTGGCAGAAGCTGGGCTTTGAGACCGTGGGCCGCCTGCCCCGGGCCTACCGCCACGCCCGCCTGGGCCTGGTGGATTGCCTGGTGATGTACAAATGGCTGGGCGAGGAGCCGTCGTCGCGCAAGGCCAAAAGCCCGTTGCTGATCGGGCGCAAGAACATCGAGTCGGTGGTGTCGCGCCCCCGGCGCGTGGGGCGCAAGCCGATCTGAAGCCCGGTTGATCTTGAGCCCGGCGGCACCGTGGCGTGATTCATGCGCCCGGGCGCCGCTTTCGCACTTGCCGGATGGGCATCTCTCAACGATTCTCTATGCACGGCCCGCCCTGCATTCGCGGCCGCCCGACTCATAAGCGCCGCAGAGGCCCACCATGAAGACCGTCGCCGAACTACTCAAGCTCAAAGCCCAACATCTCGGGCACGTGCACACTGTCACGCCCGAACACATGGTCATCGACGCCCTCAGGCTCATGGCCGATCAAAACATCGGCGCGGTCCCGGTGCTCAGTGATGGAAAGGTGGTCGGCATCCTTAGTGAACGGGACTACGCGCGCAAACTGGTGCTCAAGGGCCTATCGTCCATCGGCACCCCGGTCAGCGACATCATGACCCGCGAAGTCCGCACCGTTGACCCGCACCACACGCTGGACACCTGCATGGGCATCATGACCGACATGCGCCTGCGCCACCTGCCCGTGGTCGACGACGGTCAACTCATCGGCCTGCTGTCCATCGGCGACCTGGTAAAAGAAGCCATCGCCGAACAGGCCGAGCTGATCAAAACCATGGAGCAATACATTCGTGGGGAGATTTCTTGAGTACGGAGTTGGCTGGGTGCCGGGCATGACCAGCGTTTTGCCCGCTGAGAAAGCAGGCCCTCACTGGATCGGCAGGAAGTTGAGAAACAGCAAGCTCTGCGCGTAGTTAAGCCCGATGCGCCGGTAGCGCTCATCGAGCATCTGCGTGAGCAAATCCAGACGGGCCACGATCTTGCCGAATTCGGTGGCGAAACTGAGGTTGCTGCCCTCCTCCGATATCTCGTTGGAAAACAGCAGCAGGTCACCGTTGGCGTTCTGGCGCTGACTCAACAGCCAGGTGGCTTTTTCGATATTGCGCGCGGCGTTGTTGACAAAGGTCGGGTTGATTTTGCTGGTCAGGAAGAACTCGGTGCGGCCGCCATGGGCCTTCACCAACATGCTGCCGATGGCGTAGATAAAGGCGCCGACTCGATCCCCCAAAAACGCCGGGCTCAATGAATAGCTCAACGCCGCAAGGTCGCGCCGGTCGCCTAGCGCGGGCAACGGCTGCTGTTGCTCGATGGCGTTGCGCACTTGCGCTTCCGCCGTGCGGGCATCGATAAAACCGGACTTTTTCCATTCAGCGGGGTTGCGCAGGTACAGCTTGTTCATCAGCAGGTACAGGCTGTCGAGGTTGTCACGCATGGCCAGGGTCGCCATGCGATCGACGCTGGTCTGAAAAAACTCCTGGGGTTTGCCTTCGGAAAACTGCCGAGCGACGTCGCGACCGTCCTGCTGTGTGCAACCGGTTGCACACAGCGCCAGCAGGCAGAGGGGCAATGCGTGACGAGCGTGCAAGCGGCGCGAGAAATGAGGGTAAAAAGAACGCATGAATCCAAAGCTTCAACCGTCGGGACGTAGCGCCTATCGCCGCGTTTAGGGTTGCATAGAGCACCAGATAGCGGAAAAGTGCCACCCGCGCAGGCGCGAATACTCACCCGATGGAACGGGCTCCCCCCCGTAGGAGCGCGCTTGCCCGCGATTACGATGATTCAGGCGCTACAGATGCGGCGTACGTGTACGACGCTTCGCAGCCGGTTTTGATTCTGGCCGCAGGCCGTGGGAGCTGACTTGTCCTGCGATGGGCCCGGGGTCGCGTCCGACCGAAGCGGTCCTGAAACCAGACGCTTGAGGTGTGTCAGGGTAAAACCGAATGCACAGGTTTCACTGCCGCTGCGCGCCAGATCGCAGGCAAGCCAGCTCCCA
>NZ_JBEGED010000019.1:0-90005 GCF_040202885.1 Xanthomonas sp. WHRI 1810A
CCGGACTCCCACGCCCTCCGGGCAGAAGCAAGGTTGTTGAGCCTTCAAAATCAACAACAAATCCCTTGTTTGATGAGAGCGAACTTGTTCGCGAAGGGGGTGGTACATCCAAACCATCTCTGTGGCTGACACACTGCCTTCGCGGACAGGTCCGCTCCCACGTTAAGTCCGACGATCGTTCCCGCGCTCCGCGTGGTAACGCATCCCCTGACGCTCCGCGTCATCTGGCCGCAGAGCGGCCGAACGGCATTCCCACGCGGAGCGGGGGAATGATCAGGCTCATCGCGAGCAAGCTCCCTCCCACATTTTGGATTCAGCTCAACCTGGTCAGGTAGCCCGGCACGGTGTGTTCGGGCAGCACGGACAGTACTTTCAGGCGTTGGAGCATGCGTTGGCGGGCGCGTTGCAGGTGTTCTTTGAGGTTGAGCGCGGCGGCGTCAAAGGCGCCGTGCAGCAGCAGTTCCAGGATCAGGCGGTGTTCGGCCAGCATGGCGTCGTCGGGGCCGATGCCCAGCTGGCTGTAGAAGATCCGACTGATGATCATCGGGCTCTGGCCCTGACGTATCAGCGTGGCGATCTTGCGATTGGTCAGCCCGGCCAGGCAGTGGTGGTGCAGGTCTTCCTCGATGGCTTCGATCTCGGCCAGGCTGCACGGGGGATTGTTCTGCGCGGCGGTCACCCGGGCGAGCATTGCTTCCAGCGTCTCCCGCTCAAGCTGCGGCGCGGTCTGGCGCAAGGCTTCGGGCTCAAGGCACGCCCGCAGTTCGTAGTCTTCGGTGACTTCCCGGGCGGTCAGCGGGCCGGCCAGCCATTGGGAATAAGGCTCCTTTTCCACCAGCCCGCGGTCACGCAAGCGCATCAGCGCCTCGCGCACCACGGCACGGCTCACCCCGTAATGCTCAGCCGCCCGCTGCTCATCGAGGCGGTAATGGCCGAAGGCGATGCAGGTCGACAATGCGGTACCGATCTCATCAAACATCCGCTCGCCCAGCGGCCGTGTGTCCACCAACTCTTCGCTGCTGTCCAGGCCGAACTGCTTGTGGGTCAGGGTCAGGCGCAGCGGCTCAACGTCCGCGCCTTCAGGGTTGACCAGATAACCACGCCCGTCGAACCGGCTGATCAGCCCTTCATCGTGCAGCAGATCAAGCGCCTTGCGCACCGGCACGCGGCTGGTGCCGAACAGTTGCGCCAGCGGTGCTTCGAGCAACACCAGCCCTTGCGCGGCCGCGCCGTTGACGATGGCATCGCGCAGCACCTGACGAATCATGGCGTAGCGTGACGCGGTGCGTGAGTCCTCTGCTGACATCGATTTCATAGGCTTCTCGGGAAACGGACGGCGATTCTCGCACACCTGGATTTGTCACTGTGGTCTACGTTGCGGTGCACGTTCATGGGGCTGATGTTACTTTTTTGCACTGAAATGTATCTTTCTGAGAAAGTACATTATGCAGTGAGCGCGCTCTTCCTCACGTTTCCCACCACAGTAAACTCGATAATGGCCAAGCGCCTAAGGCGTCTAGTCTCTTGATTGGCGGCTGGCTTACCCCGCCATTCGCCCCAGCGTCCTCACGATCCCGCCAATCTGGCACGGATTCTGCTCCTGTAAAACGTATATTTTACTAATATGTACATTTTATGGGGAGAGAGCATGTCGCACGTCGATGGGGTAGCGCTGGACGGTTTTCTCGATGCAACGGCCATGGCGCAGGCCTTCGCCTCCGGCCTCAATGACCCGATGCAGGCCCTGGACGAAGCATTGACCCGCGCCCGCCAGACCGACCACGTGTTCATTTCTCTGTGTACCGACCGCGCCCGCCGCGAAGCCAAGGCCTCCGCCGCGCGCTGGAAAGCCGGGCAGCCCCTCAGTCCGTTCGACGGGGTGCCGCTGGCCTGGAAAGACCTGTTCGACGTCGCGGGCAGCGCCACCACTGCAGGCGCTGCCGTGCGCCGCGAGAGCTCCGCCGCTTTGCTCGACGCGGCCACCACCGGCCTGCTGGCCCGCGCCGGCATGGTCAGCGTCGGCAAAACCAACCTCAGCGAATTCGCTTATTCCGGCCTGGGCCTCAACCCGCATTTCGGCACGCCGCTCAATACCCATGGCGCGGATCAGCCGCGCATTCCCGGCGGTTCGTCGTCGGGCTCGGCGGTGGCGGTGGCCGCCGGCATCGTGCCGATTGCCATGGGCACCGACACCGCAGGCTCCATCCGCATCCCCGCTGCGTTCAACGGGCTGGTGGGGTTTCGCAGCAGTTGCAAGCGCTACAGCCGTGACGGCGTGTTCCCGCTGGCGCACACCCTGGACAGCGTCGGTCCATTGACCCGCAGCGTGCGCGACACCCTGGTGATCGACGACATCCTGCGCGGCCGCACCCACGCCACGTCCTCCATGCCGCGCACCCTGGCCGGGCAACGGTTCTGGGTCGACGAGGCGGTGCTCAATGACCCGCGAGTCGAACCTGCCGTGCGCGACAACCTGTTGCGCGGCCTGACCCATCTCAAAGACGCCGGTGCCCTGATCGATCTGCGTCCGTCGCCTGCCTTTCAAGCCGCGCTGACCCTGATCCAGCAGCAAGGCTGGCTGGGCGCCGCTGAAGCCTTCGCCCTGCATCAGCCTTTGCTCGACAGCGAAGCGGCCGAACAGCTGGACCCCCGGGTTCGCCGACGCCTGGAAGCGGCGCGCAGCCTCCCTGCCAGTCAGGTGATCAACCTCTACAGCGCCCGCTATCAGTTGCAACAACAGATGATCGACGAACTGGACGGCGCCTTTTTGATCACCCCCAGCGTGGCCCACGTGGCGCCGCCCTTGGCTGCCCTGGAGGCCGACGAGGCGCTGTTCACGCAGACCAACCTGGCAACGTTGCGCCTGACCATGCCGGGCAGCCTGTTGAACCTGCCTGGCGTGTCGCTGCCCAGTGGACGCGACGCCCTCGGTCTGCCCACGGGCATGCTGATCAGCGCGCCGCCGGGTGAAGACTCGCGGCTGTTACGCGCCGCGCTGGCCGTTGAAGCAGCGCTTGGGCAGCAGTGATTCACCGAACTGAAAACCCATTCTGAACACCCCCGCAGGAGAACCATGATGGCTAAAGAAATTCTGTGCGCATTTGGCGTCGACGTAGACGCCGTAGCAGGCTGGTTAGGCTCGTACGGCGGCGAAGATTCGCCGGACGATATTTCCCGTGGGCTGTTTGCCGGCGAGATCGGCGCCCCGCGTCTGCTCAAGCTGTTCGAGCGCTACGGCCTGCGCACCACGTGGTTCGTGCCCGGCCACTCCATGGAAACGTTTCCCGAGCAAATGAAGGCGGTGTCCGACGCGGGCCATGAAATCGGCGTACACGGCTACAGCCACGAAAACCCGATTGCGATGACCCCCGAGCAGGAAGAAATCGTGCTCGACAAGTCCATCGACCTGATCACGCAAATGACCGGCAAGCGCCCGACCGGCTATGTCGCGCCGTGGTGGGAATTCAGCAAGGTCACCAACGAGCTGCTGCTGAAAAAAGGCATCAAGTACGACCACAGCCTGATGCACAACGACTTCCATCCATACTACGTGCGGGTCGGCGACAGCTGGACCAAGATCGATTACACCCAGCACCCCGACACCTGGATGAAGCCCTTGGTGCGCGGTCAGGAAACCGACCTGGTGGAAATCCCCGCCAACTGGTACCTCGATGACCTGCCGCCGATGATGTTCATCAAAAAGGCGCCCAACAGCCACGGCTTCGTCAACCCGCGCCATCTGGAAGAAATGTGGCGCGACCAGTTCGACTGGGTCTATCGCGAACACGAGCACGCGGTCTTCACCATGACCATCCACCCCGATGTCTCCGGCCGCCCGCAAGTGTTGCTGATGCTTGAGCGTCTGATCGAGCACATCCAGAGCCACGAAGGCGTGAAGTTCGTCACCTTCGACGAAATCGCCGATGACTTTGTCCGCCGTAACCCGCGTAACAGCTGATTGCCCATACCTTCGAGGCGTGACCCATGTCCATCTACAGCAAGATTGATCTGACCGGCTGGAAACCCCAGCCCCTGACTTCCGAACAAGTGCGCTACGCCACCTGGATCGCGTTCTTTGCGTGGGTCTTTGCGGTGTACGACTTCATCCTGTTTGGCACCTTGCTGCCGGAGATCGGCCGTCACTTCAATTGGGGTGAAGCCGAACAGGCCGAGATCGCGACCTGGGCTGCCGTGGGCACGGCGGTGATCGCCCTGGCCATCGGGCCGCTGGTGGATCGTCTTGGCCGTCGGATGGGCATCATTTTTACCGTCACAGGCTCCGCGATCTGCTCGGCGTTGACCGCGCTGGGCGGCTCTTGGGGCAAGTCGCCGCTGATCCTGATTCGTTCGTTGAGCGGCCTGGGTTACGCCGAAGAAACGGTCAACGCGACCTACCTGAGTGAAATCTACGCAGCCTCCGACGATCCGCGACTGGCCAAGCGTCGTGGCTTCATCTACAGCCTGGTGCAGGGCGGCTGGCCGGTGGGCGCGCTGATCGCCGCCGGTTTGACCGCCGTGCTGCTGCCGATCATCGGCTGGCAGGGCTGCTTCGTGTTCGCGGCGATTCCGGCGCTGGTCATTGCGTTTATGGCGCGCAAGCTCAAGGAAAGCCCGCAGTTCCAGATTCACCAACGCATCACCCAGCTGCGCAAGGCCGGTGAGCTGAACCAGGCGAAGGACGTGGCTCACACTTATGGCGTGGATTACGAAGAGCACCGTACCGCCGGGATCGCCGCAGCGTTTCGCGGCACCTCGCGTCGCGCCACGCTGGTGATTGGCGCCGCCATTCTGCTGAACTGGGCGGCGATCCAGGTGTTCAGCGTGCTGGGCACTTCGGTGATCGTCAGTGTGCACCACATCTCCTTCGAGAACTCGCTCATCATCCTCGTGCTGTCCAACCTGGTGGGTTACTGCGGTTATCTCAGCCACGGCTGGATGGGCGACAAGATCGGCCGCCGCAACGTCATCGGCCTGGGCTGGATGCTGGGCGGTCTGTCGTTCGCCGGCATGCTTTACGGCCCGAGCAACATGCCGATGGTGGTAGGGCTGTACAGCCTGGGGCTGTTCTTTCTGATCGGTCCTTACTCGGCGGCGTTGTTCTTCATCAGCGAAAGTTTCCCCACCAGCATTCGGGCCACCGGTGGCGCCATCATCCATGCCATGGGCCCGATAGGTGCCGTGGTGGCAGGTTTTGGCGCCACCTCGGTGTTGAGCGCAGGCGGCGACTGGCAGACCTCGGCGTTGTATTTCGGCGCGCTGCCGTGCTTCCTCTCGGGCGTGCTGATGTTCGCCGCCCGCCACGTTCGCCCAGAATCTGTGAAGTAAGGAGCCCACATGACTCGCAAAGTAGCGTTAATCACCGGTGCTGCCAGTGGCATCGGCCAGGCGTTGGCCGTGGCCTTCGCGCAGAAGGGCGTCGCGGTGGTGGGCGGGTATTTCCCGGCTGACCCCCATGACCCGGACATCACCTCGCGCCTGGTGGCCGAGGCGGGCGGCGACTGCGTGATGGCCCCGCTGGACGTGACCAGCACCGAATCGGTGGATGCGCTGGCGGAGCTGGCCATCAGCACCTACGGGCGGATCGACTACGCGGTGGCCAACGCCGGTCTGTTGCGTCGGGCGCCGCTGCTGGAAATGACCGACGAGCGCTGGAACGAGATGCTCGATGTTGACCTGACCGGCGTGATGCGCACCTTTCGCGCCGCGGCCCGGCACGTGGGCGAGGGCGGGTCGATGGTGGCGATTTCCTCGATTGCCGGTGGCGTGTATGGCTGGCAGGACCATTCCCATTACGCGGCGGCCAAGGCCGGTGTGCCGGGGCTGTGTCGGTCGCTGGCGGTTGAACTGGCGCCGAAAGGTATTCGCTGCAATGCGGTGATTCCGGGCCTGATCGAAACCCCGCAGTCGCTGGACAGCAAGAACTCCCTCGGCCCCGAAGGCCTGGCCAAAGCTGCCAAGGCCATCCCGCTGGGGCGTGTGGGCCGTGCCGATGAAGTGGCGTCGCTGGTGCGATTTTTGTGCAGCGACGAGTCGAGCTATTTGACCGGGCAGAGCATCGTGATCGATGGCGGTTTGACCGTGAGATGGCCGGAGTAGGGAGCGGGCTACTGCCGCTCTTGATTCTGCCCGGAGGGCGTAGGAGCCAGCTTGCTTGCGATCTGGTGCGCAGCGCCAGCAAAACCCTACGCGACGGTGTGTCAGCTACAACGGGTACACAGGTTTGCTGCCGGTGCCCGGCAGATCGCTGGCAAGCCAAGCTCCCACGCCTTCGGCAGAAGCGGATTTGCCACCCCCCGTATTTGAGGAACAAGCCATGCAACTGAACAACAAACGCGCCGTGATCACCGGCGCTGGCAGCGGGATCGGGGCGGCCATCGCCCGCGCGTACGCCGAACAGGGTGCGCGTCTGGTGCTGGGGGATCGCGATCCGCTGACGCTGGCAAAAACCGCCGAAGACTGCCGGCAACTCGGCGCTGAAGTGGTGGAAAGTGTCGGTGACGTGGGCACCGTTCAAGGCGCGCAAGCGGGCGTCGACGCGTGCATCGAACAGTTCGGCGGCATCGACATTCTGGTCAACAACGCCGGCATGCTGACCCAGGCGCGTTGCGTCGACCTGAGCCTGGAGATGTGGAACGACATGCTGCGTGTCGACCTCACCAGCGTCTTCATCGCCAGCCAGCGCGCGCTGCCGCACATGCTTGCCCAGCGCTGGGGCCGCATCATCAACGTGGCCTCGCAACTGGGCATCAAGGGCGGCGCCGAGCTGACCCATTACGCCGCCGCCAAGGCCGGGGTCATTGGCTTCACCAAATCCCTGGCGCTGGAAGTGGCCAAAGACAACGTGCTGGTCAACGCCATCGCCCCCGGCCCCATTGAAACGCCGCTGGTGGCCGGCATCAGCAGCGCGTGGAAAACCGCCAAGGCCGCCGAGTTGCCGTTGGGCCGTTTCGGTCTGGCGGACGAAGTGGCCCCGGTGGCCGTGCTGCTGGCCAGCGAGCCCGGAGGCAACCTGTTTGTCGGGCAGACGCTGGGCCCCAATTCCGGCGATGTGATGCCCTAGCATCAAGGAGCAAACAGCATGTGTGGACTCTGCGGCCTGTTGGGCGAAGACGTGCATTGGAGCGACCCGTTGGGCAATGAACTGCCCCGGCGTCGCGAACGCCTGCGTCGCATTGCGGCCATCAACAAAGTGGTGGCGCCGTTTCGGCTCAAGGTCGAGGACTTCCAGGGTGTGTCCTATCTGCTGCTGGGCGCGACCGGCAAGCAGGAACTGGCCACCGGGCTGGACCAGCTCTGGCAGCGCGCCGAGGTGTTGATCGGCCGGGCGCTGGACCCGCTGGACGAACACCTTTTGACACAACTGGAGCGCCCGGCATGAGCATCGCCCTGAATGTTATCACCGGCTTCCTCGGCAGCGGCAAGACCACCTTGCTCAAACGCCTGCTGCAGGACGAAAGCATGGGCGACACCGCGCTGCTGATCAACGAATTCGGCGACGTTGGCATCGACCACCTGCTGGTCCAGGAAGTGGCGCCGGACACCGTGTTGCTGCCCAGCGGCTGCGTCTGCTGTTCGATTCGCGGGGAGCTCAAGGACGCGTTGGTCGGGCTGATGGAGCGTCGCGCGCGGGGCGAGATTCCGGCGTTCGGGCGGGTGATCCTGGAAACCACCGGCCTGGCCGACCCGGCACCGATCCTGGCCACGCTGGGCAACGATCCCCATCTGCGCGGGCGGTTTCATATTGGTCTGGTGGTCACCCTGGTGGACGCCAGTCACGCGGCACTGCAGGAACGCCTGCACCCCGAATGGCTGGCCCAGGTCGCGGCGGCGGACCGGCTGTTGATCAGCAAGACCGATGTGGTCAGCGACGACGCGCAACAGGCGCTGCGCACGCGATTGCAGGCGATCAACAGCGCGCCGATTCTGGATGCTGCGGACATCCACAGCGGCGATCAACTGCTACTGGGCGAAGGCTTGCGCAGCGCCGAACCGGCCCAGGAAGTCGAGCGCTGGCAATTGCACCGCGTGCTGTCCACGCCCGGACGCCACGGCGATGCACAGGTCTGTTGCCTGACGTTCGAACAGCCGCTGGACTGGATCGGTTTCGGGGTGTGGTTATCCATGCTGTTAAGATGCCATGGCGAACGCATCCTGCGCGTCAAAGGTCTGCTCAACGTGAACACTCACCAAGCCCCCGTCGTCATTCATGGCGTGCAGCATTGCCTGCATGCGCCGGTGCATTTGCCTGCATGGCCCAGCGAGGATCGTACCTCGCGTCTGGTGTTCATCCTGCGCGGGCTGGACCCTGCGCAGTTGCGTCGGTCGTTCGACGTCTTCAGCCAGTCGCTTTCGATGCCGCGCGAGACGGCGGCATGAGCATTACCCTGCGGGTGCTGGGCACGTCGGTGACCTTGCTTGAATCGCTGCGGGTCCGCGCCGAACAGGAGCTGGGCATCACGCTGGTGTATCAGGTGCACGACGTGCAGACCGCGCAACGCATCGCGGTCATGCAGCCGGACAGCTACGACCTCTATGACCAGTGGTTCCACAACGTCGACTTCGTCTGGCCCGCCCGGGCGATCCAGCCCATCGACACCCGGCGCATTGCCCTGTGGCACGAAATCAATGACCTGCCCAAGCGCGGGCGCCTGTCGGTAAACGACAAGCTCGGCAGCGGCAGTCGTCCCAGCGAGCGCCTGTTCGTGCAGCACGACGGCAGCCTCGGCAGCGCGGTCAGCGAGCGCATCAGCATGCTGCCCCTGACCCACAACGCCGACAGTTTCGCCTACCGCCCAGAGCGTCTGCCCGCCAGCCTGAGTTCGGAAAACGAAAGCTGGGGCTGGTTGCTCAACCCCGCCTGGGGCGGCCGAATCGCCTTGCAGAGTGACGCTGCCATTGGTGCGCTGGACGCCGCATTGGCCGTGCAGGGCGCGGGGCTGGCGACGTTCAAGGACATCGGCAACATGAGCATCGAGGAGATCGACACTCTGGCCGACCTGCTGGTGCGCAAGCAGGAGGAGGGCATGTTCGGCGCATTCTGGTCGGACGACGAAGAGGCCGCTGAATTGATGTTGCACCCGACCATCGACATCCAGAGTTTGTGGTCACCGACGTTGGTGCGCCTGCATCGGGCGGGGGTGAAGTACCGCGTGGCGGTGCCCCGTGAAGGCTATCGCGGCTGGTTCGGCGGCCTGTCCCTGTCGCGGCATGCGAAGGGGCCGGTGCTCGACGCCGCGTATGCGTACCTGAACTGGTGGCTGTCCGGCTGGCCCGGCGCGGTGATGGCGCGTCAGGGGTATTACATCGGCAACCCGGCCCGCAGCCGCGATCACCTGAGCGCGGCGGAGTGGGACTACTGGTACGCCGGGCTTCCCGCTCGCGAGGAACTGCTCGGCAGCGACGGCCTGCCGCTGATCGACATCGGCGAAGTCCGCGACGGCGGCTCCTACGAACAACGCATGGGCCACATCGCGGTGTGGAACGCGGTGATGGATGAGCACAATTACCTGGTGCGGCGCTGGAGCGATATCTTGCGGGCGGGTGTGAAGGGCTCGCGCAGGCCCTGATCGACTGTTTTCGAGGACCGTGATGATCGTTCCCACGCTCCGCGTGGTAACGCATCCCGTGACGCTCCGCGTCACCCTGGCCGCAGAGCGGCCGAACGGCATTCCCACGCGGAGCGTGGGAACGATCATCAATCTATGAAATAGCGAGCACAAAAAAAGGCGGCCATCCTGAGATGACCGCCTTTTTTATCACTTCAATCTGCAAGCTTCACCGCTTGCAGCTTGCAGCTTGCAGCTTGCAGCTTGCAGCTTGCAGCTTTAGTCCGGCAGTTTAAACGCCATGACGTAGTCGCCTTGCTTGGTGCCCAGCGAACCGTGACCGCCTGCAACGACCAGCACGTACTGCTTGCCGTCCTTGCCGGTGTAGGTCATCGGTGTGGTTTGAGCGCCTGCTGGCAGGCGGCCTTCCCACAACTGCTTGCCGTTACGAACGTCGTAGGCGCGCAGGTACTGGTCCAGGGTCGCGCTGAGGAACGACACGCCGCTGGCAGTAATGAACGTCCCACCCAGGCTAGGCACGCCCATGGTCAGCGGGATTGGAACCGGCGAGCTGTCACGCACGGTGCCGTTTTTGTGTTTCCAGATGGTCTGGTGGGTGGTCAGATCGACCGCTGCCACGTAGCCCCACGCGGGTGCCTGGCACGGCAGGCCCATCGGCGACAGCAGCGCTTCCAGGATCACGCCGTACGGCGCGCCTTTGTTCGGCTGTACGCCTTCGGTTTCGCTCTTGCGACCCGGGCCGCCTTCGACTTCGGCCGCAGGGACCAGTTTCGAACGGAAGGCCATGTAGCTTGGGTTGACGAACGCGATCTGACGCACCGGGTCGACCGAGATACCGCCCCAGTCGAACACGCCGAAGTTACCCGGGTACACCAGGGAACCCTGCAGCGAAGGTGGGGTGAACGCACCGTCATAACGCAGCGACTTGAAGTCGATCCGGCACAGCATCTGGTCGAACGGGGTCACGCCCCACATGTCGCGCTCTTGCAGGACCGGCGGCATGAAGTTCAGATCAGATTTCGGCTGGGTCGGCGACGTGTGATCGCCCGCAACCGCGCCCTGTGGAACAGGCACTTCGTTGATCGGGATGATCGGCTGACCAGTGCTGCGATCAAGGACGTAGATGCTGCCCTGCTTGGTGGAAGCCAGGACGGCGGGCTTGATGCCGTCAGCGGTTTTCATGTCCATGAGGGTCGGTTGACCGCCCACGTCCATGTCCCACAGGTCGTGGTGAGTGAACTGGAAGTTCCATTTCACGTGACCGGTTGCGATGTCCAGTGCGACCAGGCCGGCACTGAATTTCTCCGACGCAGGGGTGCGGTTGCCGCCCCATTGGTCAGGCATCTGGTTGCCCATTGGCAGGTAGAGCATGCCCAGCTTCTCGTCGACGCTGAACATCGACCACATGTTGGGCGAGTTGCGGGTGTAGGTCTTGCCGGGTGCAAGCGGGGTGGTGTCGTCCGGATTGCCGCTGTCCCAGTTCCAGACCAGGCGGCCTGTGTGAACGTCGAACGCACGGATCACGCCGGAAGGCTCGTCGGTGGAAACGTTGTCGGTGACGTGACCGCCAATGACCACCAGGTCCTTGGTGACCGCCGGAGGCGACGTCGAGTAGTAACCGCCCGGCGCGTAGGTGCCGATGTTGGCGCTCAGATCGATCGAGCCTTTGTCACCGAAGTCCTCACATACTTTACCGGTGTCGGCGTTCAGGGCGATCAGACGGGTGTCGGCGGTCGGCAGGAACAGACGACGCGGGCACGCGTTGGTGGCAGCAGAAGCAACGGTCGGCGTGGCCGGGCTTTGCGCAGGTGCGGCAGCGTCAGTTGGCGCGGCGGCAGCGTAGGCAGCGTCATCGTGATACGACACGCCACGGCAGGTCATGTGTGCCCAACCTTTGAAGTTGGCTGCCTTGCCGCTGCTGATCTTCGGATCAAAGCGCCACAGTTCCTTGCCGGTGTCCGGGTCCAGCGCAATCACCTGGCTGTGCGGCGTACACACGTAGAGCATGCCGTTGACCTTGAGCGGGGTGTTCTCCGCCGTGGTCTCGCCCGGATCGTTCGGGCCCGGAATGTCGCCGGTGCGGTAGGTCCAGGCAGGGACCAGCTTGCTGACGTTATCCGGCGTGATTTGCTTGAGCGGCGAGTAGCGATCGCCGAACGCAGTACGACCGTAGGACTGCCAGTCACCGTCCGGCATGGCCGGTGCAGCGCTGGTGGTGCCGGCGGTTTCGCGGTCCAGTTGGCCCTTGATTTCGCCCGGGTTGGTGAACTGGCTTGCCAGCGCAGCCACACCGGCCAGCACCACGGCAACACCCAGTGCGCCGGTGCCTTTACCGCCAGGTTCGCCCATCAGCAACGGACGGCGGAACCAGGGCAGCAGCAGGACGATGCCGAGCGCGAACAACAGCGCCAGACGCGGCACCAGTTGCCACCAATCCAGACCCACTTCCCACAAGGCCCAGACCGTGCTCGCGAACAGCACCAGTGCGTACAGACCCAGTGCCGCACGGCGGCCCATGATCAGCAGCACACCGGTGACTGCCATACCGATACCGGCCAGCAGGTAGTAGAGCGAACCGCCCAGTTGCAGCAGTTTTACCCCGCCGGCCAGCAAGGCCAGGCCCATGATCAGAATCACCACCCCGAGCAGGCTCGGCAGCAGGCGATTCTTACCGAAAGCACCCTCAGTGCTCATAGTGTCGTACTCCGTAACATTAAGTTGATTGACGCTTTCCAGCTTTTGTAATGTGAAGGCTGAGACTTTGAAGCCTTGTCCTTCACGCTAGTTCCTAAATCGGGATACAGAAAGGCGAATAACGCCGATCAGAACGAAGATTGAATCTTGAGGCCCGCCACCAGGGCGTCATCGACCTGATTTACACCGCCCGGATGACGGATGAATTGCAGGTTGGGACGCACGGTCAGCCAGTTGGTCACGTGCACGCCGTAATACAGCTCGGCGTTGTATTCGGTGTCCTGCAACGGCATGTAGGCGGGGTCGGAGTATTGCGTCACGCCTGCGACCTGGTTCTGCAGCTTGACGTCCTTGCGGTACGCCGGATTGACATGGATGCGGCTGATGCCGACGCCGATGTCGTCTTCAGGGCGCGCATCGAACGGGCCCTTATAGGTGGCGCCGACGGCAACGAAGTTGTCGATCATGTTGGTTTTCTTGTCGTGCAGGGTGCCGTTGAAGAACAGGCTCAGGCCACGGCTGTTGTCGCTGGCAGCGCTGGTCACTTGCTGGCGCAGGGTCAGCCACATGCCATGTTTGCTGGACGAACCGCGGTAATCGTCACCCGATTGGGCGGCGTACCCGCCATTGCTGTTCTTGTAGACGTCGGTGCTGTCGGCGGTGCTGTAGTAATAACCGAGGCGGTATTCGCCCAGCAGGCCGTTGACCTTGGGCGACCAGACCGCTTCCACCGGGATGACGGCACCCTGGGTGCCGCTTCCGCTGAGTTTGAAGGCGTTGTCGTTTTCCAGGTTCGACGGGTTCTGCTCGAAGGCACCGACCTGCACGAACAGCTCGGGAGACAGATCGTATTTGACGCGCATGCCCCACTGGCTGACCGGCCAGTTGTACCAGATGGTGTCCCAGTTCCCGACCTGAGAACCGCACAGCGCCAGGTTCTGGAAGTCGCAGGGGAAGGTGTTGAAATCCTGGCCTTCGTTGAAGCGACCGATCTTGACGCTCAGCGCCTTGCCCAGAAATTTCTGCTGATACCACAGGTCCGACAGCCGGGTGATGCTGCCCCGGCCCCACACTTCCTGCGACGACGAGATCGTGCCGACCCGAGGATCGCCGATACGGTCGTTGCTCAGGCTGTCGCCGTTGCGGTTGTTCACCGTCAGTTGAAACTCGGCGTCCTGCCAGCCGAGGATCTTCTGCAGATCCAGGTGCGCGCCGAGGGAATACTGATCGCTGTAGCGGAAAGTTTTGTCGTGATCGTAGCCGCCGTGCACGTTCGAGCCCATTTCCATGACCGAATCGAGCTTGAAGTCATAACCCTGCTGCGACAGCTCGGTCCGCTTGCCGCCCCAATCCCCGAGCATCCATTGTGAGTCGTGGTCAAACGCGTCGGCGGCGTGCGCGCCGGTGGCAAGCCCCAGCAGTGCAAGGGCGACGGTGCCCTTGTGGCTGAGCGTGCGGCTGAACAGAACGCGTTGAGCGGGGCGGGGCAGTTGAGCATCGGACATGGTCGGCAGGGTCTTTTTGAGTTATTGGCAAGCGAACGAAAGCTGGCCATGTCGCGCTGGGCACGGCGCGGCGAGCAGTACAGATAAGACGGATTAATCGATTCAGCGTTTAAGCGGCAATGATAGGACGCTAACGAATGAATAAAAAGCAGGATTTTGGACATGGAGCGTTGCGGGGGGTGTAACAAAGGCTGGCGGTGAGGGCAATTCAGACGTGGGAGGGAGCTTGCTCGCGATTCGATATCAGGACATGCAGTAAATATCCTGGCCCCATCGCGAGCAAGCTCCCTCCCACGGTTATCGTGGACGGATCAACCGATGTTTGACGCGCGCGCTCCCACAGTGAGCGCATGCATCAGAACGTCGTACGCAGGCCCACTTCAACGCTGCGCCCCTGGGCCGGGGCGATGTCGCGCAGGATGGAACTTGCATAGCGCACGGTCTGATTGGTCAGGTTTTCGCCGTTGACGAACGCCAGCCACTCACTTTCACCCAGCTTGAATTTGTAACCGGCACTGGCGCCCAGCGTGGTGTAGCCGTCGGTGCCGGTTTCGTTGTCCGGCACGCGATGCTGCGAACTGGCGTGCTCCACATCCACCCGCGCCTGCCACTTGTCCAGCTCCCACAGTAAGCCACTGTTCAAGCGCAGCGGCGCAATACGCGGCAGGGCTTCGCCGTTGTCGAGGTTTTTGGCGCGGGTGTAATCCCCGGACAGCTCCAGCGCAAAATTGCCGTAGCGGGTTTGCGCCAGCTTCCAGTGATCCTGCGCCTCCAGCCCGGCAAAGCGCGCGCGGACCCCGGAATAGGTGTATTCGGGAATGCCGTCAGCGTCATCCTCGCCTTCATCATTGAGGGTGCGACCGCTGCCCAGCAAACCGATGTAATTGGAGAAGTGGCTGTAGAACACGCCCACGCTGCCTTTGTGCGTCCCGTTGTCGAAGCGCAGCGCCAGGTCGCTGGACACGGCTTTTTCCTTCGACAGATCAGCGTCGCCCAGCTCGTACGTGCCGGTGGCGACATGGGCGCCGTTGGCGTACAGCTCGTAAAACGTCGGCGCGCGTTCGGTGTAACCCAAGGTCGCGGCAAGGGACCAGATGGGCGTCAGCGTGTAGACCGCGCCGGACGACAGGCTGCCCGCCGTGAAGCTGCTGGACCGGTTCGCGTTGGCAAAGCGCTCGTTGCCGTCGGCGTCGGGATCGACCGTGGTGTGCTCCAGGCGACCGCCCAGGCTCAGCTTCAAGCGGTCGGTGGCCTGCATTTCTTCCAGAATGAACAGCGCCCCGGCGTCGGTATCGGTCTGCGGCACGAACGCTTCTTCGCCCAATGCAGAAAACTCGCTGCGCGTGACCTGTGCGCCGACAACGCCGTTCAGCGGGCCGATCGGCTGGTGACGGGCCTCCACACGCGCCTCGTAGCCCTTGTTCTTGAAGGTCGTCCCGACTTCGCCGCCCTCGATTTCCATGTGTTTGTAGTCGGTGTAACCGGCATCGAATTTGACCGAACTAAAAGGACCGGACAGGTTGCGCAGTTCCGACGCGAAGGCGTAATGATCCTGCTTCATGCGGATGCGCACGTCTTGTTCGGCGGGGGAGCCGTAGTTCGAATCGTAATTGCTGTAGGACAGCCCGGCGTATCCATCGTCCCACGTGTAGGCACCGCCCACCGCGCCGCCGTCCTGACGCCCGTCGCTGTTGCCCAGCCGGTGCTTTTTGTCGTCGCCCGCGTCTTGCGCCCGTTGGTCGGCGGTGCGCGCGTAACCGGGGATGCGCAGGTCGTTGAATTCACGAGCATTGGCGTCGATATGCAACGCAAAGCTGCCGTTGCCGGCTTCCAGTTTGCCTGCGCTGCTGCGGGTGGTGTCCGCTCCGCCGTAACGCAATTCGCCGGCGCCGTGGATGCCTTCGATGGCTTCGGTGGGGATGCGGTTGTCGAAGGTATTGACCACGCCGCCAATCGCGCTGCCGCCGTAAAGCAGGGCAGCCGGGCCGCGCACGATTTCGATGCGGTCGACATTCACCGGGTCCAGCGGCACCGCGTGATCGTAGGACAGCGACGATGCATCCAGTGCGCCCACGCCGTTGCGCAGGATGCGAATCCGGTCGCCGTCCAGACCGCGAATGATGGGACGGCTCGCCCCCGGTCCGAAGTACGAAGACGACACGCCTGGCTGTTTGCTCAGGGTTTCACCCAGGCTGCCTTTTTGCTGCAGCGTCAGTTCATCGCCGGTGAGTACGGTGCTGGGTGACGCGAATTGATCGCTGCCCAGCGGGTTGGCGGTGATCACCTGTTGTTCAAGCTCGATGGCGTAAGCCGGTGAAGCGATCAGCAAAGCGACGGCCAGCGGGGACAGACGGAAGAGCCGGGGGGTCGAGGCGCGGGACATGCACAGTTTTCCTTGGGGAGCGGGACACGAAAATGAGCTTATTAGTGTTATAACATAACATTAAAATAGCAATCACTTTGGAATCAACGCGCCGCAAAAAAGGGCTGACAGTCGACTGCGCTCACCTAAAACCGTATCGGGTCCTTGATGCACATCGCGCTTCACGGCGCTCACGACCTCGGCTAAGGTGCGCACCTCGCGAGCACTGTTCCCTTCATCGAGCGTAAAAGGCCCGGCATGACAACACCTCACAACAACCCGCTGCACGGCGTGACCCTGGAGCAGATCCTTAATGCACTGGTCGAGCACTACGAGTGGTCCGGGCTGGCGGAACGGATCGACATTCGCTGCTTCAAGAGCGACCCGAGCATCAAGTCGAGCCTGACGTTTCTGCGCAAAACCCCGTGGGCGCGCGAGAAAGTCGAGGCGTTGTACGTCAAGCTGGCGCGCAGTAAAGGTTGGTAATGCACAGCGGTCCTCTGCACTACGCGTCCGGGCACAAACGCTACGCCACCGTGGCGGCGGCGCTTGGCTGGTTCGGGCTGGCGGTTCAGCTGTACCTGATTCTGTACGGCCGCTGGGAGATGCAGGCCAGCGTGTTGGGCGGGCTGGTGAAGTTCTTCAGCTTTTTCACGATCCTGACCAACATTCTGGTGGCGGTGGCCTTAAGTTGTGCCACCTCTCACCGGCAATCAGCGGGGCATCGTTTCTTCCGCTCGCCGGTGGTGTGCGGCGGCATCGCCGTCAGCATTGTGCTGGTGGGCATCGCCTATAACCTGTTGCTGCGGCACTTGTGGCACCCCGAAGGCTGGCAGCGGGTGGCCGACGAAATACTGCACGACCTCATGCCCCTGGCGTTCCTGCTGTATTGGTGGTTATACGTGCCCAAAGGCTTGCTGCGCTTGAGCCATGTACTGATGTGGACGGCTTATCCGATCGGTTATTTTGCCTACGTGCTTGTGCGCGGCAGTGAGATCGGCGATTACGTCTACCCGTTCATTGATGTCGGCACGATTGGCTTCGCCCAGGCGTTCATCAATGCGCTGGGGGTGCTGGCGGGGTTTGTGGCGATGGGGTTGGTGTTGTGGGGGGTGGATCGGTTTAGAGGGCGTTCATTGCGCGCAGGTTGACCGCAACGCTTGTGGGAGGGAGCTTGCTCGCGAATCAATGGTTCAGGCCACACAATTTGCAGCGTTGCTACTGGCCTCTCGCGAGCAAGCTCCCTCCCACACGGGTGTCACTTGCACGCACGTTTAGCTCTCATCCGACTCATCCAGGCGCCAGTACCCCGCAGCCTTCATCGCCGCTTCATTCACGCCCAAGTCATCCAGCAGCACCCGTCGAATCCTGCGCGACAACGCTGATTCAGTCGCCACCCAGGCGTACAGCTCGCCGGCCGGCAACTGCAAACCGGCGACCACCTGCACCAGGTCCTGCTGACCTCGCACCACCCACGTCACCTCGATGTGCGCCGCGCTTTCCAGCGTCTGGCGCTCGGCGTCGTCCTGGATTTCCACCACCACCAGCGCGCGACGGCCTGCTGGCAGCGATTCCAGGCGGCGGCTGATCGCCGGCAACGCGGTTTCGTCGCCGATCAACAGGTAGCTGTCGAACATGTCCGGCACGATCATCGAACCGCGCGGCCCGGCGATGTACAGCGATTGGCCGGGCTGAACCTGTTCGGCCCAGGTCGCGGCGGGGCCATCGCCGTGCAGCACAAAATCGATATCCAGCTCGCCTGAGACCGGGTCGTAACGGCGGGGGGTGTAATCGCGCATCGCCGGGCGCGGGCCTTCGCTGTTGCCGCCGGGGGTGAAGTCTTCCAGTGCGGCCTGTTCTTCCGGCGTCGTGGCGAACAGCAGTTTGACGTGATCGTCGGTGCCCAGGCTGATGAAACCCGTCAGTTCAGGCCCGTGCAGCGTGACGCGGCGCATGCGGGGTGTGAGGTCGGTGACGCGCAGTACTTGCAGCTTGCGGCGCTTTATTTCGTGGCTGACGCGGTGAATCGATTGCGGTGAATTCATGCGGACGGCTCCGATGGATTAACGGGAGTTACGCTTTGGGGGCCGTCGACGATGGCCCGCGCGGTGTCGTTCAGCAGGTCGCGGACCCGGGCAATTTCTTCCGGATTCCAGCGGCCGTGGTGCAATTGCAGCGCGTGACGCAGGTTGTGCACCGCTTCGTGAATTTCCGGTGGACGGTCATGGCCGCGCAACGAGCGTTTGCTGACGTCGATGCGCATCTTCACGCCATCCAGCGCCACCGCTTGCTCGGTGAGCGATTGCTGGCCGGCCTCGGTCACGCTGTAGCGTTTTTTGCCGCCGGCGGCGTCGCCCAGAATCAGCTCGCTTTCTTCAAGAAAGGTCAGGGTGGGGTAGATCACGCCGGGGCTGGGGCTGTAGGCGCCGTCGAACATGGCCTCGATCTGGCGAATCAGGTCGTAGCCGTGGCAAGGCTGATCGGCGATCAACGCCAGCAGCAGCAGTTTCAGGTCGCCTGGCGCAAACACCCGAGGGCCTCGCCCGCCACGTTCCCGGCCTGGGCGTTTCTCGAATCCGTCACGGCCTTCGCCATGTTCACCAAAATGAGGGCGGTGGTGGGGGTGGTGATCGTGTGAGTGGTCTTTCATCTCGTACATCTCCTGTCACAAGTTAGATATACCTTAAGATATATCTTATTGTGTCTGCAAGAGGCGTTAAGACGAACGGTTCTCATCTGTCAATGCTGTTGTAGGAGCGCGCTTGCCCGCGATAGCAACCTGTCAGACATCTTGGTTGCTGATACATCGCCATCGCGGGCAAGCGCGCTCCTACAATGTCTGTGCCGGCGCCGAGCTCTGCGCCACCACCTGCCCCGGCGCCGAACATTGAGTATGGCTCCCGGGCGCCAGATACGGATTGAGAATCGGCGCCATGCCTTTGAGCACCTGGACCGGGAGCGCCGAGGTGAAGCGGAAGCCCTCCGCCGCGCGGCCCGGCACGAAGGCGGTCAAGGTGCCGAAGTGGTTGTCGCCGATGTAAAACACGAAGGTCGCCGTGCGGTTGATGGCTCGGGAGGCGAGGATGCGTCCGCCGGCGCCGATGCTTTCGATCCGGTTATCCCCCGTCCCGGTCTTGCCGCCCATGGCCAGCACGCTGCCATCCTCCAGCTTGAAGCTGCCCGAGACCCGGCGCGCGGTACCGGCGTCCACCACCCGTGACAGGGCGTCGCGCATCGCTGTCGCCACTTCCGACGGCAGCACCCGTTTGCCCAGGTCAGGGTTGTTGGCCAACCGCGTTTCGTACGGCGTGTCGGCGGCAAAATGCAGGCTGTCAATGCGCAGAGTGGGCTGGCGAATGCCATCGTTTTGAATGATCCCGATCAGCTCCGCCAGCGCCGCCGGGCGATCCCCCGAACTGCCGATGGCGGTCGCCAGCGACGGCACCAGATGGTCAAACGGGTAACCCAGACGCTGCCAGCGCTGATGAATGTCCAGGAAGGCCTCGATCTCCAGCATCGTACGGATCCGGCTGTCCCGCGCGCTCTTGTGCCGGCTTTTGAACAGCCAGCTGTAGACTTCCTGGCGTTCGAATCGACTGGCGGCGACCGCCTCCTTGAACTGCGCGTCCGGGTGCTGCATCAGGTAGCCCACCAGCCACAGATCCAGCGGATGAACCCGCGCGATATAGCCCTGATCCGGCAAGTCGTAGGCGCCGGGGCCATAGCTCTGGTACATGTCGGCCAGCCGCTTGTCAGTCAGTGGCGGCAGCGCCTTGTCCTGGGCCATGTGGGCGCGGACGAACGTATTGAAGGCCGCCGGGCTGGCCTCGGGCAAGAGGTAGCGGTGGACGGCGGCGAGTCGGCTGGCGGCGGGATGAACGCCGTCCAGGAAGGTATCGAGCCGGTCCTGGGTGCTCTTGCCCTTGTAGCGTTTCCAGAATCGCAGCAGAAACACCGTGCCCTCGCGGTCGGCAAAGTTGGCCAGATACTCCTGGCGTCGCGGGTTGCTGTCGTCCTTCATCAGTTCGGCGCTGTTACTGGGCCCTTGATAGATGCTATAGCGCACCACGTCGCGCATCAGCCGAATGAACGGCAGGTTGATCGATTCCTGCAGCGCCTCGCGCAGGGTGGGCAGGCGCCCGTTGTCCTCGTTGCGGAAGTTATTGAAGTGATGCATGCCGCCGCCGGTGAAAAAGCGTTCGCCGGGGCTGGCCGAGTATTTGCGGTCCAGCGCCGCCGAGAGCATTTTCGACAGGTCGCGATCACTGTTCTGGATCAGGTAGTCGACGGCCCAGCGGGTCAGTCGGTCAGGATCCTCTACCGGCACTTTTTTCAGCTCGCTGTTTTTCAGGGTGCCGTAGCGATCATGCAGTTCGGCGATGATCTGCAGGTACGTGGTGAGTACGCGCATCTTGGCGGTCGAGCCCAGTTCCAGCTTGCTGCCCTCGTTGATGTCGAACGGCTGGTCGGTGCTGTCGGTCTGCACGCGCACCCTGGAACCGTCCGGGCCGCGCTCGAACAGCGTGAAGCTGTAACGCACTTGCTGAGTGCTGGCCGGCGTCAGCAAGTGCTCGCCCAGCAGGCCGATCTGGCTAGCGAATGCCGGCTTGGCCAGGTCACGCAGGTACTGGCCGACCTTGGCCTGCAGCTCGTTTTGCAGCGTGCTGGTGGCGGACAAATCCAGGCGGTCCAGGTCGTAGAGCGGACGGTTGAGCAGGTTGGACAGCCGGGTGCGCGCCACGCTGATGCCCTTGTTGGTCTCGATGGGCTGGACCGTCGGCTGCTGCACCCAATCGCGGTAGGTCACGGTGGCCGACAGCGCGGCATCGGCCAATGGGGGCGTGATCACCTTGTTCTGTGCGAGCAGGCGCAGATGGCTGTCAGTCAGATCCGCCAGCTCCTGACGACCTTTGGCCAGGAAGTGCGAAGGCCGCCGTTGCGCGATGACCAGCGACAACACTTCACGCAGCGCCAGACCTTGCTCGGCCAGGGTTTTCGCATCGGTGGCGGTGGTGGCCAGCAGTTGATTGGTGCGTTCGAAATCCGCGCCATACCAGACCCGCAACCCTTCGGCCATGCCGTGCACTTCGCCATGACCGGGCACGGCAGACAGCGGCACGCTGTTGAGATAGTCGCGCACCACGTGCTGCCGAACCTGGAGCGTGTCGGGGCCGGTTTGATAGGCCCGCATGCTGGCGGAAATCATCTGCCGCAGCTTTTCGCTGCCCGACTGGGTCAGCCCATCCGGGGAATGCCGATACTTTTCCAGTTGCGTCGCCAGGGTGCTGCCGCCCGCCGACTGACCCGGCAAACCCACCATCTTCGTCGCTTGGGAGAGTGCGGCCTTGATAAAGCGCGGCCAGTCCACGGCAGGGTTGGCCAGGGGCTCATTGGCCGCCAGCAAGTCGCGGTTTTCAATGAACAGCAGACTGTTCACCAGCACTGGTGGGATTGCGGCGAAGGTTGAGTAGAGCTGTTGTGGATAGGTGAACTGATACAGCGGCGCACCGCGACAGTCGGTGATGGTCAGCCCCGACTGAATCTTCTCTTGATACGGCACGAAAAAGCCGCGTTTGGTGTAGGCCAATAAGTCGGGAGAGAAGCGGGTTTGTTGCGTGATCAGGTAGTCCCGCTTGAGCAGGCGGGGCATGAACTCAGCCAGCGACGAGTAACCCAGGCGCTTGTCGAACGGGCCGTCGCCGGGATACAGGATGGCAGGGCTGGGGCCGGTGTCGAGGGAGTAACTCAGGTCCTTGGCAAAGCGGCTGAACTCCCGCGCCTGCCATTTGGAGCTGCGCGTTTCGGAGTACACCGCAAATCCCAGGGACACCAATACGATCAGCGCCAACAGCCAGAACACGCGCCACACCACATGTCGGGGGCGCGGGACTTTTGGCATCTGAACATCGCTCTGACTGTCAGCAGGAACCGCAGTCTTCTTCTCATCGGATTGCCACAAAGCGCCCATATCGATTGGCCCGGTTAAACCTGTTAATCGCACCTGTCTCAAGCGTAGCCGTTGCTTGAGCGAGGCAAGATTTTTGTAACGCGCCGGTCAGGTATTTCCGATGTGATGCAGCAGAGCGCCTGCCTGCCCGTCAGTCGCTATCTCGAGCCGAGTTCGGCATCTGTAGGAGCGAATTTATTCGTGAAGCTTTCGCACGGGCTGCGTAAGGATTTGGACGTGAGCTAATGCCTGCAGAGTGCGCATATGTTTTCTCGGCGCCGTGTTTTTTTCGTATAAGTTTGTAGGGGAATTCCTATTAACTAAAGACGATCAGCTGTTGTTACCGAATGGACGGGTTGTGCATTTTATAATGCGAGATAGTTGACTTTTCTGTCAGGCGTTGATTACGTCCATTTGTTGGTCGAGTGATAGGCTTATTGCCGTCTGAAATATAAAAGGAAATGACATCGTGGGAAAATATAAAAAATTTACACGTCAATCGATTGTGCCGTTTTTGCTGCTAGCTGTGACCTATGATTTATTTGCAGGCCAAACGCAAAGCGAGCCGTCTGCTCCACTTTTTCAAACCGAATCGGCGGCTGAGCAGAGTGCTCCGGTGACTTCCGCTAAAGCAATTGAGTCGCCCGATATGAATGGGTTATCGGATAAGTTGCATATAATCAGAGAGACTCTGAAAGGTAAGGGTGTCGCGCATTATTATAAGTTTAAAGCTGTTCGTGGGCAGAAGGTCATCCTGTCTACACCGATCAGATTGTCTAACGAAGAGGAGTGGAAAGTCGAGTTTAAAAAGGATGGGCTTTGGGAAGCTAAAACTAGTATTGAACCGATCATTTTTTCAGAGTTGTTGCCTGGTGACTTTGTTATTGTCCGAGTAACTCACATGTCTAATGTTGTAGAGCTAGATACGCCATATGTGATTGCATTAGGGTCCTATCCGATTATTAAAAATACAGATCTTAGAGGGACGGGAAATAATTCGATGGTGCCATTGGCTGACGGGTCAAGAATATTGGGAGCGCAGACCTATTCAGGTGTATTTTTTAGAGCCGAGTTTGCGGACTCTACAGGCGTTCCGCTTGAAGGAGGACGTGTGCTGTTGAGTATTTTTCTGACAGAAAAAGCTGTTCAGCCGAATTTAATAAAAGAAGCTTTTAGCGATGCCAATGGTGAGGCAAAAATCAGTTTTGAATTAGGTAAGTGCTATGGTGGTGAAAAAAACTCGAAGCGTAACGTGGCAGGGTCACCTCCGCTATTTTGGAACTCGCAGTACAATGTGGGAGGTTGGTATGCTCACGATGGGATAGTGGGTGATCAAAGCTCAAGGATTTATGCACAACATGTCTACGGTATTGCCCATGTATGCAGCCGGACCTTGGTAAGAGGTCAAGCTGATCGTTGGTGATTTTACGCAATGGAGCTGGTTCGACTACCAGCTCCATTGCAGTTGATGCTTTATATCTGTATATGAATAAGATTCGTCTCTGGTTGTTTGTCTTCAGAAGAAGGCGCTGCGGAATACTGAGCTAGATGTCCCGCTGCTTTGGTGTTAGCTTTGTTTTCAAAGAATATCGTGTTAACCATTGTTGTATTTTTGTAATAGTTTTCGAGCTGCAGGAGAGTGTTTTTATAACGGTTCCTAGCAGCGCCAAAATTCGACATAAACTGACCCGCTGACTGAGTAATTTGGTAAATCTCATGTGCGGTCAATGTGCCGTGTTTATCGATGACATTTATTTCGTTTTTATCGTTGAGCGCCAGCGCAAATTCTTTTTGTGAAAGGTCGGGATCAGAAGCACGCAAGTTTGCCAAGAATTCTACCGCTGCCGTTTCCATGGGTTCCAACGCATTCCTTGCTTCTAAGCTTAGGTGCCATGTCGTTAGAGATCGGCATGTCCAGCAACACTCAGCATCGCTGAGTGGCACCATGTCCGTCCCCCAAGGATCCTCCTCTCGGCTATAGACTGCCAACATCTGTTCCTCCGAGATGGTTTCCGGGTTGCAGGTTCGAGGCATCAGCCGTTGTACGGAATACATCGTTACGGGCTTGACTACAGTCTGACCTTCCGAGCTGACCCAATCTTCCCGCGAACCAGCCGGCTGCTTCTTCGCGCCATAGGCCATCAATCGAACATCGTTTTCGCTGATCTCCATCTTCCTTCCTCACTGGTTATCCCTTTCCTCGCATAACGGCCGCGAGCGAGAAACCTTTGCCTGATAAACCAGTAGGAAAATTCCGAAGCAAGGCCTCAGTGAGACCCCGTTCTCAAACCCGCGCCACCTGCGCGGGCGTGCCCAGCCGTTTGTTCAGCTCCAGGAAGTTCGACATCAGCAGCATCAACCCCAACCCCAGCAAGCCGGTGATAACCCTTATTTGCCAGGTGTCTCCCGCCAGGGCGTTGGCCATGTCGGCCAGTGGCGCAAGCAGCACGCCCAGGCAGAAGATTTCCAGCGAGTAGCGGCCCATGCGGCAGGTTTGCTGTGCGGGCCAGTTGTCGAGCCAGGCGTGGGAGGTCGGCAGCGCTTTGGCGACGACGTACATCAGGGAGATGAAGTGCAGCAGACGCGGCAGTGACAGATCGGTCTTGCTGATGGGGTAGATCAGTTCGCTCAACGCTGTGGGCACCAGGGCGTCGTGAACGGTGGAAAACTTCCACAAAAAGGTGATGATTCCGGTCACCAGCAAGTACACGGCGGCGATCAAAAAGAGTGGCTGAACGCCAAGCGGACGAAGAGGGTGGGCAACAGGCTGACGCTGCGAATACATGGCGCAGGCGCCGCCGAGGATGAAGATCAATTGCCATGCCACCGGGTTGAAATACCAGACACCGCCGCCTTCGTACGCCGACAGGTTCCAGCCCAGCAGCGGCACCATGGCGTACAGCGCCACCGACAAGCCGACGGCCACTTCGGCCTTGCGCAGCATGATCGGCAGGATCAATGGCAACGCCAGCATCAGCAAGATATAGAGCGGCAGCGGATCGGTGAGGTTGGGCTTGAAGCGCAGCAGCAGTTCGTCGGCCAAGGCCTGCTGAGGGTTGCCGACGAAATACTCAAGCCCCATTTCCTGGACCATGTCCCGGGTTTCGACGTGATTGTTGGCGACGAAGACGATGCCCATCAGCAGCGTCAGCAGGAAGATATGCACGACGTACAGCACCCAGGTCCGACGCAGGATGCGCACGCAGGCGACGACGAATCCGTCGCGGTGGGCGATTCGTCCGTAGGCCAGTACGGCGGCGTATCCGGCGAGGAAAACGAACACTTCGGCGGCATCACTGAAGCCGAAGTTGCGCAGGGTCAGTTGGGCAAAGGGGTTGTCCGGCACGTGATCCCAAAAAATGAAGATCAGCGCCAGGCCGCGAAAGAAGTCGATTCGATGATCGCGTCCATTCGTCATGACGGTGGGCTCTTGAAGTCAATGTGATAGTGACAGCCAGGGGCGGCCGTCGTTGCGCACCGCCTGCCAGAGCTGGCGGCGGCGCGAAGGGTGGCGGGTTTGCCCTGTGAACGCAAAGGGTGCGTATTACAGAATGTCTCGGGCTGTCGCCGCCGAAAACACTGACTGCGAGCTGTCGCAGCGCGGAGCCGTCGCCCATGACCAATCAACACGTCGGATTGAACTTCTCCTGTTTGTTACTGTATAACGTATTACATGATCACTTAAATCTGGAGACAGACATGAAACCCGATATCCATCCCGCCTACCGCCCGGTGCTGTTTCACGACACTGCCGCCGATGTGTTTTTCCTCATCGGCTCCACCGTCGACACCGATCGCACGCAACAGCACACCGATGGCAACACCTACCCTTACGTTGCCCTCGACGTGTCCAGCGCCTCGCACCCGATGTACACCGGTCAGCAGCGCAAGACCACGACCGAAGGCCGCATTGCAGGCTTTAACAAGCGTTTCGCAACCTTCGGCTCAGGTGGCAAGAAAGATTCATCTGCCGCTGAATGACCGCTCAACCACCCGCGCTCTGGAAGATTCCAAGGACTCTTTCAGGCCGCGGGTTTTTTGTGCCTGCAAAAAAGAGCGCAACATTCCGTCAAACACCTGATCGTAGGGCTGGACGAACGCCGCAAATTGCTTTTAGCTCTGCGGCCTGAAATCCAGGAGTTTGTGCTTTGAAAAAATCAGTCGCCATCGTCTTCGGCGGTCAGTCCTCCGAACACGAAGTGTCGCTGCAATCGGCACGCAATGTGATCAACGCGATTGATCGCAACAGCTATTCCATCACCCTGATCGGCGTCGACAAACAAGGCCGTTGGCTGCGTTTCGATGAGCGCGACTACCTGCAGAACCCCACCGATCCGTCGACCATCAAACTCAGCGAAGCCGGCCGTGTGCTGTCGCTCCTGCCGGGTAATGCGCAGGCGCAATTCGTTGAAACCGAGACCGGCCTGGAGCTGCCGCTTATTGACGTGGTGTTCCCGCTGATCCACGGCAACCTGGGCGAGGACGGCTCGCTGCAAGGGCTGTTGCGGCTGATGGACATCCCCTGTGTCGGGCCGGACGTGCTCAGCTCGGCAGCGTGCATGGACAAGGACGTGACCAAGCGTCTGCTGCGCGACGCTGGCATTGCGGTGGCGCCGTTTCTGGTGCTCGAACGCGGCCAGACGCTGGATTTCGCCATTGCTTCGGCGCAATTGGGCGTGCCGATGTTCGTCAAGCCGGCGTGCCAGGGCTCCTCGGTTGGGGTCAGCAAGGTCACTGACGAGGCCGGTTTTGTCGACGCGCTGAAACTGGCCTTCGACTACGACACCAAGGTGTTGATCGAGCAGGGCATGGTGGGGCGCGAAGTGGAATGCGCGGTGCTCGGCAACCGTGAGCCGCAGGTCAGTGTGTGCGGCGAAGTCATCGCCAACGACGAGTTTTACGCCTACGACACCAAGTACTTGAACGACGGTCAGGCTCGCATCGCGATTCCCGCCGACATGCCCCAGGACCTCAGCGACGGGGTCCGCGCCGTGGCGTTGCAGGCCTACCGTGTGCTGGGTTGCACGGGTCTGGCCCGGGTTGATTTCTTCGTCACGCAGGCGCAGGAAATCGTCATCAACGAGGTCAATACGCTGCCCGGTTTCACCTCCATCAGCATGTACCCCAAGCTGTGGCAGGCCAGCGGGCTGACGTACCCCGAGCTGATTGATCGCTTGATCGTGTTCGCCCTGGAACGTGCCGCTGAGAAGGGCGCGTTGAAGCATGAGGCGTTTGCCTGATACCGCTGCGTTTCACGAACTGTAGGAGCTGACGAGCCGCCGAAGGCTGCGATGCGATTTGTCTGACGCTTCGCAATCGCAGCCTTCGGCGGCTCGTCAGCTCCTACAAAAGCGTTCGTCCGGCGCTTTTAACGAACCGCACTCACCCCGTCCAGCGTCGAGAACGACGTGTCTTTCGCCGTCAGCAGAAAATCCCGCATGTACGGCGCGTCCAGCATGTCGGCCCGGATGCCGGCGTACAGCGTGGCAAACAGACCTTTCTCACCCAGCCGCTTGGCTTTTACGTAACCCCGTGAGCTGTATTCATGCAGCGCCCAGTGCGGCATCCCACACACGCCGCGACCGCTGGCGACAAGCTGCATCATCATCACTGTCAGTTCGGAGGTTCGTACCTGCGCCGGCTCTACATCGGCGGGCTCCAGAAAACGGGTGAAGATGTCCAGTCGATCACGCTCCACCGGGTAAGTGATCAGCGTTTCGGCGGTCAGGTCTTCCGGCACGATGTACGGCTTGTGCGCCAGCGCGTGCTGATTGGCCACCGCCAGCATCGCTTCGTAGGTGAACAAAGGCACATAGGTAATGCCCACCAGCTCCAGCGGGTCCGACGTCACCACCAGATCGAGATCGCCACGGGCCAGGGCGGGCAGGGGCGCGAAGGCAAAACCTGACGCCAGGTCCAGCTCGACTTCAGGCCACGCGTCACGAAACTGATCGATGGTCGGCATCAGCCACTGAAAGCAACTGTGGCACTCGATCGCCATGTGCAAGCGCCCGGCCACACCGCCCGCCAGCCGTGAGATGTCGCGTTCGGCCGCCCGCAGTTGCGGCAGCATCGAGTCGGCCAGCTGCAGCAAACGCAATCCGGCGCTGGTGAAGCGCACAGGTTTGGTCTTGCGCACGAACAGCGGCATGCCCATGCGTTCTTCCAGTTCCTTGAACTGGTGTGACAACGCCGACTGTGTCAGATGCAACCGATCAGCCGCGTCCACCAGGCTGTCGGCTTCGCGTAGGGCATGCAGGGTTTTCAGGTGGCGTATTTCCAGCACTGCTGTGCTCCATGAGTAAAATTTGTGTTCAACACGAATACAATGAGTTTGTCTCATGTTGTGTCCAGTGTCGACAATGGTGCCATCTTTTGCATGGAGGACCTGTCATGGCCCTGTCCCACACCCTTGGATTCCCGCGTATCGGCGCGGATCGTGAACTGAAAAAAGCACTGGAAGCGTACTGGAAGGGCGATCTGACCGAAGACGGCCTGCGCGCGGTGGGCCGCGATTTGCGTGCTGCGCATTGGCAATTGCAAAAAGACGCCGGGATCGACTTGCTGCCCGTCGGCGATTTCGCCTGGTACGACCAGGTCCTGACTCACTCACTGACCTTTGGCGTGATTCCCGAGCGCTTCGCCCAGACCAAAAACCCGCGGCGCCTGCCAACCCTCGACACCCTGTTCGCCATGGCCCGTGGGGCGACCGCTGGTTGCTGCGCCAGTGCCCACGACGCCGAAGGCACCCCGCAACATGCTCTGGAACTGACCAAGTGGTTCGATACCAACTACCACTACCTGGTCCCGGAATTCACCCACGACCAACGTTTCACCCTCAATTGGGAACAGCTGTTCGAAGAAGTCGATGAAGCCATCGCCCTGGGCCACCGCGTCAAGCCGGTGTTGATCGGCCCCCTCACGTATCTGTGGCTGGGCAAGGCCCAGGGTGACGGCTTCGACAAGCTCGATTTGCTGGACCGCCTGCTGCCGATCTACGGCGAAATCCTGGGGCGTCTGGCGGCGCAGGGCGTGGAGTGGGTGCAGATCGATGAGCCGATCCTGAGCCTGGACCTGCCGCAGGACTGGAAGAGCGCTTTCGAACGCGCCTATCACAGCCTGCAATACTCGCCGCTGAAAAAGCTCATTGCGACCTACTTCGGCGGGCTGGAAGACAACCTCGGGCTGGCGGTTTCGCTGCCGGTGGATGGCTTGCACGTGGACCTGGTCCGGGCACCGGAGCAGCTGGCGCTGGTGCTGGATCGGCTGCCGACCTACAAAGTCCTGTCACTGGGCGTGATCAACGGTCGCAATGTCTGGCGCTGCGATCTCGACCACGCGCTGGCGTTGTTGAAAGAAGCGCAACTGCGGTTCGCCGATAACCTGTGGGTGGCCAGTTCCTGCTCGCTGCTGCACAGCCCGGTGGATGTACGGCGTGAAGACCAGTTCGATGCCGAGCTCAAAAGCTGGCTCGCCTTTGCGGTGCAGAAGTGCGACGAAATCGCTGTGCTCAAGACTGCGTTGAACACGCCCCAGGCGCCGCCAGTTAAGGCGGCATTGGCCGAAAGCCGCGCCGTGCAGAGCAGTCGTCTGCAATCTGCCCGGATTCACAAACCCGAGGTTCAGGCCCGTCTGGCCGCCATCACTGCCGCCGACAGCCAGCGTCAGTCGCCGTTTGTCGAACGCATCAGGGTGCAAAGCGCCCGACTGAATCTTCCAGCGTTTCCGACCACCACCATTGGCTCATTCCCACAGACGGCGTCGATCCGCCTGGCACGCCAGGCCTGGAAGCAGGGCAAGCTGTCGGCCAACGACTACCACGACGCGATGCGCGCGGAAATCCGCCATGCCGTCGAAGCGCAGGAGCGTCTGGGCCTGGACGTGCTGGTGCACGGCGAGGCCGAGCGCAATGACATGGTCGAGTATTTCGCCGAGCAGCTGGACGGTTACGCGTTCAGCCGGTTTGGCTGGGTCCAGAGTTACGGTTCGCGCTGCGTGAAACCGGCGGTGATCGTCGGGGACCTGAGTCGCCCGGCGGCCATGACCGTGGACTGGATCCGTTACGCGCAAAGCCTGACCGACAAGGTCATGAAAGGCATGCTGACGGGACCGGTGACCATGCTGATGTGGTCCTTCCCGCGTGAAGACGTGTCGCGCCAGGTGCAGGCGCAGCAACTGGCGCTGGCGATCCGCGACGAGGTGGTGGACCTGGAACAGGTGGGGATCAAGATCGTACAGATCGACGAAGCCGCCTTCCGCGAGGGTTTGCCCCTGCGTCGGGCGCAATGGCAGGCGTATCTGGAGTGGTCAGTCGAAGCGTTCCGATTGTGCGCGTCCGGCGTGCGCGATGAAACCCAGATCCACACCCACATGTGCTACAGCGAATTCAACGACGTGATCCAGTCCATCGCCGCCATGGACGCCGACGTCATTACCATCGAGACGTCGCGCTCGAACATGGAGCTGCTCCAGGCCTTCAAGGCATTTGCGTACCCCAATGACATCGGCCCCGGCGTCTACGACATCCATTCGCCCCAGGTGCCTGACACCGCGCAGATTGTCGGGCTGATGACCCAGGCGGTGAAACACATCCCTGCCGAGCGCTTGTGGGTCAATCCCGATTGCGGCCTGAAGACCCGCGCCTGGCCGGAGACGGAAGCGGCGCTGGTGAACATGGTGGCGGCGGCGCGGCAGTTGCGAAGGGCGTTGGCGTAACAACATCAAAACGAAGGTCGCTCATACCGTTGAGCCCCCTTCATCAAACTGTCACGCAACTGTGGCAGCGCGCTTTTGAAAACATCATCAGACTCGCGGCCTACTGGGGTTCTGTGTTTCGGTGTTTTCATGCGGGTTCTACTTTTTTTGGCTGCCTTATTGTGCGGCCTGCCGTCTTTTGCGGCTTCTCGATGCGACGTCAACGTTCCCACGCAAGTGGCCGAACTGGGCGACGTGCACCTGGCGTACCAAAGCATCGGTCGAGCGTCCGACCCGGCGTTGCTGCTGGTGATGGGGCTGGGCGGGCAATTGATTCACTGGCCAGATGAGGTCGTGGCGGCGCTATGCGAGCAGGGCTTCCGGGTCATTCGCTACGACAACCGGGACGTCGGCCTGTCGACCTGGGTGCAGGCGCCGCCTTCCCCGAACCTGACCTACGAAGTGCTGCGCTACAAGATCGGCCTGCCGGTCTCGGCACCGTATTCGCTGACCGACATGGCCCAGGACGCGCTGGGCCTGATGGACGCGTTGCACGTTGAGCAGTTTCACGTGCTGGGCGCGAGCATGGGCGGCATGATCGCCCAGCACCTGGCGGACATGGCGCCGCAGCGGATCGAAACCCTGACACTGATCATGACCAGTTCCGGCGCACCGGGCCTGCCGATGCCGAGCCCGGCCTTACTGCAATTGCTGGCGCGGCGTGGAGCACCTGATCGTCAGACGGCGCTGGAGCAACAAGCCGATTTGCTGGCCGCGTTGGGCAGCCCGGACATCAAGGACGACCGGCAGGCACTGCTGCAGCAGGCGGCCGCGTCCTACGACCGGGCGTTCAATCCTGAAGGGGTGAAGCGGCAGATTCTGGCCATCCTGGCCGAACCGAGCCGGGTCGAACTGCTCAATCGCCTGCGCGTGCCCACGCTGGTGGTGCACGGTACGGCCGATCCTTTGTTGCCGGTGATGCACGGGATTCACGTCGCGGCGCATATCCAGGGCAGCCAGCTGAAGTTGATTCCCGGGTTGGCCCATCGTTTCCAGGAGGCCTTCAAAGCGCCGTTGCTGGGGGCGGTGTTGCCGTATTTGCGGGAACATCGTGAGGAAGCCTCTCACGTGGCTCAGCTCTGAGCGCGATCCAGAGGTAGGAGCGCGCTTGCCCGCGATTCGGTGTGTCAGAAATGAAGGTGTTGGCTGTCCCACTGCAATCGCGGGCAAGCGCGCTCCTACACGGGGGTTGCGTGCGAGTCCGGTCGGCGTATCGTGCGAAGTTTCCCCCAACGAGTGAGACTTTTCATGAGCACTCCGCTGAAAATCGATTTCATTTCCGACGTTTCCTGCCCGTGGTGTGTCATCGGCTTGCGTGCCCTGGATCAGGCGCTGGAGTACATCGGCGACGACGTTTCTGCGCAGATCCACTTCCAGCCGTTCGAACTCAACCCGAACATGCCCCCCGAAGGTCAGGATCTCAACGAACACATCGCTGAGAAGTACGGCTCGACCCCGCAACAGCTCAAAGCCAATCAGGAAAACATCCGTGAGCGCGGCGCTGAGCTGGGGTTTGTGTTCAAGCCGGGCGAGCGGCGGATCTACAACACGTTCGATGCCCATCGGCTGTTGCACTGGGCTGAGCTGGAGGGCAAACAGCACGAATTGAAAAGCGCGCTGTTCACCGCGTATTTCAGCCAGCATGCCGACCCATCCAGCCCTCGCGTGCTGGCCGACACCGCGCAGAAAGTCGGGCTGGATCGAGTGCGCGCCGAGGCGATTCTGAGCTCTGACGAGTACGCCGCAGACGTTCGCGAGTTGGAACAGCTGTGGGTGTCGCGCGGGGTCAGTTCGGTGCCGACCATCGTCTTCAACGACCAATACGCCGTGTCGGGCGGCCAGCCGGTGGACGTTTTTGTAGGTGCCATTCGTCAGGTGATCGATGAGCAGAGCAAGTTGGTTTAACCGCTGATTCTTGCTCCATCCGCTACAGCTTCTTCGCGGACAGGTCCGTTCCCACGGGATGAAGGATGCTCATGTGGGAGCAAACCGGTCTGCGGAGGCGCCAGGACTGACGCCACTAAAATCTGATCTGTAACAAAAAATGCTTGCTCAGGAACCCCTGTTTCCGCTATCAATTTGTACATGATTAGACATGTTCGATTTGACAAGAAAAAACGCGTGGTCGACGAGCTCGCCCGACGCATCGAATCCGGAGAGATGGAGTCCGGCGACCTGCTGCCCGGCGAGCATTTGCTGGCGCAGGAATTCGATGTCAGCCGCGGCACGCTGCGTGAAGCGCTGTCCGAACTCAAGCGGCGCAATTACATCGCCACCCAATCGGGTGTCGGTTCGATCGTCACCTACGACGGCATTTCCCTGGATCAACGCAGCGGCTGGGCCCAGGCCCTGGCTGACACCGGTGCGCGGATCGACACCGAGATCCTGCGGCTGGTGGAAGTCGAGCGTCCGGACCTGGAAAGCCGCTTCGGCACGCGTCACTTCATCGCTCTGGACCGCCGTCGCAGCGCGGCCGACGGCAGCGTCGTGTCGCTGGAACGCGCGCTGGTCCCGGCCAGCGATGGGCTGGAGAATCTCCCGAAAACCGGGCTGATCGACAATTCGCTGACCATCACCCTCGCGGCCCATGGCTTTGTCGGGAATCGCGGCGATCAATGGATCGGTGCCGAGCCGCTGACGTCCGACGATGCCATCTGGGTGATGCGCGAGCCCGGCACTGTCTTCCTCAAAGCCTTGCGCACCACTTACGACCGGCGTGAACGTTTCATGGAACACGTGGAAAGCCTGCTCGATCCCGTGCATTTTCGTCTGCACCTCGCTTTTGGAAGCGCCTTATGACCGGCCTCATCAATACCCGCGACCGCGCCCTCGGTGCTTTTTACGGCCTGGCGCTCGGCGACGCCCTGGGCATGCCCACCCAGTCGTTGAGCCGCGAGCAGATCAAGCAGCGCTTTGATCGCATCACCACGCTGACGGCGGCTGACGCCGATCAGCCGATTGCGCCGAACATGCCGGCCGGTTCCATCACTGACGACACCGAACAAGCGGTGCTGGTCGGCCAATTGCTGGTGACCGGGGGAGGGCGGATCGTGCCGTCGGACCTCGCACACAGCCTGATTGAGTGGGAAGCCGCCATGCAGGCCAAAGGCTCGCAGGACTTGCTGGGCCCGTCGACCAAGCGCGCGATCGAAATGATTCTGGCAGGCCACAGCCCTGAGGAAGCCGGACGCTTCGGCACCACCAACGGCGCGGCGATGCGCATCACACCCGTCGGCATTGCTGCTGACGTGAACGATGAAGCGCAGTTCGTGCAGGCCGTCGTGCAGGCGTGCCAGGTGACGCACAACACCACGCTGGGGATCTCCAGCGCGGCGGCGGTGGCAGCAGTGATTTCAGCCGGGATCAACGGCCGGACGCTGAGTCACGCGTTGCAGGTCGGCGTGAGCATTGCGCAGCAGGCCGAGCAATTCGGGCATTGGGTTGCCGGTGGACGTATCGCCGCGCGCATTCAGTGGGCCGAAACCCTGTGCGCCGGTTGCGACAACCATCAACTGCCGACCCTGATCTACGACGTCATTGGCACATCGGTAGCGTCCCAGGAATCGGTGGTGGCGGCGTTCGCCCTGGCGCATCAGGTCGCGGCCGGTCGGCTGCAGGCATTTGATGCGGTATGCATGGCCGCCAGTCTGGGCGGCGACACCGACACCATCGCGGCGATCCTCGGCGCGATGCTCGGTGCCTGCCACGGCCTGAACGCCTGGCCTGCGGACATGATCGAGCAGATCAAAACCGTCAACGACCTGGAATTGGCGCCGCTGGTCGAGCAATTGCTGTCCCTGCGCTCGGCCTGACAGCCCCGCGCAGCAACAGAGCACATATTAATAAGATCGACAGTTGCGACCGGTACATCGGCCGCGACGCGAGGCTTTTCACACGCTGAAAAGCCCGCATGACAGGGATGTCGTTTGGATTGCGCACTGCCCACAACCAGAATAAACGGCAACAGGAGCATCCCCATGACGTCATCCAACGCCACTCAAGGCGCAGGACAACTTGAAACACGCGGCATCGAGCCGGTCCCGGAAAACGAGTGCAACGGCCATCCGCTGCAACTGTTCTGGGTCTGGTTCGCGGCCAACATCAGCATCCTCGGACTGCCACTGGGCGCGACCCTTATCGCGTTTCGCGGTCTGTCCATCTGGCAGGCGATCATCGTCGCCATTCTCGGCGCGGCGGGTTCGTTCGCGGTGGTGGGGGTGATTTCCATTGCTGGCCGACGCGGTCGTGCGCCGAGCCTGACACTGTCCCGTGCCATTTTCGGCGTGCGCGGCAACATCGGTCCTACCATCGTCTCGTTGATGTCTCGCCTGGGCTGGGAAACCGTCAACACCACCACAGCCGCCTTCGTGCTGCTGTCGCTGTGCGCGATCCTGTTCGGCACCCCGGTGGAGGCCAAGAGCGCGCCGGGGCTGACCCTGGTGTTCATTGCGATCTTCGTGCTGATGACGTTGTCGGTGTCGGGTCTGGGCCACGCCACGCTGCTGGTAATCCAGAAATGGGCGACCTACATCTTCGGTGCGTTGAACATCGTGGTCGGCGGTTTCCTCATTGCCCACATTGACTGGACCGCCGTGTTCAACGCCACGCCAGCCCCGCTCAGCGCCATGATCATCGGCGTCGGCACCATGGCGGCGGGCACCGGCATCGGCTGGGCCAACGCCGGTGCGGACATGTCGCGCTATCAGCATCGCAGCGTAAAAGCGGCCGGGCTGGTGGCGTCGGCGGCGTTTGGCGCGGGCATTCCGCTGGTGCTGTTGATCACCCTTGGCGGGCTGCTGTCGGTGGGCAACGACCATCTGGCCTCGGCCACGGACCCGATCATCGCGATTCGCGAACTGCTGCCAACCTGGATGGCGGTGCCGTACCTGATCACAGCCTTCGGCGGCCTGCTGCTGTCGAACAATCTGTCGGTGTACTCGGCCGGTCTGACCACCCTGACCCTGGGGCTGAAGATCAAGCGCGTGCATGCGGTGATTGTGGATATCGTGGCGATCTTCGCTGGCTCCATCTACTTCATGCTGATCGCGGACAGTTTCTACGGCCCGTTCATCACCTTCATTTCCATGCTGGCGGTGCCGATCACCGCATGGGTCGGGATCTTCATCGTTGACCTGATTCATCGTCATTACTACTCGGCCAACGACCTGATGGACACCACCGCAACGAGTGCCTACTGGTATCGCGGCGGCGTGGAATGGCGTGCCGTCGGTGCCTGGGCGTTGGCGATCATCCTCGGCTTTAGCTTCACCACCGTGGCCACCACCCCGGAGAACGTTCTGTTCAAGGGTTTCCTCTCCGACTCCTGGTTCGGCCACAACGGCCTGGGCTGGATCGTGACCTTCGTAGTCGCCGGTGGCCTGTACGCACTGCTGGGCGGGGCTCGCGACCGCCGCCTTGCCTCACACGAGTCTGCTCATGCCCGCTAGATTGCTTTATACCGGCCAGGTCGTGGTTGACCTGGTCATGGCCCTGGACGCGCTGCCCCGTTCGGGCGGTGACGTGCTGGCCCGTTCCGCGACGTTCGAAACCGGCGGGGGCTTCAATGTGATGGCCGCTGCCTGTAGGAATGGTCTGCACACGGTGTATCTGGGACGTCACGGCACCGGGCGTTTCGGCGACCTGGCGCGTCAGTCCATGGCGGCTGAAGGCATCGAAATCGCGGCGTCCGCCTCCGGTGATCAGGACACCGGCTTGTCGGTGGCGCTGATCGAGCCGTCCGCAGAGCGCTCGTTTATTTCCTACGTCGGGGCCGAAGGCGGGCTGTCGTTGCAGGACTTGAACAGCGTGGCAGTGCAGCCCGAGGACTACGTGTTCGTCAGCGGTTACAGCCTGTTGCACGCGGCGAAAGTGCCGAGCCTGTTGACCTGGTTGTCCGGTCTGCCTGTGGGGACCGGCGTGGTGTTTGATCCGGGCCCGCTGGTGAATTCGCCAGCCGGTCCGGAGATGGCGGCGGTGTTGCCGCTCATCACGCTATGGACCAGCAACTGCGAAGAGGCGCTGCGTTTCACTCAATGTGAAGGGATGGCCGAGGCGCTGGACCGGCTGAGTGAGTTGCTCAGCGACAGCGCGTTGATCGTGGTGCGGGACGGGCCGCAGGGCTGCTGGATCCGCCAGGGACGCCAGACACAGTGTGTGCGTGGTTTTCCCGTGACGGCCATTGACACCAATGGCGCGGGCGATGCCCATGCCGGTGTGCTGCTGGCGAACCTGGCTGCTGGATGTTCAGCCGAACAGGCGGCTTTGCGCGCCAACGCGGCCGCCGCCATCGCCGTGACCCGCTGGGGCCCGGCGACCGCGCCGACGGCAGTGGAAGTGGATGACTTGATCAACGCCAATGCAGACCTGTAGGTACAGGGCTTTTGGTTCTGCCCGGAGGGCGTAGGAGCTCTCGGAGGTTACGACGGCAGCGATGGGCTGGGCACCAGCCCCACATCAGGCACCTCGGTACCCCTGATGAACTGGTTTCACAGGTTTTGCTGCCGGTTCCCGGCAGATCGCAGGCAAGCCAGCTCCCACGGCCTCCGGCCAGAAGCAATCGGCGATCAGTGCATCACCCCAACCCATACTTTTTAACCTTGTCGAACAACGTGGTCTTGGCCATGCCCAGTTCCTGGCTGGCCTGGGTCAGGTTGCCGCCGCTGCGGTGCAACGCTTCACTGAGCAGGTTTTTCTCGAACGCCTCCACGGCTTCGAAAAACCCAAGGTCATGGCTGTCTACGGCGGTGCCGCTTTTCTTGAACGCCGGCAGGCCTAGCGCATAGCGCTCGGCCACGTTGCGCAGTTCCCGCACGTTGCCCGGCCAGTCATGGCCCATCAATGCGGCCATGGTCTGCGGGTCCAGTGGCGGCGTCTCGCGATCAAAACGCAACGCCGACAACTGCAGGAAATGCTCGAACAGCTGCAGGATGTCTTCGCGTCGCTCTCGCAACGGCGGCAATTCCAGGGTTACCACGTTCAGCCGGTAATACAGGTCGCTGCGGAACTGGCTGACCTTGCTCAGCTCGGCCAGGTCCGATTTGGTCGCGGCGATGACCCGGCAATCCACCGCCACGCTCTGGTTCGAGCCGAGCCGTTCCAGGGTGCGTTCCTGCAACACCCGCAGCAGTTTGATCTGCAGATTGATCGGCATGCTTTCTACTTCATCGAGAAACAGCGTGCCGTTGTGCGCGTGTTCGATCTTGCCGATCCGGCGCTTGCCCGCGCCCGTGAACGCATTGGCTTCGTGACCGAAGATCTCGCTTTCAAACAGGTTTTCCGGCAACCCGCCGCAGTTCAGGGCGACGAACTGTTTTGAGTGCCGACGGCTGAAATCATGCAGGCAACGGGCGACCAGTTCCTTGCCGGTGCCGGTTTCGCCTTCGATCAGCACGTTGGCCGAGGTGTCGGCGACGTTGGCGATCAGCGCCCGCAGTGCCTGCATGGCGGGGGAGCGGCCAATGATCCTGCCTTCCAGCGAGTCGCGTTCGGCCAGTTGCTTGCGCAGCGACCAGACCTCCCGGGCCAGCCCGCGTTGCTCCAGCGCCCGGCGTACCACGTCCACCAGCCGTTCCGGGGAGAAGGGCTTTTCCATGAAATCGTAGGCGCCATCGCGCATGGCATTGACCGCCATCGACACGTCGCCGTGCCCGGTGATCAGCACCACCGGGAGACTGCGGTCGCGGGCCTTCAGCCGGGTCAGCAGTTCCAGGCCATCAATGCCCGGCAGACGAATGTCACTCACGACGATGCCTGCGAAGTTGTCCCCAACCCGTTGCAATGCTTCTTCGGCGCTGCCCACGCCCTCGCTGTGGATATCTTCCAGCGCCAGTGCCTGCTGGCAGCCGAGCAGTACGTGGGGGTCGTCTTCGACGATGAGGACGGTGAGGTCAGTGGTCATTGGAGGTTCCAATTGGTAAGGCTCGTTGTAGGAGCGCGCTTGCCCGCGATTGCGGTGGGTCAGCGATATCGATGTCGTCTGTCACACCGCAATCGCGGGCAAGCGCGCTCCTACAAGGGGTTTGTATCCGGCGGTTTTTCACGCACTCACCCCCACCAACGGCACGCTCAACACAAACACCGTCCCGCCTTCAGAAGGATGTTCGGCGTTCAGACTGCCGCCTGCCGCTGCAGCAAGGCTGGCGGACAAGGTCAGGCCCAGGCCGAGGCCTTGCTCCCCCGGTTTGGTGGTGTAAAACGGCTCGAACAGGTGCTTGCGCGCTTCGGCGTCGATGCCGTGACCGTTGTCCCGCACCCGCAAGCGATAACGTCCTTCCACTGCCTCACCTTCCAGCCACAGCTCGGGCAGCGGCTGGGCCTGCATGGCGTCCAGCGCGTTACCGATGAGGTTGACCAATATCTGCTCCAGCCGCGTCTGATCGATCATCAGCGCGACGTCGTTGAAATTCTGGTGCACCTGCAGCGCGCTTTTCTCCAGGCGAGCGGCGAGCAGTTGCAGGGCGGCGTCGACCGCTTTACCCAGCGACGACTGGCCCTTGTCTTCGCCGCGCCGGGCAAAGGCGCGCAGGCTGGCGGTGATCCGGCCCATGCGGTCCACCAGATCATTGATCGTGCGCAGATTGGCGCTGGCGGTGTCCAGCGCGCCACGTTCGATGAAGCGGACCGTGTTGCCGGACAAGGTGCGCAACGCCGCCAAGGGCTGGTTGAGTTCATGCGCAATGCTGGTCGACATCTGGCCAATAGCAGCCAGCTTGCCGGCCTGCACCAGCTCGTCCTGGGCCTGACGCAACGTGTCTTCCGCGTGTCGCCGTTCGCGAATCTGACCCTTGAGCCGCTCGTTGCTGGCGCGCAGGTCGGCGGTGCGTTCGGTAATCCGACGCTCCAGCTCGTTGTTGGCCTGTTCCAGTGCTTCGCGAGCGGCCAGGCGTGTGGAAATGACCTTGCGCCGCTCGTTCCAGGCGATCAGCAAAAACGCCACCAGCGCGCAGGCCACCGCCACCAGCATGCCTTGATTGGCCGCCTCGCGGCGCAGGTCTTGCAGTGGCGTCAACAACGTCAGGTGCCACGGCGTGTCGGCCAGGTCCCGGGTCTGGGCCAGATAACTGACCACGGTGTGCTCGTGATCGACGCTGCTGTTGGCCGGGAACGTCAGCTTCTCCACTCCCTCGGAAATCGATTGGCGTTCCAGCGGCACCAACTCGTTGAGCGGCCACCAGTAGTACTGCAGGCTGCGGGCCAGTCGCTCTTTGATTTCAGGGGTGAGGGGGCGTACCGATTTCAGGCGTCGGGCCGGGTCGCTGGACAGAATGATGATGCCGTTTTCGTCGCTGACGTACGCTTCCAGCCGCGCCCGTTGCCAGCGTTCTTCCAGCGCCTCAAGGCGGACTTTGATCACCGCCACGCCGATGATCTTGCCTTTCTCCTCCAGCCCGTGGGCCAGGTAGTAGCCCGGCTCGCCGGTGGTGCTGCCGATCCCGTAAAAACGACCCGGCAGGCCACGAATGGCGTCTTGATAATAGGCGCGGAAGGACAGGTCTTCGCCCAGATAACTGTCGGCATCGCGCCAGTTGCTGGTGGCCAGCACCCGGCCCGTGGTGTCGAGCACATAGATCGCGCGGCTGCGGCTGCGGCGATTGAGCCCTTCGAGGTAATCGTTGACCTTGCCGCGCAGCTCGGGCGACGGCTCGTTGAGCAGGTCCGAGACGTTGGATTCAAGCTCCAGCACGCTGGGCAGATAGTTGTATTTGTTGATCTCGCTTTCGACGGTGCGCGCATGTAGCTCGAGCTGACGCTCGCCGTTTTCACTCAACGCCTTGATGCCATTGGTTTCGCTGAACAGATAGCTGACGTAACCCAGGCCGATCATCAGCAGGACGATCAGCGGCGGCAGCGACATGTGGCGTATCAGGCGGGGTTTCACGGCAAGTGAGGGCGGCGGATCGCGATAGAGAGGGGGAGCGCATTTCATCACAGTCATCCTGGACCGGCCAGCCGTGCGTTCCCGGGTAGCGGAAACGAACGGCCGACTGATTGTGTGCCCTTGTGAGGCGTTTTAGTGCTGCAGGATTTTGGCGAGGAAATGCTGGGCGCGTTCGGAGCGAGCGCTGACATCACCGAAGAAGTCCTCCTTGGCGCAATCTTCGACGATCTGGCCCTGATCCATGAAGATCACCCGATTAGCCACTTTGCGCGCAAACCCCATTTCGTGGGTCACGCACATCATGGTCATGCCTTCCTGGGCCAGTTGCACCATGACGTCCAGTACCTCGTTGACCATTTCCGGGTCCAGCGCCGAGGTTGGTTCGTCGAACAGCATCACTACCGGGTCCATCGCCAGGGCGCGGGCAATCGCCACGCGCTGCTGCTGACCGCCCGAGAGCTGGCCCGGGTGTTTGTGCGCGTGGGCCGACAAGCCGACACGTTCGAGCAGCGCCAGGCCTTTTTTCGTGGCTTCTTCCTTGCTGCGGCCCAGCACCTTGATCTGCGCGATGGTCAGGTTTTCGACGATGGTCAAGTGCGGGAACAGCTCGAAATGCTGGAACACCATGCCCACCCGCGAGCGCAGTTTCGGCAGGTTGGTCTTCGGGTCGGCGATGGAGGTGCCATCGACCACTACGTCACCTTTCTGGAACGGCTCCAGTGCGTTGACGCATTTGATCAGGGTCGATTTGCCCGAGCCCGAGGGGCCGCAGACCACCACCACTTCGCCCTTGGCGACCTCGGTGCTGCAATCGGTCAGTACCTGAAAGTCCCCGTACCATTTATTGACGTTTTTGATGGAAATCATACGGCAAACCTTTTCTGCAGAAGCTTCACCAGGCGCGAGGCCGCAAAGCTGATGATGAAGTAGACCAGACCAGCGAAGATCAGGAATTCATTGGAGCGGCCGATGATGTCGCCGCTGGAGCGAGAGGCGTTGAGGAAGTCCACCAGGCCCACGGTGTAGACCAGCGAGGTGTCCTGAAACAGGATGATGCTCTGCTGCAGGAGCAGCGGCGTCATCTTGCGGAACGCCTGGGGCAGGATGATCAGGCGCATCATCTGGCCATACGTCATGCCCAGCGCTTGTGCCGCGCCCATCTGGCCGCGGGAGATCGATTGCACACCGGCGCGCACGATTTCGCAGAAGTACGCCGCTTCAAACATCATGAAGGCGACGACGCAGGAGGTGAACGCACCGATCGGCGTGTCTTCGCCGGTGATCCAGCGCAATACGAACGGCACCGCCAGGTAGAACCAGGTGATGACCAACAGCAGCGGGATCGAACGGAAGTAGTTCACGTACGCGCCGGCGACATTGGCCATCAACTTGCTCGACGACAGCCGCATCAATGCCAGCAGCGTACCGAGGATGATGCCGCCCACGACGCCCATGACCATCAGTTGCAGGGTCATGACCATGCCGTTCCACAGGCCGGGGATGGCCGGGACAATTCCGGAGAAGTCCATTATTTACCCCCCACGGAGATCAGGCCGGGCACCGCGACTTTCTTCTCGATCACGCGCATCAGCAGCATCAGGCTCATGTTCAGGGTGAAGTAGATCAACGTCGCCAGGGTGAAGGCTTCGAACAGGTTGGCCGAGAATTCGGCGGTCTGTTTGGTCTGTGCCAGCAACTCCATCAGGCCGATCAGCGAGGCCACCGACGAGTTCTTGAACACGTTGAGGAATTCGGAAGTGAGCGGTGGAATGATGATCCGGTACGCCTGGGGCAACAGCACGTTCCAGTAGATTTGCGGCAGTTTGAAACCCATCGCCCGGGCGGCGGATTCCTGCCCGCGGGGCAACGCCTGGATGCCGGTGCGCACCTGTTCGCAAACGCGCGCGGCGGTGAACAGGCCCAGGCACACGACAACGCTCAGAAACGCCGAGGTGGTTGGATTCAGGTCTTGCTTGTACCACTCCTGCAGGTGTTCCGGCAGCAGGTCCGGCACCAGGAAGTACCAGATGAACAGCTGCACCAGCAGTGGCACATTACGGAAGATTTCCACGTAAACCGTGGCGATGGTCGATACCAGACGGTTTGGCACCGTGCGCATGACTCCGAGCACTGAGCCCAGGAGTAAGGCGATGATCCAGGCGGCGACGGCAATCGCGATGGTCCAGCCCAGCCCGGTGATGTACCAGTCCAGATAGGTCTCGCTGCCAACGCCCGTGGACTTGAAGAACACGCTCCAGTCCCAGTTGTAATTCATCAGGGTCTCCCCTCTGATCGATCGTTATGCACGCTTTTTTTTATCAACCGATCCTGAGGAACCGACGGCTCCCCAGGATCAGGCATTCACGGTTGGGGCTTGAGCGCGGATGCTCAGGCCTTCTTGTCCGGGGCGGGCTTGTCGGTCGGATTGGCGATCAGCGCCTTGAGCTCGTCGCTCATCTGGAAGTTCAGGTTCAGGCCTTTCGGTGGGATCGGCTGGGTAAACCACTTGGCGTAGATCGTGTTGATATCGCCTGACTTGAACGTTGCGAGGATGGCGTCATCGACGGCTTTCTTGAAGTCCGCATCGCCCTTGCGCACCATGCAACCGTAGATTTCATAGGACTGCGCGGTACCGGTCACGGCCCAATCGGTGGGCTTTTTGGCCTTGGCCATTTCACCGGCGAGCAGCGCGTCATCCATCATGAACGCAACGGCGCGACCCGATTCCAGCATCTGGAACGATTCACCGTGGTCCTTGGCGGAAATCACGTTCATGCCCATCTGCTTGTCGGCGTTCATGGACTTGATGATGCGCTCGGACGTCGTGCCGGCGGTGGTGACGACGTTTTTGCCCTTCAGGTCGTCGAAGTCCTTGTAGGACGAATCGGCTTTGGAGAGCAGGCGGGTGCCGATCTCGAAGATCCCGACGGAGAAATCGACTTGCTGGCCGCGCTCTGCGTTGTTGGTGGTGGAGCCACACTCAACGTCGACGGTGCCGTTCTGCACCAGCGGGATACGGGTTTGCGAGGTGACCAGGTTGTACTTGACCTTCAGGTCCGGCATGTCCAGGTCTTTCTTGATCGCTTCGACGATCTTCAGCTGGATATCGTGGGAGTAGCCAACCGGCACGCCCGAGGCGTCGGCGATGTAGGAAAACGGAATGGAGGAGTCGCGGTGACCGAGCGTGATAGTGCCGGACTCTTTGATTTTCTTGAGCGTGCCGGTGAGTTCGGCGGCGAAAACCGGGGTGGTGATCAAAGCGGCAGCGACAGCTGCGCCTAGGAGATGGGGAACGATGCGCATCAATGAATCCTCAACTTTGTTTTTTTTATGGGACCGGTTCGAGACAGCCCGCTTGTTTTACAACGCCTCAACGGCGGCCCAATCAGGCGCACGCTACGGTCGAGACAGTCATGCACAAGTGTAGAGCATGACTCATGCCAAGCACGCCGGCGGGGCTAACGTGTTGATGGGCAAGCGTTTTAGTTTTCGAGGGGGAAAAAGATGGGAAGGCGAAGGACGGAATGCCGAATAAAGCGGAGGTGTGCGTTCGGAAATCCGAATGCGGATGGCGGTGCAGTGTGGGAGGGAGCTTGCTCGCGACAGCGTCAGATCAGACACCACCTATTTCGCGTAGCCCCCTTATCTCACGAGCAAGCTCCCTCCCACGGGATGTATGCGTTTTCAGGCCGCAGCGATAGCGCCCTTGCCGCTGGCCACCTTTTCCAGATAAACCCGCACGTTCTGATGTTCTTCAGCGGTGGTGAACAGGCCCAGCTTGGTCCGGCGCCACAGGATGTCGTCGGCCTGGGTTGCCCATTCGGCACTGCACAGGTAGTCGACTTCGCGCGAATACAAACCGCCGCCCAGGTGCTCACCCATGTCAGCCAGACCCTGCACGCCTTCGACGATGCGCAGGCTGCGGCTGCCATAAGTGATCGACCAGCGCCGGGCAATTTGCGCCGGCAACCAAGGGCAACGCTGTTGCAATTCGGTGGCCAGCGCCGCCGGCGTCGTCATATTTTCGCCACCGGGCAGGCTGCTTTTCGCCGTCCAGCTTGGCTTCATCTGCGGGAAGAACGGCGCCAGCTGTTGCAGAGCGGATTCTGCCAGCTTGCGGTAGGTGGTCAGCTTGCCGCCGAACACCGACAGAATCGGCGCTTCTTCGGCACTGCCGGACAAAGAGAGCGTGTAGTCGCGCGTGATCGCAGACGGGTTGTCGGATTCGTCGTTGCACAACGGACGCACGCCGGAGTAGGTACGGATGATGTCGTCCCGGCTCAGTTGCGCCTTGAAGTGCTCGTTGACGATCTTGAGCAGGTAGTCCGTTTCACCCTCGGTGATGGCGACTTTGGCCGGGTCGCCGGTGTATTCGCGGTCAGTCGTGCCAATGATGGTGAAGTGATCCAGGTACGGAATCGCGAACACGATGCGCTGATCTTCGTTCTGGAGGATGAACGCGTTTTCGCCTTCGTACAGTTTCGGCACGATCAAATGGCTGCCCTGAATCAGGCGGATGCCGTACTGCGATTCCAGCTTCAGGTCTTCACGGATGAATTTCGCCACCCATGGCCCGGCGGCGTTGACCAGCGCCTTGGCACGGATCGAAAACAGGCTGCCGTCGGCGCGCTCCATGTTCATATGCCACAGGCCATGGCTGCGGCGCGCGTTCAGGCAACGAGTCTGTGTGTGGATATGCGCGCCTTTTTCCCGAGCGGCCATCGCGTTAAGGACCACCAGGCGGGCGTCGTCGACCCAGCAGTCCGAATATTCGAAACCGTGGGTAATAGTGGATTTGAGTGGGCTGTCGGCGCCGAACTTGAGGTTCTTCGAGCCGGGGAGTTTTTCGCGTTTGCCCAAGTGGTCATAAAGGAACAGACCGGCACGAATCATCCACGCCGGGCGCAGGTGCGGGCGATGGGGCAAAACAAAACGCATGGGTTTGACGATATGGGGGGCTTTGTCCAGCAGCACTTCGCGTTCTGCCAGCGCTTCACGCACCAGCCGGAACTCGTAGTGCTCAAGGTAACGCAGGCCGCCGTGGATGAGCTTACTGCTGGCGGAGGAAGTGTGGCTGGCCAGATCGTCCTTTTCGCAGAGGAAAACACTCAGACCGCGCCCGGAAGCGTCCGCCGCGATTCCGACACCGTTGATGCCACCCCCGATGACAGCGATGTCGTAGACCTCGGAAAGCGGCGGGGTGGGCAGTGTGGAATGGGGCATCGGAGCCTCCTGTGAGCAGTTTGTCTAGAAGTTCGAACGATGATCGAAAGTAACGAATTCGAACATTTATGTTCATTTCCGAAAATCATAGCGCAAACAGAAGGCACCAGCCAGCCGGGATTGATTGAAAATACTGATCAAGGGGCGGGGAAAGGAACAAAAGTGAACATAGTTAGCGAGCAGCTGTAGGAGCGCGCTTGCCCGCGATGGTGCCTTGCTTTGAGCTATTTGTTGACTGACACACTCTGATCGCGGGCAAGCGCGCTCCTACAGAGCGGAGCGGCAAACTTCGAAATAAGGGTTAAACCACTTCCAACCGAATCTTGTTCTGCGTCAGCAACCGCGCCAGGGCGGGCACTGGCTCCTGATCGGTGACCAGGCAGTCGATCAGGGTGATCGGGCCCAGTCGAACCATCGCGTTACGCCCGAACTTGCTGGAGTCGGCGGCCAGAATCACTTGCCGGGCATTGGCGATGATGGCTTGGGACACCCGGACTTCCTGATAATCGAAATCCAGCAGGCTGCCGTCTTCGTCGATGCCGCTGATGCCCACCAGCGCGAAATCCACTTTGAACTGGGTAATGAAATCGACGCTGGCCTGACCGACGACGCCGCCGTCACGCCGCACATTGCCGCCGGCCAGCAGTACTTCGAAGTCGTCCTTGCCACTGAGGATCGACGCAACGTGCAGGTTGTTGGTGATGATCTTCAGGTGGTTGTGATTGAGCAGGGCGCGAGCGATGGATTCGGTGGTGGTACCGATGTTGATGAACAGGGAGGCGTGATCGGGGATCTGCGCGGCAATCGCTTCGGCGATGCGCTGCTTTTCATCGCGCATCTGATCGGCACGCATGGCGTAAGCGGTGTTTTCGATGCTGGAGTCGTAAGCGGCGCCGCCGTGGTAACGACGCAGCAGGTTCATTTCCGCCAACTGATTGATGTCGCGACGGATGGTTTGCGGGGTCACGACGAATAATTGCGCCATTTCCTCAATGCTGACGTAGCCGCGTTCGCGGACCAGCTCCAGGATCTGCTGTTGACGGGGTGGCAGATTCATTTTTTTTCCTTCGGACACAGGCGCCCATCATGCCGCAGGCGTGTATTACCTGTCAGCCGGAAAAATCTGAAGCGTGAAGAGACCTTCTGTAGGAGCCAACTTGTTGGCGAAACGGCTGACGCGGTCTGTCAGCCGTGACGCCTCGCGAACAAGTTCGCTCCTACAGGGAGAGGGCGGTAATCACTCCGCCGTTTCGTGCGGCTCCCAGTCGCGGGTACGGTCTACCGCTTTCTTCCAGCCGGCGTAGAGCTTTTCCTTTTGCGCTTCATCGCATTGCGGTTCGAACCGGCGCTCGATAACCGCCTTGTCTTTCAACTCGTCCAGGCTGCTCCAGAAGCCGATGGCCAGGCCCGCCAGGTAAGCGGCGCCCAACGCGGTGGTCTCGCGCATTTTCGGGCGCTCCACTTCGGTGCCCAGAATGTCGGCCTGAAACTGCATCAGGAAGTTGTTGGCCACCGCGCCGCCGTCAACACGCAACGACTTCAAGCGCTCGCCGGCATCCTGCTGCATGGCATCGAGCACGTCACGGGTCTGGTAAGCGATGGATTCAAGCGCGGCGCGGATGATGTGGTCGACTTTGACGCCACGGGTCAGGCCGAACAAGGCGCCGCGGGCGTAGGGGTCCCAATACGGCGCGCCGAGGCCGGTGAACGCCGGGACCAGGTACACGCCGTTGCTGTCTTTGACTTTGGTGGCGAAGTATTCGGTGTCCATGGAGTCGTTGACGATTTTCAGCTCGTCGCGCAGCCACTGCACGGTCGACCCGCCGTTGAACACGGCGCCTTCCAGCGCATAGGCCACTTCGCCCCGTGGACCGCAACCGATGGTGGTCAGCAGGCCGTGGTTGGATTTGACCGCCTTCTTGCCGGTGTTCATCAGCAGGAAGCAGCCGGTGCCGTAGGTGTTCTTGGCTTGACCGGGTTCAACGCACATCTGCCCGAACAGTGCCGATTGCTGGTCGCCGGCAATGCCTGCGATAGGGATGCCGCTCTTGCTGTGGCCATAGACCTCGGACGATGACTTGACCTGCGGCAGCATTTCGCGCGGCACGTCCAGCACGTCGAGCATGCGCTGATCCCACTCCAGCGTATGGATGTTGAACATCATGGTGCGCGAGGCGTTGGTGTAATCGGTGACGTGGGTCGTGCCGCCGGTGAATTTCCAGATCAGCCAACTATCGATGGTGCCGAACATCAACTCACCGCGGCGGGCGCGTTCACGGCTGCCTTCAACGTGGTCGAGAATCCATTTGAGTTTGCTGCCGGAAAAGTAAGGATCGATCACCAGTCCGGTGGTGTCCTTGATGTAATCCTCGAGACCGTCGCGCTTGAGCTGCTGACAGATCTCGGTACTGCGACGGCACTGCCAGACCACGGCGTTATAGATCGGACGGCCGGTGTCCTTTTCCCAGACCACCGTGGTTTCACGCTGGTTGGTGATGCCGATGGCGGCGATCTGGTTGTGGTGCAGGTTGGCCTGGGCCAGGACCTTGGTCATGCAGGCGGTCTGGCTGGCGAAGATTTCCATCGGGTCATGCTCGACCCAGCCAGGCTGCGGGTAATGCTGGACGAACTCACTCTGCGCGGTGCTGACCACGTTGGCGTCGCGGTCGAAGACGATAGCCCGGGAGCTGGTGGTCCCTTGATCAAGGGCAATGATGTAATTTTTATTTTCTGTGTCAGTCATGTCGATTGCCTGGTAGTAAAGCGTGGCGTCAGTTTACGTGCAAATTCCGGTAGGACCCATGTGTGCGGCAATGCAGATGCGGATATTCGTATTCGAAAAAATATAGACATAAACGAAGCGTGTCAAAGTCGAAACTGAACAGTCGCGTTTGCGCCGTGACTAAAGCGTTTGCGCAGCAGATGCCCTAAAGTAGACGCACCCGCCCACACACTGCCCGGTACGTCTGGAGTGCCCGCATGACCCCCGCATTGGACCTGTTGAAAAAAGCGCGCGCCGAACACCGTATTCACAGCTATGAGCACGATCCCAAGGCGGCTTCCTACGGTCTGGAAGCGGCCGAGAAACTGAATCTGCAACCGTCTCAGGTGTTCAAGACCCTGCTGGCCAGCACCGAAAAAAATGAGTTGCTGGTGGCCGTTGTGCCCGTGGTGGGCACCCTGGACCTCAAGGCGCTGGCCCACGCTGCCGGCGCGAAGAAAGCAGAAATGGCCGACCCGGCCGCCGCGCAACGGGCCACCGGCTATCTGTTGGGCGGCATCAGTCCGTTAGGTCAGAAGAAAAGGCTGCGCACCTTCATTGACGTGTCGGCCCAGCCTTTCGAAACCATCTTCGTCAGCGCCGGACGACGTGGACTTGAAGTTGAGTTGTCTGCTGCTGTACTCGCTGAGCATACCCATGCGACATTTGCGCAAATTGGCCGTGATTGATCCAGATGCGCCTCAAACGCTCTGAATCAGTGACACCTCATAACACTGTCTGGCGCCCGGTGGGTCGCTGTTCTGATTAACCCGTGGGGATGCCTTCCATGCAACTCGAATTTCATCAAGTCGACGCCTTCAGCGATCAGCCCTTTGCCGGCAACCCCGCGATGGTCTACCGGCTGGACACCTGGCTTGCCGACGACCTGATGCAGCGCATTGCCGCTGAACACAATCTGGCCGAGACCGCTTTTTTTGTCCGTGCGGCACAAGGCTGGCACATCCGCTGGTTCACCCCAACCACTGAAGTGCCGTTATGCGGCCATGCGACGCTGGCCAGCGCTCATGTGTTGTTTGAACTCTACGGCGAAACCTCCGAGAGCATCGAGTTCATCGGCAAATCCGGACCTATGAGCGTCAGTCGCGAAGCGGGGCGCCTGTTGCTGGACCTCCCGGCAATGCCACCCAGCGAAGTCGGCGTGACGGTCGACATCGAGCGCGCACTGGGCCTTGAGGTGGTCGATGTGCTGGGCGCCGCCGAGTTGCTGGTGGTGCTGGAGTCCGAGCAGGCGGTGCGTGACTGCAAACCTGATTTGAGCGCCATCGCGCGGCTGCCGTGGCCGGGCGTCATCGTGACCGCGAAGGGTGAACATCATGATTTCGTGTCGCGCTACTTCGCGCCGGCGCTGGGGATCGCCGAGGACTCAGTGACCGGCTCGACCCATTGCTCGCTGATCCCGTATTGGTCCGGGCGCCTGAACAAACTCAGCCTGAGCGCGTTTCAATGCTCGGCGCGCGGCGGAGAACTGTTTTGTCGTCTGGAAGGGGATCGGGTGAAAGTGGGCGGGTATGCGACGCTGGTGGCCAGTGGAATGTTGAGGGTGGGGGTGATACCGCCTGCGACGAAATAGCTAAGGTAGGAGGGAGCTTGCTCGCGAAATCAGTGTGGGCGCCAGAGGTTTGGCGTCCTTGCGCTCCGATTCGCGAGCAAGCTCCCTCCCACTCATCAGCCAGGCTGTGGCGTGTTCACCGCAACACTCCCCAATGCCGGAAACAACACCAGATGCTCTGCCGCGACTTGAATCCCGACGTGGTCGCCCGGGTTCAGATCGGCGTGGCTGGGAAACAAACCTTCCAGTTGGGTGCCGGTCGGCAATTGCAGGCGATACAGCGTTGCTGCGCCCTGGAATGTCTTGCTCGCGACCCGAGCCTTCAGCGCGCTGTCCGGCGTGTAGATGATGTCGTCGGGCCTGAGCAGCACGTCCATCGGTGCGCCGCTGACGCCGGCGTAGGCGCGGTTGCCACGCAACACGCCCAGTTCCGTCTGCACGGACTCTGCATCGATCAGTTGCCCACGAATGAAATAACCCTGGCCGATGAAGCTGGCCACGAACGGTGTGGCAGGTTCGTGATAGAGGTTGTAGGGCGTGTCCCACTGTTCCAGCCGACCCTCCTTGAACACACCGACGTGATCGCTGACGGCAAATGCTTCTTCCTGGTCGTGGGTGACCAGGATGGCGCTGGTGCCTCGGGCCTTGAGAATGTCGCGGACCTCAAGGCTCAGACGACGGCGCAATTCCCCGTCCAGGTTGGAAAACGGCTCATCCAGCAACAGCAATTGCGGCTCGGGCGCCAGTGCGCGGGCCAATGCCACGCGTTGCTGCTGGCCGCCGGACAGTTCATGGGGATAGCGCTGGCCCAGTGCGCCGAGGTTGACCAGTTCGAGCATCTCGCCGGTCAGCTGCGCCAGCCGCGGGTGCTTGCGAATGCCGAAGGCGATGTTCTCGGCGACCGTCAGGTGAGGGAAAAGCGCGTAGTCCTGAAACACCATGCCAATGCGGCGTTTTTCCGGAGCCAGCGTGTAGCCCGCCCGCGAGATCACTTCGCCACCCAGGATAATTTCGCCGTCGTGCACCGGCTCGAACCCGGCGATGGCGCGCAAGGTGGTGGTCTTGCCGCAACCCGATGAGCCGAGTAGACAGCCGATGTCGCCCGCGTTGAGGTGCAGGTTCAGATCCTGCACCACGCGCTGATCCTGGTAACCGCAGGCCAGGTGTCGCAGCTTCAACAGCAGCGGCGCACTCATGCAGGCTGTAACGCCGGCGCGACGAGGAATTCCAGCAGTGCCTTTTGCGCATGCAGGCGGTTTTCGGCCTGATCCCACGCGACCGAACGCGGGTCGTCCAGCAAATCCTGACTGATTTCTTCGCCCCGATGGGCGGGCAGGCAGTGCATGAACAAGACGTCCTCAGCGGCCAGGTCCAGCAAGGCCTTGTTCACCTGAAACGGGGTGAATAAGGCGATGCGCTTGGCGGTTTCTTCTTCCTGGCCCATCGAGGTCCAGACGTCTGTGCTGACCAGATGCGCACCCTTCACGGCTTCACGGGGATCGCGAGTGAGGGTTACACGGCTGCCCGCGAGTGCCAGAAAACGTGGGTCGGGTTCATAACCGTCAGGGCAGGCGATGCGCAGATTGAAGTCAAACTGGATCGCCGCTTCTATATAGCTGTTGCACATGTTGTTGCCGTCGCCGATCCAGGCCACGGTTTTGCCCTTGATCGAACCGCGATGCTCCAGGAACGTCTGCATGTCGGCCAGCAATTGGCAGGGGTGCAGGTCGTCGGAGAGCCCGTTGATGACGGGTACCTGGGAGTGGGCGGCGAACTCGGTCAGATTGCTGTGGGCAAAGGTGCGGATCATCACGGCATCGACCATGCGCGACATCACGCGGGCGCCATCGGCGATGGGCTCACCACGGCCCAGCTGGGTGTCGCGGGGGGACAGGAAAATGGCCTGGCCGCCGAGCTGGATCATGCCCGCTTCAAACGAAACACGGGTACGCGTCGAAGATTTCTCGAAGATCATGGCCAGGACCCGGCCGCGCAGGGGCTCGAAAAGCACGCCGCGTTGACGCAGGTCTTTTAGCTCTATGCCGCGACGGAGCACGCCGATGAGTTCATCGGGCGTGTAGTCCATCATCGAGAGAAAGTGCCTTGCGCTCATCATTAACTACCTTTCTGCAACAGACCGCAGGTCTTCAAAGCCGGGTTTTATCGGGAAAACGGGCGAGACCTGCGGCGAAAGCCGCACGGGGCGACGAATAGGGAAGGCGCGAGGGTATAAGAAAATGTCGCCTGATGCCAAGCGCCTGTAGGGTCGGGAAAATTTACTCGGACGCCCGGTCGCCGGAAAGTGGCGGCTGCGGGGGCATTTCGTATTTCCAGATGCTACAGTGGAAAGGACGTTGAGGCACATCGCCATGCTCGCGCGTGTCGAAGCGCTCAGTTGTACACTGCCATCATCAGCGTTGGCAATTACTGCTGTTTCTGCAACAGTCCCGCAGGGCCCAAACGCCTTATGCGACCTGCTTCACGGCTCGGAAACCCGGACGTTTCCTAAATATCAGGCGTGGGTTATAAATAGCGCTTATGTAGTACACCTCAGGGGGTGGGGAATGGATTCAAAAGAGAAACAACTGACGGAACTGCTTGGGTTGACTGCCCGCACCCTCACGCACCTCACCGCGTCCATGACGTCGATGTCCTTCGAATTGATGCGCAGCGAAGACGAAGTGACCCGTTCAGCGGGTCGTCGCATGATTGACCGTATGGCGACCATCAGCTCCGGCCTGGATGATCACTGGCGATTGATCGGTGAATTGACCGGGATCCAGGTCTCTCAGGAACAGGTCGAGACGGTTCACGAGATTCAGCTTCAGCGCAAGGTGGTCACGCCGATTGGCGGTTCCGCTTCCTAGCTGTATTCCACGCCACACCGTGCACCCAGGCGAATGCTATCCGCTCGCCTGATGCCCCCCGATTCATGTCACGAACCTTTCTGGCGAAGTGACCCGTCACGTTCCATAGTTTTGTCGGCGCGATCATCCGGACCGCTTACAAAAATATGAGGCTGGCGATGACCAAGACCCTTCACCACCGAGCCTGTCACCTGTGCGAGGCCATCTGTGGCCTGACCCTCGAAACCACCGATGACGACGCTGCCGGACCCCGGATCACCTCGATCAAGGGCGATGCGCTGGACACCTTCAGCCGCGGCCATATCTGCCCCAAAGCCATTGCGTTGCAGGACATCCAGAACGACCCGGACCGACTGCGGCAGCCCATGCGCCGAATCGGCAGCGACTGGCACCCCATGGAGTGGCAGGCAGCCTTTGACCTGGTCGCGCAGCGCTTGCTGGCTGTTCAGGCGCGGCACGGGCAGGACGCGGTGGCGGTGTACCAGGGCAATCCCAGCGTTCACAACTATGGCCTGATGACCCACAGCAATTACTTTCTGGGTCAGCTGAAAACCCGCAATCGATTCTCGGCCACCTCGGTGGACCAACTCCCGCACCACCTCACCAGTTACCTGATGTACGGCCACGGCCTGTTGCTGCCGATTGCTGACATCGACCACACCGATTTCATGCTGATCCTGGGCGGCAACCCCTTGGCATCCAACGGCAGCATCATGACCGTGCCGGACGTAGAGAAGCGCCTGAAAGCGATTCAGGCGCGCGGCGGCAAGGTCGTGGTGGTGGATCCGCGCCGCAGCGAAACCGCCGCTATCGCCAGTCAGCATGTGTTCGTGCGTCCGGGCGGCGACGCAGCGCTGCTCTTCGGGCTGCTCCATACGCTGCTCGCCGAAGGCCTCACCCGGAGCAGCCATTTGCCGGTCGACGGGCTGGAGGACGTGCGCAGCGCCGTAGCGGACCTCAACGCTGACGCCATGAGCCTGCGCTGTGGCGTGCCCGCCGACACCATTCGCCAGCTTGCGCGGGAGTTCGCCGGGGCCGACAAGGCGGTGTGTTATGGCCGGATGGGGATCTCCACCCAGTCGTTCGGCACGCTGTGTCACTGGCTGGTGCAACTGATCAATCTGGTGACGGGCAATCTCGATCGGGTCGGCGGGGCGGTGTGCACTGAGCCAGCGGTGGATCTGGTGCAGTCGACCGCTGGCGGCGGTTTCAATCGCTGGCAAAGCCGCGTGTCCGGGCTGCCGGAATACGGCGGCGAGCTGCCGGTGTCGGCGCTGGCAGAAGAAATGCTCACCGAAGGCGAGGGGCAGGTGAAAGCGCTGATCACGGTGGCGGGCAATCCGGTGCTGTCCACGCCCAACGGTCGACGCCTCGAACAGGCGCTCGACGGTCTGGATTTCATGCTCAGCATTGATCTCTACATCAACGAAACCACGCGCTATGCGGACGTAATCCTGCCGTCCACTTCTGCACTGGAAAACGATCACTACGACACCACGTTCAATCTGCTGGCCGTGCGTAATGTCACCCGTTTCAACCGGGCCATCCTCGACAAGCCGGAGGGCGCGTTGCATGACTGGGAAATCTTCGTGGGGCTGGCCCAGGCGTTCGCTGCTGCAGCGGGGCGCGAACTGAAACCGACCGTGCCGCCTTCCCATATGATTGATCGCGGCCTTCGTGGTGGGTTGTATGGCGATGCATCGCCCTGGAAGCTGTCGATCGAAGCGCTGCGTGACCACCCCCATGGCCTGGACCTCGGCGCATTGAAGCCCAATCTGGCCGCGCGCCTGAAGACTGCGAACCAGCGAGTGCACGCGGCGCCGCCAGAGATCCTCGCTGACCTTGCGCGGTTCAAGGCCTTGCCACCGCCGCCGCCGGACGAACTGTTGATGATCGGTCGCCGCCATGTCCGGAGCAATAACTCATGGATGCACAATTACCACCGACTGGTGAAGGGCAAGCCGCGGCATCAGCTGTTGATGCATCCCGATGATCTTGCCAGCCGGGGGCTGGTGGACGGGCAAACCGTGCACGTCAGCTCTCGGGTCGGCGCGGTCGATGTGCAGGTGCTGGCAACCGCCGACATGATGCCGGGGGTGGTCAGTCTGCCCCACGGCTGGGGGCACGGCCGTCCCGGCGTCAAGGCGGCCATTGCGCGTGATCAGCCCGGTGTGAGTGCCAATGACCTGACTGACGAGCGGCAGCTTGATGCAGTGTCCGGCAACGCTGTGTTGAACGGCGTGCCGGTGCAGGTGACGGCGCCCTGAGGCGTTCAGGTACTCGACCGGGACCCTGCCCGAGCGTTACGCTAGGGATTCCGTTACAATGCGCCACCGTGTCGACTCACTGAGTCGTAAAGTTAAGCCGAGGTGTTCCATGGATATCATCGAAACGATTAAAGAGCAGATTGCCAGCAACACCATTCTGCTTTACATGAAAGGCGCTCCGAATGCCCCTCAATGCGGTTTTTCGGCCAAGGCTTCTCAGGCATTGATGGCGTGTGGCGAAAAGTTCGCTTACGTCGATATCCTGCAAAACCCCGAAATCCGCGCCAACCTGCCGAAATACGCCAACTGGCCAACCTTCCCGCAACTCTGGGTCGGCGGTGAATTGGTCGGCGGTAGCGACATCATCACCGAGATGCAGGCCGACGGCTCGTTGCAGACGCTGGTCAAAGACGCTGTAGCAAAAAATGCCACGGCCTGATCTTCTGTAGGAGTCAACGTGTTGGCGAGCGGTTGTGTGGTGTATTCGTGACATCGCCCGCCAGTGAATTCGCTCCTGCATAAGACCGGTGCCAGCAGGCATAAAAAAGCCCCGCTTCTCGTGAGAGAAGCGGGGCTTTTTGTTGGCGACTTACTCTTCGCCCATCTGCGACTGCAGATAATTTTCGATGCCGATCTTGTCGATCAGGCCCAGCTGGGTTTCCAGCCAGTCGATGTGCTCTTCTTCGGATTCAAGAATGTCTTCCAGCAGTTCGCGGCTGCCAAAATCCGCGACCACTTCACAGTGAGCGATGGCGGCCTTGAGATCCGCATGGCCGGTGCGTTCGATTCGCAGATCGCACTCCAGCATTTCCCTGGTGTGCTCACCGATCAGGATTTTGCCCAGGTCTTGCAGGTTGGGCAGGCCTTCCAGAAACAGGATGCGCTTGATCAGCTTGTCCGCGTGCTTCATCTCGTCGATGGACTCGTGGTACTCGTGCTTGCCCAGCTTGTTCAGGCCCCAATCTTCATACATCCGCGCGTGCAGAAAGTATTGGTTGATCGCGACCAGCTCGTTTCCGAGGATCTTGTTGAGATGCTGGATGACTGTAATGTCGCCTTTCATGATCGGGGTCCTGTCGATGAAGTCACTTATAGCGCGCAAGTCTGAGCGCGGTCTTCACGTCTGTCAAACCTAAGTTATTGAATCGTAAGTGAAATTAAATAGTAATAAGAATGTTTGTGTTCCGCATCCGAACGCTAAGCGCTTGAATTAAAGGCATAAAAAAACCGGACACTAAGTCCGGTTCTATTGAATTGGGGTTTTCAGGCGACTGAATATTCTGCGGGATAAGCCAAGGCGGCGTGGCTGACCTGCAGTTCAGTGAGGGTTTCACGCACCACCTGCTTGGCGAGGCAGGCGCATTTACCGCATTTGCTGGCTACATTCAGGGTTTCGCGAACCTCGCGATAACTGCAGCATCCTTCCATGATTGCTTCACGGATTTGTCCGTCAGTAACACCTTGGCAGAGGCAGACATACATAAATTAGGACCGTCGCTGAGTGAATGGCTCAAGTGCGATGGATACTAATGTTAATGAGAATGCTTGTCAAAACTACTTCCCGAATGCGATTAAGAAGCCCGATGAATGGTTAACTGTTCCTACAATGCAGTCCCACAAAAAAGCCGACCACGTGGGTCGGCTTCTTAAATACCGTGAGCGACCTCAGTCGTGAAAGTCTTCCCAGCCGCCCATTTCTTTCCAGCGATTGACGATGCCGCAGAACAGCTCTGCCGTCTTCTCGGTGTCGTAGCGGGCTGAGTGGGCCTCGCGGCCGTCGAAATCGATGTCAGCGGTCTGGCAAGCCTTGGCGAGCACGGTCTGACCGTACGCCAGTCCGGCCAGCGTGGCGGTGTCGAAGCTGGAGAAGGGGTGAAACGGGTTACGCTTCATGTCCAGCCGCGCAACGGCGGCGTTGAGAAAGCCCAGGTCAAAGCTCGCATTGTGACCCACCAGAATCGCGCGTTTGCAGCCATTGGCTTTCAACGCCTTGCGCACACCGCGAAAAATGTCGGTCAGCGCAGTCTCCTCACTGACGGCCATGCGCAGGGGGTGGTCGAGCTTGATCCCGGTGAACTCCAGGGCAGCGGCTTCGATGTTGGCACCAGCGAAGGGCTCGACGCGAAAGAAGTACGTGTGCTCAGGGAACACAAAACCTTTCTCGTCCATGCCGATGGTAACGGCGGCAATTTCCAGCAACGCGTCGGTGGCTGAATTGAAGCCACCGGTTTCTACGTCGACCACGACCGGCAGGTAACCGCGAAAGCGGGCCGCCATCGGATGCCTGGAGCCAGTACCGCCGCCAGAACCTTCCTGTTCGTCATCGTATTGGTCTTCACTCACGCGTTTTTCTCCAGCAGACGCCAGCGCAGTTTTTCACCGGCGCGCAGCGGGATAACAGAAAGCTCGCCAAATGGCAGGCTGGTTGGCGCAGTCCACTCTTCACGAACCAGGGTAATGGTGTCGGTGTTGAGAGGCAGACCGTAAAACGCCGGCCCGTTGCGACTGGCAAAGCCTTCGAGCTTGTCCAGCGCGTTGCGCTGTTCAAACGCTTCCGCGTAGAGCTCGATCGCCGCGAAGGCGGTGTAGCAACCGGCGCAACCACACGCGGCTTCCTTGGCATGCTGGGCATGAGGCGCGGAATCGGTGCCCAGGAAGAACTTGCTGCTGCCACTGGTGGCGGCATCGAGCAGCGCGACCTGATGGGTATTGCGCTTGAGGATCGGCAGGCAATAGAAGTGCGGACGAATCCCGCCCACCAGCATGTGATTGCGGTTATAGAGCAGGTGGTGAGCCGTGATCGTCGCCGCCACGTTGGCAGACGCCTCATTGACGAACTGCACGGCCTCGGTCGTGGTGATGTGTTCGAACACCACCTTGAGCGTTGGCAGCAGGTCGACAACGCGCCTTAGGTGCTCATCGATGAAGATCTTCTCGCGGTCGAACACGTCGATGTCACCGCGTGTGACTTCACCGTGCACCAACAGCGGCATGCCGACCTCGGCCATGGCCTCCAGCGTCGGCAGGATCTTGTCGATGCTGGTGACGCCTGAATCGGAATTGGTGGTCGCGCCCGCCGGGTAGAGCTTGGCGGCGTGCACAAAACCAGTGGCCTTGGCGGCGCGGACGTCTTGAGGGGTGGTGACATCGGTCAGGTACAGCACCATCAATGGCTCGAAGCGGTTACCGGCCGGTCGGGCGCCGAGGATGCGCTGACGATAAGCGTCGGCTTCCTGGGCGTTGCGTACCGGGGGCACCAGATTGGGCATGATGATGGCGCGGCCAAAGGTGCGTGCGACGTCAGCAACGGTGTGGGGCAAAACAGCGCCATCACGAAGATGGATGTGCCAGTCGTCGGGGCGCAGGAGGGTCAGGCGGTCGGACATTGGGAATTCCAGGCGGGTCAAACTCGCTGGGAATGCTACCGGAAAAGACTCCTCCAGGCACTCGCTATCAAGTTTTACAGGAACTAACCGATAGCCACGTGTAAGCAACAAATCTCGTAAAGCGGAAAAATCTTTGTGGAGCCTCCCGTGCGCCAGCGATATCTAGCCCTGCTCAGCGTGTTTGCCAGCCTCCCGGCCATGGCTCTCACTTTCCAGACGCGTCTGGAAAATATTGAGTGGAAGGTAGAAGGCGATCAGTTTGAATGCCGCCTGACGCAGCCCATTACTGACTTCGGGTCGGGGGAGTTCGTGCGTCGCGCCGGGGAGCAGGCGACATTCCGACTGAAGGCCACCGGTTATGCGCTCGGGCCAGGTTCAGCCACGTTGATTGCAGCCGCTGCACCCTGGCAGCCAGGGCGTGGTGATATCAACCTCGGCGCTGTGCAGATCGTCAACGGCCAGGTCCCGTTCAACTCGTCCCAGGCTCAGGCCAGCAAGTTGATCACCGGACTCATGGACGGTCGCAGCCCGGTTATCCGCCACAACCCTCGCGATGGCGGTGGCGGCATGGAAGTGCGGTTATTGCCGGTGAAGTTCAGCAAGGCGTACGGCGATTTTCAGCTGTGTACCGCCAAGCTTCTGCCCATGAATTACGAGCAGGTCAAGCAAGCTGAAATCGGCTTCCCCGGCGGTGGGATCGAGCTGGATGCAGCCGGTAAGGCCAGGCTGGACGTGGTGGTGGCGTATATGAAAGCCGACCCTACGGTCAATCACGTCGAGCTGGACGGCCACTCCGATAACAGCGGTAACCGTCTGACCAACCGTGATCTGTCCCGCCGTCGGGCGTTGTCGGTCATGGACTACCTCAAAGCCCAGGGCATCCCGGAAGAGCAGGTGACCCTGCGTTTTCATGGCGAGCGCTATCCGCTGGTACCCAATACCAATAACGCCAATCGCGCGCGAAACCGCCGAGTGAACCTGCACCTGGAGCGCGTCGCACCGGTTGAGAAGCCTGCGCCCGTGGCCGCAGCAGGCAGCGCCGCGTCCACCTCCTGATCGCCGCTGCCGTGTCGTACACCTGACTTGATTTGTCGCTTCGTCGTCACAAGCTGTCGCGAGACTGTAAATTCACGGCCCAGGTCGTTAGAATCGACGGTTTTCCGTACAACGCGTTGGAGTGATGGCATGGCGGACGTAAACAAGGTAGTTCTCGCGTATTCCGGAGGCCTGGATACTTCGGTAATCCTCAAGTGGCTGCAGGATACGTACAACTGCGAAGTAGTGACTTTTACTGCTGACCTCGGTCAAGGCGAAGAAGTCGAGCCCGCACGTGCCAAGGCACAAGCCATGGGCGTGAAGGAAATCTACATCGACGACCTGCGTGAAGAGTTCGTACGCGATTTCGTCTTCCCGATGTTCCGCGCCAATACCGTTTATGAAGGTGAGTACCTGCTGGGTACTTCCATCGCTCGTCCTCTGATCGCCAAACGTCTGATCGAGATCGCCAACGAAACCGGTGCCGACGCCATTTCCCACGGCGCGACCGGTAAAGGTAACGACCAGGTCCGTTTCGAGCTGGGTGCCTACGCGCTCAAGCCTGGCGTGAAGGTCATCGCTCCATGGCGCGAGTGGGACCTGCTGTCACGCGAAAAGCTGATGGACTACGCCGAGAAGCATGCGATCCCGATCGAGCGTCACGGCAAGAAGAAATCCCCGTACTCGATGGATGCCAACCTGCTGCACATCTCCTATGAAGGCGGCGTGCTGGAAGACACCTGGACCGAGCATGAAGAAGACATGTGGCGGTGGACCAAGTCCCCTGAGGACGCGCCCAACACCCCAACATATCTCGAACTGACCTACCGCAACGGCGACATCGTTGCGCTGGACGGCGTTGAAATGACACCGGCCACTGTGCTTGCCACGCTCAACCGCATCGGTGGCGAAAATGGCATCGGTCGCTTGGATATTGTCGAAAACCGTTACGTGGGCATGAAGTCCCGTGGCTGCTACGAGACGCCGGGCGGCACCATCATGCTGCGTGGTCACCGTGCTATCGAGTCGATCACTCTGGACCGCGAAGTCGCTCACCTGAAAGACGAGATGATGCCCAAGTACGCCAGCATGATCTACACCGGCTACTGGTGGAGCCCTGAGCGTCTGATGATGCAGCAGATGATCGACGCGTCGCAGGCCCATGTGAACGGTGTCGTGCGTCTCAAGCTGTATAAAGGCAACGTGATCGTAACGGGTCGCAAGTCTGACGATTCGTTGTTTGATGCCAACATCGCAACCTTCGAAGAAGACGGCGGCGCCTACAACCAGGCCGATGCAGCGGGCTTTATCAAGCTCAACGCGCTGCGTATGCGGATCGCTGCGAACAAGAACCGCAAGTTGTTCTAAGCCCGTAATGCGTGTGGAAAGCAGCCCTGACAGGGCTGCTTTCGTATCCGCCCGAAAAAATGCATCACACCTCAAACCACCGATACGTCAGCGTTTCGCTGCGGGTTTTTTCGTGGACGTCTTGCGGGTTACCGTGTAATCGGCCTTTGTTTCGTGGACAGCCGTGCTGGATGCGGGGGTGTGGCAGTTCAGTATCGCCAGCACATCATCGGTCGACCGGTCGTAACGCTTCATGAGCGACATAAGTTTCTTTTCGAAGGCTAGCTCCGCGATCAGTTCTTCTTCATTCTTCAGCAGCTCCAGTCGAGCCATTTCAACTTTCAGCGCATCTTCCAGATCGTGAAATTCTTTAAGTCGAGACATGATATTTCCATCTTTTGAGTATTGATGTCAGTACATTCTGTTTGGTTAACAGCATCATTTTTACGTCACCTTAGTCGGTTTCCTGCGGATCGTCCTGCTGCATAACTGCCCTAAATGTTGACCTGAGTTTGTTTCTAAAAATGTGCTCATGCGTAAAGCCGCGGTGTGCGAGGTCTGCCTGGAATAAATGTCAGGTTATGTTGTCCTTTCCCACTTTCCGAATCGGAAAGGCCTCGCTTTCTTTGCTATTCTTCGAAGGGTCTGAATCCATATTTCCTACGTCGCGGTGTAGGTCGTCGGATATCTCCCTTTGAAAGATGATGCCGTGTCATTAAAATTCAACGTCTTGCACCGCTGGCCGGCTTTAATCAGTAATTGCGCGCGATTGCACTGAACATACTGACTATGAGCAGAGCGATCTCGCTGAACAGGTTCAGCCCTCTGTCGAGTTGCCGTCAGTCTTGTTGGCCAGGTGCTGTCGGAATTCAATACGGTACGCTTTACCGATATTCCACACGTCTCTGACGCTCAGCCCCAAGAGTTGTGCGATCTCCGGTGCCGTGTAACCCAGGCTTGAATAATGCATTGCGTGGCCGGCCACGACGTCATCAATGGCGGCAAGCTCTCTGGGCCTTGTAAACCGTGTGCCTCGAATAGGTTGGCTGTAACGGATAGTCAGCCCATTTTCGTTGGCCAGGCGCTTGATGTCCTTCCTGTTCATCCGCAGCGAATACTGCAATGCTGAAACGCCCGCCCCTTTGGCCACCAGCCCTTTCAGCAACTCAAGCTTCGCCTTCAACAGCTCATCCGCGTCCGCCTCCTGCTCCGGGGGCTCGTTGACCGCCGTCCCCGTGTCGCGTTCTCCTGATTCGCCATTGCGCACTACATTGATAACGCCTCCCTGGGCCACAAAAAGTTGAACCGCGGTAGAAAGTTGCAAACGCTCATTATCATGAGACGGTGAAGTCCGTGTTTTCTTGTTCATGTTGCATTCCTTGTGAATACGTTGAAGTGCACATTTTTACTTGGGCTATATCTCACATGCCTATCTGCATACTTTCCAGTAAATGTATTGCTCAGCCAAAGTGTCTACTGAATAAGCAGGGCGCAGTGCGGGTGTTAGCGTTTTAACTCGTCAACCAGCAAGTTTATAAAGAAGAAGATATCGGCCAATTAAGAAGGCCTTCTATCAAAAAGTAACGACTGGTAATAAAATTTGCAAGTAAAAAAACCATCTTTCCTTAATTTGTTTATTCAGTTAAGGCCGCGTCTTACATGGGCTGCATGAGCGTCTTTTAGTTGTGTAGTACATTTCTTCTTTATCAAATTCGGTCTGGATTTGCAGCGGGATTTGGTATTACGTGCAGGTCGAACGAGCCTTGGTCGACGTAAATGATGCAAAAAGTGTGGGGCGTACATTCGGTTATTTCCGGATTTGTCAGCGCTGCGATGTGTGAGCGGGGTCTTGCGTAGTTCGGGTCCTTCCCTGTCGGTTGTGACAGGCCAACAGCGACAGAGGCTGGAAAAGTCCGGTTGTTGTGTAGGACTCGTCCCTAAATAAATAAATATCAAAACGAGTCACAGGCGGTGTGTAGTTTTTCAGCCCGATGCGATGGCATGTTAGAGGGGGCGTTTCAGTAATATTTTATGATTCTTGTTTTTTGGCGTGGCAGGTAATTCGGCTTACGCTGCCCAGCAGTTGAGCTCGCCAAGGGTCATCCGTCGGGGGAGTTTCAATGTATGGGGCAATCGCTGACGGCATTGTCCCCGCAGTCCCTGGGAGGACAGGCTTGGACGCCCCGTGGCAGAAGCGACAGATACAACTGGTCGCGGCAAGTCAGGGTTATTGAGCAATGAGGAAGCGCAATGAATGGAGCCGTTAAAATAATGATATCGCGCGGTTTTTTGGCAAACGATGATCGAGCCCTGCAGGCATGGCAACCTGTTGATTCCATGGAGGGAATAGTGTGAATACTTCTAAATTGTCCTTGAATAAGGCAAGTCCTGTAGGACCTTTCTGCTGTGGCTGTGGGAATGGTCTTTGCCTGACCTTCCTCGGGGGGGGGCGCCATGCAAAGTACTAAACGACTAGGCTATTGTGCGGGCTCTGAAAATTTGAACAGCAAAAAGTGGACTGCTCATGAATAAAGTGTTGATCGTCGATGATCACCCTGTCATTCGCCTTGCCGTGCGCATGCTGATGGAGCGTCATGGCTACGAGGTCATTGCGGAGACGGATAACGGAGTGGACGCCTTGCAGCTCGCACGCGAGCACTTGCCTGACATCGTCATCCTGGACATCGGTATCCCCAAGCTGGACGGACTTGAAGTCATCGCGAGACTTTCCGCGATGACGTTGCCGTTCAAAGTCCTGATTTTGACGTCTCAGGCACCCGGACATTTTTCAATGCGCTGCATGCAGGCAGGGGCGGCGGGATATGTGTGCAAGCAGCAGGACCTGACCGAATTGCTCAGCGCTATAAAAGCCGTGCTGTCGGGCTACAGTTATTTTCCCAATCAGGCGCTACACACAGTTCGCTCAAGCCTGGGCAATGCCAGCGAAGCTGAAATGGTCAACCGACTTTCCGGGCGCGAGATGATGGTGCTGCAGCAGTTGGCTCGCGGCAAAACCAACAAGGAAATCGCTGACGGCATGTTTTTAAGCAACAAAACCGTCAGCACCTACAAGACCAGGCTTCTTTTAAAGCTTAATGCTCACTCGCTGGTCGATCTTATCGAGCTGGCTCAACGCAACGGGCTGGTCTAGTCGTTGAATGCCAGTATCAAAGAACTCGATTCGGTCCTGGATCGAGCGGTCTGACCCCCATTCACCCGGCGCGTTGGAGTTTTTGGCAGCGAGGTCTTCGAACAGCACTGTCCTCGAGGACGGTGCGAGGTGTGTCGGCTTTCAGAAATCGAAGTCGTAGTCTGCGAGTTCTTTTTGCAGGCGACGCTCCTCGAGGAGATTGTCGATCGTGCGGCGCTTGCGAAGATTCGTCTTCGCGGTCTCTACCGGTGACGGTGTGCTCTCGTCGTTATCGACGGAGGCCAGGTCATCATCCGTGTCCAATTGCTCTTTGCCAGTGCTCATGAGGTGACTCCAGCTGAGGCGATCATTGGCGGACCTTATAGCGACAATCCCTCATCAGGTAAAAAAGTTTTTTTCAATCGATGCACCCCTGGATAGCCAATCGCTCAATCGTCGGAGGTTTTGTCCTTGTATTCGCAAAGATCCTCGATCCGGCAGCTGCCGCAGCGAGGCTTGCGTGCCTGGCAGACGTAGCGCCCGTGCAAAATGAGCCAGTGGTGGGCATCCAGCAAATAGTCCCTAGGCACAAACTTCATCAGTTGTTTCTCAACCTCAACGACGTTCTTGCCTTTCGCGATACCGGTGCGGTTACTGACTCGGAAAATGTGAGTATCCACCGCCATAGCGATCTGCCGGAACGCTGTGTTCAGGACCACATTTGCTGTCTTGCGGCCTACACCCGGTAGCGCTTCGAGTGCCTCTCGCGTTTGCGGGACTTCTCCGCCATGAAGCTCCATCAGACGACGACACGTCTCAATGACGTTTTTCGCTTTGCTGTTATAGAGCCCGATAGTTTTGATGTAGTACGAAAGCCCCTCGACGCCCAGCGCATGGATCGCCTGCGGTGTGTTGGCGATGGGGTAGAGGCGGGCGGTGGCTTTATTGACGCTGACGTCGGTCGCTTGCGCTGACAGGATGACCGAAATCAACAGTTCAAAGGGCGTGGTGTACGCCAGCTCGGTTTTCGGGTCAGGGTTGTCTTCATGCAGGCGACGAAATATTTCCAGACGTTTTGCTGCATTCATGGCGCCAGTGGTTCCTTGGAATCGTGCCGCAGGGGATGGGGGTCGGGGCGCTAGAGCGCTGCGCCGTTGGCAGGGGCGTCGAACAGGCGCAGTGTTTCTACCGCCTTATTAACGGCGGCCTCCAGCCGCATTATCTCGTCGTCCGGCGCCGCCAACGTCACGGCTTTTTTCAGTGCGGCACGGGACATGGCGAGTTGAATCTTCGCCCTGTTCAATGCAGCGGTGTCGGGCTTGGGTGTAACGACATCCGGTTCCCCAGGATCTTGTTCCTGCAAAGCCAAGAGCGTCCGCTCGGCCGCTTCAAATTCCTGTTGCAGCTCAACCAGGCGCGCCGCTTGCTCAGCAATGGGCGGGTGGCCGAACGCTTTCAAGGATTTATTGAGCTGGGCGCGGCTCATGGCCACGTTGATGCGTGCCTGCTTCACGTCTGCTTCATGCGTTGTCGACTTCAGTGCGCCTGGACGCGAAGTGAGCGCCGGCCGCGCCATAACGGTGGTCACTCGGTGAGCTCTGGCTGAGCGCTCGACCTGGCGCTGTTCCTCCTCGCGCTTGATCCGGGCAGTGCGCGCTTCAAATCGGTGACGGGCGTTGTTTCGCTTTGCTGTGCGTGCAAGCCGCTGTGAGACGTCGAGGTTCAGGGCGCCTGTTATCGGCACCACCCCGGTTACTGGCAATGGGTGCATGTCGATGCAGTCAACCGGGCAGGGTGCCACGCACAAGTCGCAGCCAGTACATTCGTCGATGATGACTGTGTGCATCATCTTGGCCGCACCGACGATGGCGTCCACCGGACAGGCCTGGATGCACTTGGTGCAGCCAATGCATTCCGCCTCTCGGATGAACGCGACCTGAGCCGGTGCAATGCCGCGCCCGGTGTCGAGGGCAATCACGGGAACCTCAAGCAACACAGCCAACTGAGCAATGGTTTCATCGCCGCCGGGCGGACATTTGTTGATAGCCTCGCCGCGGGCAAGGCCTTCGGCGTAGGGTTTGCAGCCCGGATGCCCGCATTTGCCACATTGTGTCTGTGGCAGCAGCGCATCAATGCGTTGGATCAGGCTCATGTTTGAATCAGGGCCTTGGCTGGGTAAAGCCCTCTCTGCCATGAGACGGGACTCGGTCGGGGCGACAAACCCGGCAAACGCCGGCGATTGCCGGGGCATCCCGGATCACTTGATGCGTTGGCCTGGCTTGGCTCCGCTATCAGGGCTCAGCAGGTAAATGTCTTCACCGCCGGGGCCTGCGGCCAGGACCATGCCTTCAGAGATGCCGAAACGCATTTTCCGCGGCTTGAGGTTGGCGATCATCATGGTCAGCCGTCCTTCCAGTTCCGACGGGTTCGGGTAGGCGCTCTTTATGCCCGAAAACACATTCCGTTGCGCGTCACCGATGTCCAACGTCAGGCGCAGCAGTTTATCCGCGCCTTCCACGTGTTCGGCTTTCACAATCAGAGCCACCCGCAAATCCACTGCAGCGAAGGCGTCAAACTCGATCTCGGGCGACAGCGCATCCTTGATCAGTTCGCCATTGCCTTGAGGGCCGGTGTCGGTGGCGCTGGCCACCAGATCTTCTTTCGACGCTGCGGCCATGGCTTCCACTTTTGCAGGATCGATGCGGGTCATCAAGGCCTGGAACGGATTCAGTTGGTGATGGGCCAGCAGCGTGGCGTGATCGTCCCAGGTGAGCGGCGCCACGTTCAGGAATCGCTCAGCGTCGGCGGCCAGCATCGGCAGTACAGGCTTGAGGAAGATCACCAACTGGCGGAACAGGTTGATCCCCAGGGCGCACACCGCCTGGACTTCATCCTGCTTGCCTTCCTGTTTGGCCAGCGCCCACGGAGCCTTGTCCGCGATGTAGGCGTTGGCGCGGTCAGCCAGGGCCATGATTTCACGCATGGCGCGGGCGAAATCACGGGCCTCGTAGGCCTCGGCGATACTCGGCGCAGCAGCCAAAAAGGCGTCGGTCAGTTCTGGGGCGGCATTCTCAGCCACCATCACGCCGGCGTTACCCTTGTGAATGAAGCCTGCACAGCGACTGGCGATGTTCACCACCTTGCCAATCAGATCGGAGTTCACCTTCTGGATGAAGTCTTCAAGGTTCAGGTCCAGATCGTCCACCCCGCGACCCAGCTTGGAGGCGTAGTAGTAGCGCAGGTATTCCGGCGACAGATGATCGAGGTAGGTGCGGGCCTTGATGAAAGTGCCGCGGGATTTCGACATCTTCTGACCGTTCACCGTCAGGTAACCGTGCACATTGATCGCGGTCGGTTTGCGGAAGCCTGAGCCCTCGAGCATCGCCGGCCAGAACAAGGCGTGGAAGTTGACGATGTCCTTGCCGATGAAGTGGTACAGCTCGGTGCTGGTGTCTTCTTTCCAGAACGCATCGAAGTCGAGCTCAGGACGCCGGCTGCAGAGGTTCTTGAAACTGGCCATGTAGCCGATGGGTGCATCCAGCCAGACGTAGAAGTACTTGCCGGGCTCGTCCGGAATTTCGAAACCGAAGTACGGCGCATCCCGGGAGATGTCCCATTGCTGCAGGCCGGCGTCCAGCCATTCGGCGATCTTGTTGGCCACCGCGTCCTGCAACGTGCCGCTACGCGTCCAGCTTTTCAGCATCGCGTCGAACGCTGGCAGGTCGAAGAAAAAGTGCTTGGAGTCCTTCAGGACCGGCGTCGCACCGGAAATCGCCGATTTCGGGTCTTTCAGATCGGTGGGCGCGTAAGTGGCGCCACATTTTTCGCAGTTGTCCCCGTACTGATCGACCGTGCCGCATTTCGGGCAAGTGCCCTTGATGAAGCGGTCGGCCAGGAACATTTTCTTTTCCGGGTCGAAGTATTGGGTGACCGAGCGCGTAGCGATGTGCCCGGCGTCACGCAGGCGGGTGTAGATCAGGCTCGACAGCTCGCGGTTTTCTTCAGCGTGCGTTGAATGGAAATTGTCGAAGTCGACCAGGAATTCCGCGAAGTCGGCGCTGTGCTCAGCCTGGACGTTGGCGATCAGTTGCTCCGGCGTAATGCCTTCTTTCTCAGCGCGCAGCATGATGGCAGAGCCATGGGCGTCGTCCGCACAGACGTAAATGCACTGATTGCCACGGTGTTTCTGGAAGCGCACCCACATGTCGGTCTGGATGTACTCAAGCATGTGGCCAAGGTGAATGGAACCATTGGCATAGGGCAGGGCACTGGTTACGAGAATCTTGCGTGGCTCGGACATGGGGCGCGGCTACTTGAGTGAGACGGAGGTCGGCCACTATAAAGGTCTGAGCGTTTTTTTTTAACCCCCAGCGCTGTGGGAAAGGTGCCGTAAACGCAGGGAATACATGTCGCCAGCCGACAGAAGGGTTAGGATGGCCGCCTGTTTTACTCAGTCTTTATTTCGGGAGTGACCCATGAGCGCTGTTAATCGCGCAACGGTGGAAGCCGTCCTTCGGCAGTATACCGACCCCTATTTGAATCAGGATCCGGTCAGTGCCGGGTGCGTGCGTGCCATCGACATCCAGGGCGAGCGCGTCACTGTCGAGCTTGTGCTGGGGTATGCCGCTGACCTGTTCAAGAATGGATGGGCGCAGGTGTTGCAACTCGCTCTTGAGGGCCTGGACGGGGTGTCGTCGGCCAAGGTCCAGATCAGCACCGTCATCCAGCCGCACAAGGCTCAAGGCCAGATACCGGGACTGGCGAATGTCAAAAACATTGTCGCTGTCGCGTCCGGCAAAGGCGGCGTCGGTAAATCCACGACCGCCGCCAACCTGGCGTTGGCGCTGTCCCGGGAGGGCGCGCGCGTCGGAATCCTTGATGCCGATATCTACGGTCCCAGCCAGGGGGTGATGTTCGGGATCGCCGAGGGCACACGCCCCAAGATCAAGGATCAGAAGTGGTTCGTGCCAATCGAGGCTCATGGCATCGAAGTGATGTCGATGGCCTTTCTGACCGACGACAATACGCCGATGGTGTGGCGAGGTCCGATGGTCTCGGGCGCGCTGCTGCAATTGATTACCCAGACCGCGTGGAATGACCTGGATTACCTGGTCATCGACATGCCGCCCGGCACCGGCGATATTCAGCTGACGCTGGCGCAGAAAGTGCCGGTTGCCGGCGCTGTGATCGTCACGACCCCACAGGACCTGGCGCTGCTCGACGCCAAGAAAGGCGTGGAGATGTTCCGCAAAGTGAACATTCCGGTGCTGGGTGTGGTTGAAAACATGGCGGTGCACATCTGCTCGAACTGTGGCCATGCCGAGCATTTGTTTGGCGAAGGCGGCGGGGAGAAGCTGGCTGCGCATTACGACGTCGAGCTGCTGGCGTCATTGCCGTTGTCGATGCTGATTCGCGAGCAGGCGGATGGCGGCAAGCCCACGGTGATGGCCGAGCCCGAAAGCCAGATTGCTATGGTGTATCAGGAGCTGGCCCGCCATGTCGGGGCACGCATCGTTTTACAGGAAGCGGCTTCACCTGAGATGCCGAATATCACGATTAGCGACGATTAATTCGCCGCGTGTTGGAGCGAGGCTTGCCCGCGAAGCATCTACGATCTAGTAGCTTCGCGGCCAAGCTTCGCTCCACCAGTTTTACGCAGGCATAAAAAAACCCCGCTTTTGAGGGCGGGGTTTTTTAAGCGAATCAGTACAAGTTAGATAACTTGAACTTCCTCAGCTTGCATGCCTTTCTGACCGCGGGTAGCGATGAAAGAAACCTGTTGGCCTTCTTTCAGGCTTTTGAAGCCGTCGGATTGGATTGCTTTGAAGTGAACGAACAGGTCGTCACCGGATTGTGGAGTGATGAAGCCGAAGCCTTTTTCATCGTTGAACCACTTAACGGTACCAGTTTGGCGATTAGACATGGTGTATCTCCTTGGACAAAGTTAACTGCGACTCAGGAAGAACCCTGGCCGAGACTGAGTGCAAAGAGCAGGAAAAATTCTTGGAGATGGTTGGATCGAAATTCAACATCGTGTAGAGATTCTCAGTGACACAAGCAACACAGTGGACCCACCTTAACCGTTTTTTTGAGATGTGCCAATGGTCTGTCTACGATTTATTTCAAGTGACGGCAAACCGGCACGTTGCCATCCTGCTGCGGCCTTTGAACCCGGCGCCCCGGCCCGGTAAGATGCCGGACATCTTTTTCACCTCGTTACCCAGGACATCGCCATGAGCATCAAATCGGACAAGTGGATTCGCCGCATGGCGCAGGAACACGGCATGATCGAGCCGTTTGTGGAGCGTCAGGTACGCGGCGAGGGCGCTGACCGGGTGATCTCATTCGGCGTCTCGAGCTATGGCTACGATGTGCGCTGCGCGGATGAATTCAAGGTGTTTACTAACATCAACTCGGCCACCGTCGATCCAAAAAACTTCGATGAAAAAAGTTTTGTCGACGTGAAAAGTGACGTGTGCATCATCCCGCCGAACTCTTTCGCACTGGCGCGCACGGTCGAATATTTCCGAATTCCGCGCAATGTCCTGACTATCTGCCTGGGCAAGAGCACCTACGCTCGCTGCGGCATTATCGTCAACGTCACTCCGCTGGAACCTGAGTGGGAAGGCCACGTGACCCTGGAGTTCTCCAACACCACCACGTTGCCGGCGAAGATTTACGCCAATGAAGGCGTCGCTCAAATGCTCTTCCTGGAATCCGACGAAGAATGTGAAGTGTCCTACAAGGATCGCGGCGGCAAGTACCAGGGGCAACGTGGTGTCACTTTGCCGCGGACTTGATGCTTTCGCGTAAATGATGCCGTTGGTCATTTCGAAACTGAATTAGTCACGAAATCGGCACTCTACTGACTGAACCGATCCCATTCGCCGCATGCGGGTGGGGCCAGACGCTCAGGGAGTACCCTATGAAGACACAAGAATCGAACCCCAGCATCAAGGAATCGGACCCGGGATCAAATCAGGTAGGACTTCTGGCTTGGTCGCTGTTGGCGCATCCCCAGATGAATATGGTAGGCGCCGGTATACCGGGTCAGCCCAATCCGGACACCCCTAACGAATACCCGCAGCCCACCGAGCCTGGCGAGCCGACGCTTCCCGACGAGCCACCACCCGCTCCTGTTGCATGATTTTGTCCCTGTCGGAGCGTTAGCTCCGGCAGGGTATTTCCCGTAAATCCTCGCTTAATCGCTTCGACGGTCCCGCTCGAAGTCAGTGTGCTTCCCCAATCGCGCCATCCCCGACAACGTAGACTCGGCTTTCCTGCGCTCGCTCGATATTCATCCCTCCGGTAAACGCCCCGAATGAAGGCAGCACCGTCATCTTTGACTGCACGTAAAAGCACGGCAACCGCAAGCGTTGACGTCCCTTGCCGTACAGCCGATAGACCGGATGAATGTGGCCTGCCAGCACGTGGTGCGTAGGATGGGCGTGGGGCTCATGTTGCAGCGCGAACGGGCCCATCAGCAAAGGCTCGGTCACGACGTCGATGGCCAGGCGCTCCGGTGGGTCGCCCGCGCGCTTGTCGTGATTGCCGCGGATAAGCGTAATACGTAGCGCTGAGTGGTGTGATCGCCACTTGGCCAATGCCGCCAGCGTGCCGGCGGCGTGAGACTCGGGGGCGTGCAGGAAATCGCCGAGAAAGATCAGGTGGTCACACGGCCAGGTGGCCAGCAACGCATCCAGGCGTAGCAGATTGTTTTCCGTGGTGCCTTGGGGGACGGGCTGGCCCAGCTTGCGATACGCCGCCGCCTTGCCGAAGTGCGCATCGGCGACCAGCAGGCAACGTTCGGCGGGGTAGTAGATGGCTTTGTCAGCGAGCAGATGCAGGGTTTCTCCCGCCAGTTCGATGGGCAACCACGACTTCATTCGTCGACCTCAGGTCCTGCGGCTTTTTCGAGATCGCGCACCATGCGCGCAATCCGGTCCGACAATTTCTCACTGCTCAGGCTTTCGCGCATGCGTTCCACCAGCAACGGAAACGCCAACGGCGTGGGCCGCTTGATGATGTGCACGTCGAGCTCTCGGGTATTGATGCGCTGCAACGTCTGCTCCAGACGCGCGACATCCAGTTCCTGACGCATGACTTCCTCTTCGGCTTGAGTCAGCAGCATATTGCCTGAGTCATATTGCTTGAACACCTCGAAAAACAGCCCGCTGGAGGCTTGCAGCTGCCGATTGCTTTTCGGCGCCCCCGGGTACCCGGAGAACACCAGTCCGGCAATGCGCGCGATTTCGCGAAACCGGCGCAGCGCCAACTCACCGGCATTGAGGCTGGCGATGATGTCCGCCAGCAGATTTTCTTCCGAGAACAACCCGGTGTTCAGCAGCGCAGGCCAATCGATTTCTGTCGCGCTCAGGAGTTCGAAGCCGTAGTCGTTGACTGCGATGGAGAAGGTCAGCGGCCGATCCCGACTGAGGCGCCAGGCCAGCAGGCTCGCCAGCCCTAAGTGCACGTGGCGCCCCGCGAAGGGATAGAGAAAACAGTGCCAGCCTTCACGGGACTTCAGCACCTCGGCCAGCAGCGTGGTCTTGCGCGGCAGCGCCGACCACTGGCGCTGCACGTCGAGCAGGGGTTTGACCGCCTGCATCTCGGGGCTGGAGAAATCATCACGGGCGGCGGCGTCGTATTTTTCCACCACGGCGTCCGCCAATTCGCTGGACAGCGGCATCCTCCCGCCATTCCAGCGTGGGACGGCCGCCTTCTTGGTGGTGGCGCGTTTCACGTAAGCGGTCATGTTTTCGACCCTCACCAGCTCCAGCAGTCGTCCGCCGAAAAGGAAGCCGTCGCCGGGTTTGAGCCGCGCGATGAACCCCTCCTCGACACTGCCCAGCGAGCCGCCGCCACCGCCCTTGCTCCAATACTTCACGTTGATGCTAGCGTCGCTGACGATGGTGCCGACGCTCATCCGGTGGCGTCGAGCGAGCCTGGCGTCCGGTACACGCCAGACCCCATGCTCATCCGGCTCGACCCGTCGGTAATCGGGGTAGGCGGTCAGCGACAGCCCGCCTTGGCGAACAAACAACAGCGCCCATTGCCACTGTTCATCGGTGAGGTCGCGGTAGGCCCAGGCCGTGCGGACTTCGGCGAGCAACTCGTCAGGCAGAAAACCGCCCCCCAGCGCCATGCTCACCAGATGCTGTACGAGTACATCCAGCGAATTGTGGGGCGATTCCCGGGGTTCGATCAGTCTGGCGGCGACGGCGTCGTGGGCAGCGGCGGCTTCCACCAGTTCGAGGCTGTGGGTCGGCACCAGTGTCACTCGCGAAGGGCGACCCGGCGCGTGCCCGGAACGGCCGGCGCGCTGCATCAGCCGCGCCACGCCCTTGGGCGACCCGATCTGCAGCACCCGCTCTACGGGGAGAAAATCCACGCCCAGATCGAGGCTGGACGTGCAGACCACGGCTTTCAAGTGACCTTCCTTCAGCGCCCGCTCCACCCAATCGCGCACCTCCCGTGACAGCGAGCCATGGTGCAGGGCAATCAGGCCCGCCCAATCGGGCCGGGCCTCCAGCAACGCCTGATACCAGACCTCCGATTGCGCCCGGGTATTGGTGAACACCAGGCAACTGGCGCTGCTGTCCACTTCCTTCACGACCTGCGGCAGCATGCGCAGCCCCATGTGGCCCGCCCACGGAAACCGCTCGATGCTCGCCGGCAGCAACGTGTCGACAATCAGCTCCTTGACCACTTTGCCCTGCACCGTAACGCCCGTGTCGCCAAGCAGCACTTGCTGGGCATGGGCCTGATTGCCGAGGGTGGCCGACAGCCCCCAGACAATCAATTGCGGATTCCATTTGCGCAGGCGTGCCAGTGCAAGCTGCAACTGCACGCCGCGTTTGTTGCCGATCAGTTCGTGCCACTCATCGACGACGATCATTTTCAGCGTGGACAGCGCAACCTGCGCATCGGCGCGGGTGAGCAGCAGGGTCAGGCTCTCGGGGGTGGTGATCAGGGCGGTAGGCAGGCGTCGGCCCTGTTTCGCACGCTCGCTGCTGCTGGTGTCGCCGGTGCGCAGGCCGATGGACCACGGAATGTCGAGATCTTTCAGCGGGGCTTCAAGGGCGCGGGCGGTGTCAGCGGCCAGTGCGCGCATCGGGGTGATCCACAGCACGCTGAGCGGCGGGGCCGGTGGTTTGCGCTTGCGAGGCTTGTTGTCAGCGGTGGGCGGCACCGACTGGGCGAAGTTGTTGAGGGCGCCGAACCACACCGAATAGGTTTTGCCCGCGCCGGTGCTGGCGTGCAACAGGCCCGATTCCCCTTGCTTGATCGCTGCCCAGACTTCTTTCTGAAACGCGAAGGCCTTCCAGCCGCGTGCGTTGAACCATCGCTTGGCGAAATCGGGGGACTTGGGCATGCGTGAGCTCTGAACAGGGTTAAGTCAGAGACAGCCAAGGGAGGGCATTAGTTTGGTGCGGATCGTTATCTCAAGCAGATTCGTGGGAGCGGACCGCTCCGCCCCCACGGGTTGTCGATCAACCGCCCAGATAGGCATCCCGCACTTTCGGGTCCACCAGCAGCTCTTCACCGGTGCCTTGCATCACCACGCGGCCATTTTCCAGCACGTAGGCGCGGTCAGCGATTTTCAGGGCCTGGTTGGCGTTCTGTTCGACCAGAAACACCGTTACCCCGTCACGGCGCAGCTGTTCGACGATCTCGAAGATCTGCTGAATGATGATCGGCGCCAGTCCCAGCGAAGGCTCGTCCAAGAGCAACAGTTTAGGTTTGCTCATCAAGGCACGACCGATGGCGAGCATTTGCTGTTCGCCGCCGGACATGGTGCCGCCGCGCTGGTTGAAGCGCTCTTTCAGGCGCGGGAACAGGTGCAGCACCTTGTCCATCTGCTCCTGGTAATCGGCTTTGTCGGTGAAGAAGCCGCCCATGGCGAGGTTTTCTTCAACGGTCAGGCGCGCGAACACACGTCGGCCTTCCGGCACCACCGCGATGCTTTTGCGCATGATCACCGACGACTCCAGCCCCACCAGTTCTTCACCCATGTAGCGGATGCTGCCACTGTGGGCCCGCGGTGATCCGCAAAGCGTCATGAGCAACGTGGATTTGCCCGCACCGTTGGCGCCGATCAAAGTGACGATTTCACCCTGACGCACATCGACGCTGACGCCGTGCAAAGCCTGGATCTTGCCGTAGAAGGTGGAAACGTTGTCGAACCGCAGCATTTACGCTTCCCCCAGGTAGGCTTTGATCACTTCAGGATTGTCACGGATCTGCTCGGGCGTCCCGTCGGCCAGGGGCGTGCCCTGGTTGATCACCACGATGTGGTCGGAAATGCTCATCACCAGCTTCATGTCGTGCTCGATCAGCAGAACGGTGGCGTTGTGCTCGTTGCGCAACACGCCGATCAGGGCCTTAAGGTCTTCGGTTTCCTTGGGGTTCAGGCCGGCAGCCGGCTCGTCCAGCATGAGGATGCGCGGGCGCGTCATCATGCAGCGGGCGATTTCCAGCCGACGTTGCTGACCGTAGGCCAGTGTGCCGGCGGGGCGGTTGGCGAACTCTTTGAGGTCCACCGCTTCCAGCCAGTGCTCGGCGTACTCCATGGCCTCGCGCTCGCTTTTGCGATATGACGGGGTCTTGAACAGGCCGGACAGGAAGTTGGTGTTGAGGTGGCGATGCTGAGCCACCAGCAGGTTCTCCACCGCCGTCATTTCCTTGAACAGACGCACGTTCTGGAACGTACGCACCACGCCCTTGCGCGCAATCTCATGACCGGCCAGGCCCTGGATCGGCTCGCCGTCCAGCAGAATGGTGCCCGCAGTCGGTTTGTAAAAACCGGTCAGGCAGTTGAACACGGTGGTCTTGCCGGCGCCGTTGGGGCCGATCATGGAGACCACCTGTTTCTCGTGAACGGTCAGGCCCACGCCGTTGACGGCCAGCAGACCGCCGAAGCGCATACTCAAGCCCGAGGCTTGCAGAAGTGGACGGCTCATCAGCGCAGATCCCCTTTGAGTTTCATTACGGGACGCTGCATGGGCAAGAAGCCCTGAGGACGCCAGATCATCATCAGCACCATCAAGGCGCCGAAGCCCAACATGCGGTATTCGCTGAATTCACGCATCATTTCCGGCAGCAGGATCATCACGATCGCCGCCAGGATCACACCCAGTTGCGAGCCCATGCCGCCCAGGACCACGATCGCCAGAATGATCGCCGACTCCAGGAAGGTAAATGACTCCGGCGTGATCAGGCCCTGGCGGGCGGCAAAGAAACTGCCCGCAAAACCAGCGAACGCAGCGCCCAGGGTGAAGGCCGACAGCTTGATGATGGTTGGATTCAGACCCAGCGCGCGGCAGGCAATTTCGTCTTCGCGCAGCGCTTCCCACGCGCGGCCGATGGGCATGCGCAGCAGGCGGTTGATCACAAACAGTGCTGCCAGTGCCAGCAGCAGCGCCACCAGATACAGGAAGATCACCTTGTTGATCGAGTTGTAGGCCAGGCCGAAATACTCGTGGAAGGTCTGCATGCCTTCGGCGGCTTTGCGCTCGAAGCTCAGGCCGAACAGGGTGGGCTTCTCGATGTTGCTGATGCCGTTCGGGCCACCGGTGAGGTCGGTCATGTTGCGCAGCAGCAGCCGGATGATTTCGCCGAAGCCCAGGGTCACGATGGCCAGGTAGTCACCGCGCAGACGCAAGACCGGGAAACCCAGCAGGAAGCCGAACAGCGCCGCCACCAGTCCGGAGATCGGCAGGCAGATCCAGAAACCCAGGCCGAAGTAATGCGAGAGCAGCGCGTAGCTGTAGGCGCCGACGGCGTAGAAGCCGACGTAACCCAAATCCAGCAGACCGGCCATGCCGACCACGATGTTCAAGCCCAGGCCGAGCATGATGTAGATCAGGATCAGTGTGGCGATGTCCACTGCGCCGCGCGAACCGAAGAACGGCCAGACGAAGGCGCCGACCACCAGTGCCAGCAGGAACCAGCGCTGGGTCGAGGGCAGGGTCAGGAAATTACTCGTCCTGGACGAAACGCTCGGCAGGCTGGGGGCGGAACGCCAGGCGGCGCTGATCTGCTCGGCGAACAGCACCCGCAGGAACATCAGCAGCGCGCAGCCGAAAATGATAGCGACGGTGGTGTGACTGGCACCGATCACGGTCAGGTTGACCCCGACGATTTCCAGTTTCAGCCCGAGGATGGGGTAAGCGACGGCCAGCACCAGCAGGGCGCTGAAAAAAGCCGATTTGAGTTGCCTGGTCATACTTTTTCAACCTCCGGACGGCCCAGCAGGCCGGTTGGCCGGAACAGCAACACCAGGACAAGCAAGCCGAACGCCACTACGTCTTTGTATTGGTCGCCGAAAATGTCGGCGCCGAATGCTTCAGCCACGCCCAGCACCAGACCGCCGAGCATCGCGCCCGGGATGCTGCCGATACCGCCCAATACAGCGGCGGTGAAGGCTTTGATGCCGACCAGAAAACCCGCGTTGGGGTTGATTACGCCGTATTGCATGCTCAGCAGTACCGCAGCGACCGCCGCCAGCGCAGCGCCGATGACGAAGGTCAGGGCGATGATGTTGTTGGTGTTGATGCCGAGCAGGTTGGCCATCTTGATGTCTTCGGCACAGGCGCGGCAGGCGCGGCCCAGGCGAGAGCGGGAGATGAACCAGGTCAGCGCCAGCATCGCGATCAGGGTCACTACGAAAATCAGGATCTGCATGTAGGAGATCACTACTTCGTGGGTGCTCATGTCGCCGAACACGAAGTTGCCGGGGATCAGGTTGGGGATCGATTTGTCCTTTGAGTCCTGGGCGAGCAACACCGTGTTCTGCAGGAAGATGGACATGCCGATGGCAGAAATAAGCGGGATCAGGCGGTTGCTGCCGCGCAACGGACGGTAGGCGACGCGTTCGATGGCGTAACCATAGGCGCTGGTCACCACGATACTGGCGACGAACGCTGCGGTGATCACCAGCGGCAGGCTGTTGATGCCCAGCATGCTCAATCCGGCGATGGCAATGAACGCCACGTAGGAACCGATCATGTACACCTCGCCGTGGGCGAAGTTGATCATGCCGATGATGCCGTACACCATGGTGTAGCCGATGGCGATCAAGGCATACGTGCTGCCAATGGTCATGCCATTAACCAGCTGTTGGAAAAAGTGATAGATGTCTATCTCGGGCATTGCCGCGTGCTCCTAAAAACCTTCTGGGTGTTTCACTGGTGAAGTCTTTTCCCGCTCGCGCGTCGTGATCTACGTCCGCGTCCGGCACGAGCCCAGTGATTCACTGGTGCGGTTTCAAGATGTTCAGTCGGGAGATTCTGGTGAAATGTCGCCGGCTTATCAAAACAAAGCCCACTGCGTGTGCAGTGGGCTTCGGGTTAACGCAAACGCGCGCGATTACTTCACAGGCGCTTCAGTCTTGGTGCCGTCTTTGTGCCAGGTGTAAACGACGAATTTGAAGTCTTTCAAGTCACCCTTGGCGTCGAACGACAGATCGCCGGTAGGGGTTTTGAAGGTGCCGGCGTGGATGGCTGCAGCCACTTTGGCGGTGTCTTCGGACTTGGCGGTGGTGATGGCGTCGGCGATCACTTCAACGGCAGCGTAGGCCGGGAACACGAACGGGCCGCTCGGGTCTTCTTTCTTCGCGGCGAACGCATCGACCAGTGCCTTGTTGGTAGGGTCCTGATCGAAGGATTTCGGCAGGGTGACCAGCAAGCCTTCGGATGCATCCTGAGCGATCTGCGAGATCGACGCGTTACCCACGCCTTCCGGGCCCATGAAGCCGGCTTTCAGGCCTTTTTCCTGTGCCTGACGCAGGATCAGACCCAGCTCAGGGTGGTAGCCGCCGTAGTAGACGAAGTCGACGTTGGCTTGCTTGAGCTTGGAGATCAACGAGGAAAAGTCTTTGTCGCCGGCGTTGATGCCTTCGAACACCGCGACTTTCACGCCGTCTTTTTCCAGGGTTTGCTTGACGGCGGTGGCGATGCCTTCACCGTATTGCTGCTTGTCGTGGATGACCGCAACGACTTTAGGCTTGACCTGCTTGGCGATGTATTCGCCGGCGGCCGGGCCCTGGGCGCTGTCCAGGCCGATGGTGCGGAAAATCAGTTTGTAGCCACGTGCGGTGATTTCCGGGCTGGTAGCGGCCGGTGTCACCATGATGATGCCTTCGTCTTCATAGATATCGGACGCAGGCTGAGTGGAGCTGGAGCACAGGTGACCGACCACGAACTTGACGCCGTCGTTGACCACTTTGTTGGCGACCGCTACCGCTTGTTTAGGGTCGCAGGCGTCGTCATATTCCACGGCTTCGAGTTTCTTGCCGTCCACGCCGCCTTTGGCGTTGATCTGCTCGATGGCCATTTTTGCGCCGCTGAACTGCATGTCACCGTATTGCGCAACCGGACCGGTCTTCGGACCGGCGATGCCGATCTTGATGGTGTCGGCAGCGAACGAATGGCTGGCAACCCCTGCCAGAACCAGCGCGGCGAACAGCTTGGAAATCTGAGTCATACCCTTAGTCATGATGCTCCACTCTTGCGTTGTCGTTTTTATAATCCTGGCGGCCGGAAGGCGCAGGACCGGATTTGCGTTATCCAGCGATGCCCTGCAACTGTACCGGAACAGTTTAGAGTGCCGGTCCAGCGCTTGAAAAGCTGACTGCGTGGGGCAACGCCTGCTGTTGTCGCTTAATTGACATAAAGATACACAATCAAGCCGACCAATCCCCGAGTAATGTCCCCAAATCGGCCGGCCTGGATGAAGTGCTCTGCAATCAATCACTTGAATCTGGGTTTGTCTGAAGAAATGCGGGCGCTATCATGGCGTCGATTTCTTTTTTGGTGAAACCCATGACGCAAGAACCTAGCACCCTCTATGCCAAACTGCTTGGCGAAACGGCTTCAATCACCTGGGAAGAATTGCAACCGCATTTTGCGAAGGGCGCCCTGTTGTGGGTCAGCCCCGAACAGGATTTGATTGCGGTGGCAGAAGCGATGGCTGAGAACGACAAGGCGAAAGTCGCGGCCTGGCTGGCGGCGGCAGACGTCGCGGCTGTGGAAGAATCGAGGGCTCTTGATTTTCTGGCGCGTGACCCGTTGTTATGGGCTGTTGTAGTCGCGCCATGGGTGCTGATCCAGGAGAGGGCGTTGCAGGGTTGAGTGCTTTGTTTTGGTGCGCCATGTGATGGCGAAGTGGGTAGGTCAGTAACCGTCGGCTTGCACCGGGTAGCGGAAAACCCCACCCGGCTCCCTCCTGATCTGTAGGAGCCAACTTGTTGGCGAGACGGCTTTAGGACCAATCAGGTAAGCCGCTTCGCGAACAAGTTCGCTCCGACAGAGCGTTGCGGTGTTTGTGTGGCGAGCGATGTTTACCCCGCCACCAACACCCGAATCGCCTCTAGACGCAATGCGGCCTTGTCCAGCATGGCCAGCCCCTGTTCACGTTGTTCACGCAGGGCGGCCAGTTCGCTGTCGCGCACGGTCGGGTTGACCGCTTGCAGCGCGGTCAGGCGCGCGAGTTCTTCGTCGGTGTCTGCGGCCAGACGACGCTGCGCCTCGGCCACACGCTCGATGTGCTTGGGCGCGATCTTGGCTTCACCGGCGTTGATCTGCGGATTTAGCACATCGCGCTGGGCCTGGATGAACTTGTTGGCACTGGCCCGCGGCACGCTTTCCAATTGCTCATTGAGCTTGGTGAACGACACACCCGCCGACAGATCATTACCGTTGGCGTCCAGCAGGCAGCGCAGGGCGGCAGGCGGCAGGTAGCGGCCCAACTGCAACGAGCGCGGCGCGACCACCTCACTGACGTACAACAGCTCAAGCAGCACGGTGCCGGGTTTGAGCGCCTTGTTCTTGATCAGCGCCACGGCGGTGTTGCCCATGGAGCCGGCGAGTACCAGGTCCATGCCGCCTTGCACCATCGGGTGTTCCCAGGTCAGGAACTGCATGTCCTCGCGGGACAGCGCCTGATTGCGGTCGTAGGTGATGGTCACGCCTTCGTCGTCGCCCAGCGGGAAGCTGGCGTCGAGCATCTTTTCGCTCGGCTTGAGGATCAGCGCGTTTTCCGAATGGTCTTCGCTGTCGATGCCAAACGCATCGAACAGGGTTTCCATATAGATGGGCAAGGTGAACTGATCGTCCTGTTCGAGGATCGCTTTCACCAGTGCGTCGCCTTCGCCGCTGCCGCCGGAATTGAGCTCCAGCAGACGGTCGCGGCCGGTGTGCAGCTCGGTTTCCAGGCGCACACGCTCAGCGCGGGCCTCGTCCACCAGCGCTTGCCACTCATCGTCGTCACCGCCGTCGAGCAGCGGCAGCAGGCGTGGGCCGAACTGATGTTGCAGGGCGTTGCCGGTGGGGCAGGTGTTGAGGAACGCATTCAGCGCTTCGTGATACCACTGGAACAGGCGCTCTTGCGGGCTGGTTTCCAGGTACGGCACGTGCAGCTCGATGATGTGCTTCTGGCCGATCCGGTCCAGACGCCCGATCCGTTGTTCCAGCAGATCCGGGTGCGCCGGCAGATCGAACAGCACTAGGTGGTGCGAGAACTGGAAGTTGCGGCCTTCACTGCCGATTTCCGAACAGATCAGCACCTGCGCGCCGAACTCTTCATCGGCGAAGTAGGCGGCGGCGCGGTCACGCTCGAGAATATTCATGCCTTCGTGGAAGACCGTCGCCGGAATGCCGGATCGCACGCGCAGCGCGTCTTCCAGGTCCATGGCCGTTTCCGCGTGAGCGCAGATCACCAGCACCTTGACCCGCTTGAGCATCTTCAGCGTGTCGATCAGCCAGTCAACCCGCGGGTCGAAGCGCCACCAGCGTTCTTCTTCAGTGGTCTCGGCCTGCGACTGGAAGCTGACTTCCGGGTACAGGTCGGCGTGTTCGCCAATCGGCAGCTCCAGGTATTCAGCCGGGCAGGGCAGGGGATACGGGTGCAGCTTGCGTTCGGGGAAGCCTTGCACGGCGGCGCGGGTGTTGCGGAACAGCACACGGCCGGTGCCATGACGGTCAAGCAGTTCGCGGATCAGGCGGGCGCCGGCCTCGGTATCTCCCTCGGCCACGGCGGCCAGCAGGGTTTCGCCTTCGGCGCCGAGGAACCCGTGAATGGTCTCGTGGGCCTTGGGCGACAGGCGCCCTTGATCCAGCAGCTCCTGAACGGCTTCGGCCACCGGGCGATAGTTTTCGCTCTCGGCGCGGAAGGCGTGCAGGTCGTGGAAACGGTTGGGATCGAGCAGGCGCAGCCGCGCAAAGTGGCTGTCCTGACCGAGCTGTTCCGGGGTTGCTGTCAACAGCAGTACGCCGGGGATGACTTCGGCCAGTTGCTCGACCAGCGAATACTGGGGGCTGGCCTTGTCTTCATGCCAGACCAGATGGTGCGCTTCGTCCACCACCAGCATGTCCCAGCCCGCCGCGAACAGCGCGTCCTGGGCTTTTTCGTCTTCAACCAGCCATTCCAGCGACACCAGTGCCAGCTGAGTGTCTTCGAACGGGTTGCTGGCATCGCTTTCGATAAAGCGCTCGGCATCGAACAGCGCGACCTGCAGGTTGAAGCGGCGGCGCATTTCCACCAGCCACTGGTGCTGGAGGTTTTCCGGCACCAGGATCAGCACCCGGTTGGCGCGACCTGACAGCAACTGGCGGTGGATGATCAGACCGGCTTCGATGGTTTTGCCCAGGCCCACTTCGTCGGCCAGCAGTACACGTGGCGCGATGCGGTCGGCCACTTCCCGGGCGATGTGCAGTTGGTGAGCGATAGGTTGGGCACGAACACCGCCCAGGCCCCACAACGAGGACTGCAACTGGCGGCTGGTGTGTTCCAGCGTGTGGTAGCGCAGGGAAAACCACGGCAACGGGTCGATCTGGCCCGCGAAAAGACGGTCGCTGGCCAGACGGAACTGAATGAAGTTCGATAATTGGGTTTCGGGCAGGGTGACAGGCTGGTTCTGCGCATTGAGCCCGTGGTAGACCAGCAGGCCGTCGACGTCGTCGACTTCGCGAACGGTCATTTTCCAGTTCTCGAAGTGGGTGATCATGTCACCCGGTGAGAACCGTACCCGCGTGAGCGGTGCATTGCGCAGCGCGTATTGGCGCGTGTCGCCAGTGGCCGGATAGAGCACAGTCAACAAGCGGCCATCCTGTGCCAGAACGGTGCCTAAACCCAGCTCGGCTTCGCTGTCGCTAATCCAGCGTTGCCCCGGTTGATACTGCTGCGCCATGCTGCCTGACTCCCACCGTGAAAAAGCCGACTATGTTAACGGAACAAGGCGCCCAGGCCAAAGATACATTGCAATGACCCTTGCATTTGTTGGCCCGCCGCCCCCAATTTCAACGAGTGTCGGAAAACATAGTTGAAACTTTCCTCACTTACGGCTCAAGTCGACGAAAAGGCAGCCGACAGGGTTGTATCAGGAGACCATTACCATGCTGCCACCCTTAATCCCTTTGAGCGCGGCCCCCGTGACTTCGCAGCTCGACCCGGCCAGAACCTCGCCGGAGATACCGAAGGTGGCGGCGGTGCAGGCCAGTTTCAGCGAAACCGTCATTGATCTGGCCGAGCACGAGCATGAGCCCGGTCAGGGCGAGCTGCTGGTCCGTGAAGAACAGCGCCGACGGGACCGCCGGCAGGGCGATCGGCGCGCGTCGGACCGTCACCCCGATCTGCACGAAGAACCGTTGGCCATCCCTGGTGATTCGCTGAACGCCGATAACACCGTGCCGGTGATTCCGATCATCGACGACGAACCGCGCAAGGGCCTGTGGCTGGATTTAAAGGTTTGAATGCTGCTGCGGCTGGTCATGCACGCCGCGATTGCGCATGATTGCCCGCACAACGAATGCGAGAGCCGCCCCGCCATGAGCGATGATGAAAAGCTGGTAGATCTGGGCGCCGAACGCGCCAAGCGTGTCCATGACATGAACGACAAGCGACTCAACGAAGTGCGCTCGGCGTTTGAACAGGCCTTGCCGCTGGGCAAGGGCAAGAAAAAGCCCAAGGGCAAGCCGAAGAAGGGTTGAGTGATCGGTACGCGTCTTCTGTAGGAGCGAATTTATTCGCGAAGCGGCGTGGCTGAGACAACCGATACCCTGGCCATCGCTTCGCCAACAAGTTGGCTCCTACAGAGAAAGACGTCAGCCCACCGTGATTGTCGGCAACTCAGCCAGTGTCACGGTCTGCACCTTGCGTGGCGCGAGGATTTCGGCTTCGCCGTCCACCACCAATTCTTCGTTCTGGTTGAACACCCGGGTCGCGATGCGCACGCGGAATTTGGGCAGCTTCTCCAGGATTTCGAGGCGCACGGTCAAGGTGTCGCCAATCTTCACCGGCTTTTGAAAGGTCATCTGCTGTCCCAGGTAGATCGTCCCCGGTCCAGGCAATTCGCAGGCGACGGCGGCGCTGATCAAGGCACCGCTGAACATGCCGTGCGCAATGCGCTCCTTGAACATGGTCTTGCCCGCAAATTCGGCATCCAGGTGAACCGGGTTGCGGTCGCCGGACATCTCGGCGAACAGCTGAATGTGACGCTCCTCCACGGTCTGGCTGTAGCTGGCGGTCTGGCCAACCTCGAGCGCCTCGTAGGGGGTGTTGGTGACTTCGGTCATTAGGTGATCCTGCGACATAAATAGTGAAAATGAAAAAATCGAAATCCGTGACGATCATTCCGCCCGGCGCAGCCTTGGGTGGGCCAATGCCTGTTCCAGCCAGGCGAGTAAATCACGGGTGACTTCTTCGCGGTTGGTTTCGTTGAGGATTTCGTGCCGGGCCTTGGGGTAGAGATTCAGCGTGACCGACTGCAGGCCCACGCCCCTGAGGGCGTTGGCAAGGTCTTTCAGACGCGTGCCCCCACTGACCGGATCACATTCCCCGCCCATAATCAGCAACGGCAGGTCGTGATCAATCGTGGCCAACTGCGAAAGGTCGCTGACGACTTGCAAGCCGCCCAGCATGTCCAGCCAGAACTGATTGGTGCAGCGAAACCCGCACATCGAGTCCTGAACATACAGATCGACCTCGACCGGGTCCCGGCTGAGCCAGTCGAACGGCGTACGCACCGGTGTGAAGGCCTTGTTGAAGGAGCCGAACGACAGCCATTCAATCAGCGCGCTTCGGCCTCGGGGGCCTTGCCGCCAGCGTTCGAAGCGAGCGATGAGCGCAGCGCTTCGATACAGCGAGACCGGTTGCAGGTTTGAACCGCTGAGTACCGCGCCATGCAAGCGACCGCCGTGCTGCAGCAGGTAAGCTTGAGCGACGTAGCTGCCCATGCTGTGGCCGAGCAGGCACACCGGCAATCCCGGATGCCGCTGCTCCACCGTGTGGTGCAGGCTGGCCAGATCGCCCACCACTTTGCGCCATCCCTCCTCATCGGCGTAGTGCCCCACCACCCCATGGGCTGCGGTTCGGCCATGGCCGCGCTGGTCGTGGGCGTACAGCGCAAACCCCGCCTGGCACAAGGCAAAACCGAGCCGCGCATAGCGGCCGGTGTGTTCAGCCATGCCGTGCGCGAGGATGACGACGGCTCTGGGCCCCGCCAAAGGAATCCACGCATTGACGTACAGGCGGCTGTGATCATCGGCCTCGAGCCAAAACGTTCCGTGTTTCATCGCGACTCCCTGGCCTGTAAAAAATTGTATTGAAAAACCGCGTTTCCGGAGGGTGTCCGCGCGCCGAGATGAGTGTATAGCCGATAGCAGGCGACGGTCTGATCACTCGCAAGATTCATGATAATGATGACGCGACCCGGCCTATTTGCCTTCACGGCGTTAGCTGCTAACGTCCGGCAAGCACCCGCATCGACACGCGGCCAGCACTCTCAGGTAAGAGGATAAAAACAATATGCAACCTGGCTTCTGGAACGACAAACGCCCGCCGGGCGTGCTCCCCGAGGTGGACCTGCAGGCTTACACATCCGTGGTGGAAGTCTTCGAGCGTAGCTGTAAAAAGTACGCAGACCGCCCGGCGTTCAGCAACATGGGCGTGACCATCACCTACGCCGAGCTGGACCGTTACTCCGCCGCGTTCGCCGCCTATCTGCAACAACACACCGATCTCAAGTCCGGCGACCGCATCGCCGTGCAAATGCCCAACCTGATCCAGTACCCCATCGCCGTCTTCGGCGCGATCCGGGCGGGGCTGATCGTGGTCAACACCAATCCGCTCTACACCCCCCGCGAAATGCTGCATCAGTTCAAGGACGCCGGCGCACGTGCCCTGGTGTACCTGAACCTGTTCGGCAAGAACGTGCAGGAGGTGCTGCCCGACACTGACCTTCAGTACCTGATCGAAGTAAAGATGGGCGACATGCAGTCCCGCGCCAAGGGCTGGCTGGTCAATACGGTCGTCGACAAGATCAAGAAGCTGGTGCCTGACTACCAGTTGCCCCAGGCCGTGGCCTTCACCAGCGTATTGAAGCTGGGACGCGGGGATCACCTGCAGCGCGTGGTGCTGGACCTGAACGATATTGCCGTTCTGCAATACACCGGCGGCACCACGGGCGCGCCCAAGGGCGCGATGCTGACCCACGGCAATCTCGTGGCGAACATGCAACAGGTTTACAGCTGCATGCAGCAGCACGATGCCAGTGGTCAGCCGATTTTCAGGCAGGGCAGCGAAATCATGGTCGCGCCGCTGCCGCTTTATCACATCTATGCCTTCACAGTGAATTGCATGTGCATGATGGTCAGCGGCAACCACAACGTGCTGATCACTAACCCACGGGACATCGCAGGCTTCATCAAGGAGCTCAAGAAATGGCGCTTTTCGGCCATGATCGGGCTCAACACGCTGTTTGTTGCGCTGATGGAACATCCGGAGTTCAAGACCCTGGACTTCTCCGACCTGCACCTGACCAACTCCGGCGGCACGGCGCTGGTGAGATCCACCGCCGAGCGTTGGGAGCAGCTCACCGGCTGCCCGATCATCGAAGGGTACGGCCTGACCGAAACGTCACCCATCGCAACGGCCAACCCCTATGGCACCCATGCCCGGCTGGGCACGGTGGGCATGCCGGTGCCGGGCACCCTGGCGAAAGTCATCGACGACGAGGGTGCCGAGCTGCCCGTGGGCGAACGTGGCGAGCTGTGCATCAAGGGTCCGCAGGTCATGCTCGGCTACTGGCATCGCCCGGACGCCACCGCCGAGGTGCTGGACGCCGAGGGCTGGCTCAAGACCGGTGACATCGCGGTGATCGATCCGGACGGGTTCATCCGCATCGTCGACCGCAAGAAAGACTTGATCATCGTCTCAGGCTTCAATGTCTACCCCAATGAGATCGAAGACGTGGTCATGCGTCATCCGAAGGTCGCCAACTGCGCGGTGATCGGCGTGCCCGACCCGCGTACCGGGGAGGCGGTGAAACTGTTCGTCGTCCCGCGCGAACCGAGCCTGACCTGCGAAGAACTGACGGCTTACTGCAGGGAGAATTTCACCGGTTACAAGATTCCCAAACAGATTGTCCTGCGTGAGTCACTGCCGATGACGCCCGTGGGCAAGATCCTGCGACGCGAGTTGCGCGACCTGGCGTAGGCCGCGTAAAGCTGTCGGAACAACCCTACGGCGTGTGAGAACACGCCGTTATTTTTGGTGGATTCGTGACCGGCGTGGGAGGGAGCTTGCTCGGGATTCGATGTCCCGCAGCCAGTGGATGTGACGGTTGCACCGACCTATTCGCGAGCAAGCTCCCTCCCACCGAAAACGTGAATTCCGCAGGCAGCGCATTGCGTCAAATGTGACTGCAAGTTATTCATGAGTCACATTTGTGACCACCGCACCCGCTTTTGGCTCTAGGCGGCCCTTGGCAAAGCTGCTACGCTCGGCCCGCTTTTTGACCTGTCATCCGGGCCTAAAGCGCGAGCTACACCGTCCAATCACAACAAATCACCGTATTAAGCGGTGTGTAGAAATCGCTGTCGCTGAGGAGTCGGCTTCCATGATCGAAAACTTCTGGAAGGATAAATATCCGTCTGGTATCCCCGCCGATATCGATCCGGACGCATATCCAAACGTTCAGGCGGTGCTGAAACAGTCCTGCGAACGTTTCGGCAACAAACCGGCTTTCAGCAACCTGGGCAAGACCGTCACTTATGCTGAGCTGTACACCTTGTCCGGCGCTTTCGCCGCCTATCTGCAACAGCACACCGACCTGCAACCCGGCGACCGCATCGCGGTGCAACTGCCCAACCTGCTGCAGTACCCGATCGCCGTCTTCGGCGCCATCCGCGCCGGCCTGATCGTGGTCAACACCAACCCGCTGTACACCGCGCGGGAAATGGAACACCAATTCAACGACTCCGGCGCCAAAGCCCTGATCTGTCTGGCCAACATGGCGCACCTGGCGGAAAAGGTCGTGCCCAAGACCGGCATCAAGCACGTCATCGTCACCGAAGTCGCCGACCTGCTGCCGCCGCTCAAGCGCCTTCTGGTCAACAGCGTCATCAAGTACGTGAAGAAGATGGTCCCGGCCTATCACCTGCCCAAGGCGGTGAAGTTCAATGAGGTGCTGGCCAAAGGTCACGGGCAGCCGGTCACGGACGCCTGTCCCGGCAGCGGCGACGTGGCCGTTCTGCAATACACCGGCGGCACCACCGGCATTGCCAAAGGTGCGATGCTGACCCACCGCAACCTCATCGCCAACATGCTGCAGTGCAAGGCGCTGATGGCCTCCAACCTCGACGAAGGCCGTGAAATCGTCATCACGCCGTTGCCGCTTTATCACATCTACGCGTTCACCTTTCACTGCATGGCGATGATGCTGATCGGCAACCACAACATCCTGATCAGCAACCCGCGCGACTTGTCAGCGATGGTCAAGGAGCTGTCGAAATGGAAGTTCAGCGGTTTTGTCGGCCTCAATACTCTGTTCGTGGCGCTGTGCAGTAACCAGGAATTCCGTCAGCTGGATTTCTCATCGCTCAAAGTCACGTTGTCCGGCGGGATGGCCTTGCAACAGGCGGCGGCCGAGCGCTGGAAAGAGGTCACCGGCTGCGAGGTCTGCGAAGGTTACGGCATGACCGAAACCAGCCCGGTGGCGACGTGTAATCCTGCGCAGAAAATCCAGATGGGCACCATCGGCATTCCGGTGCCGTCGACACTGTGCAAAACCATCAACGACGCCGGCGACGAGCTGGCGCTGGGTGAGATCGGCGAGCTGTGCATCAAAGGCCCGCAGGTCATGAAGGGCTACTGGCAGCGCCAGGACGCCACCGACGAAATGCTCGACGCCGAGGGCTGGTTGAAAACCGGCGACATCGCGATCATCCAGCCCGACGGCTACATGCGCATTGTCGACCGCAAGAAAGACATGATTCTGGTCTCCGGTTTCAACGTTTACCCCAACGAGCTGGAAGACGTGCTGGCGACTCTGCCGGGCGTATTTCAATGCGCGGCCATCGGTGTACCGGACGAGAAGTCGGGCGAGTCGATCAAGCTGTTCGTCGTCACCCGCCCCGGCGCCACGCTGACCAAAGAGCAGGTCATGGAGCACATGCGCGCCAACGTCACCGCCTACAAAGTGCCGCGCAGCGTGGAATTTCGCGACGCACTGCCGACCACCAACGTCGGCAAGATCCTGCGCCGCGAATTGCGCGACGGCGAGATCAAAAAGCTGGCGCTGAAGAAGCAGGCGTGACTCTGCACATTCCCCTGTAGGAGCTGACGAGCAGCGCGAGGCTGCGATGCAATGTGTCTGGAACCGTACTGCTCGCTCTACGACTGCGGTCCGGATGTGCTGGAACAGAAGCACAAGATG